>JBIOTT010000069.1:0-19824 GCA_044866195.1 Gemmatimonadales bacterium
CGTCGGCCGCCGCGGCCCAGAGCATCCGCCGGACGTAGCCCTCCATCGGCGCACGGAAGGTGACCCGAGCAAAGTCATCGCAGAGACTACTGAGCTGAACAAACCGGGCCCAATCGCCGTTCACCCGAGCCCCGAGCAGCTCGACTTGAAGATCGGGCAGCGCCGCGCCCATGCCGATGAGCGCGGCGTCGGCGCCCAGGAGCAGCGAGTAGCCGAGAAACCGATCCTCACCGGTGATGAGGAGCTTGCCCGGCAGGTCTCGAACCCGGGCGGCGATATCCTGAAAGGTCATCACCGAGTCGAGGGTCGCCACCTTGATACCCAGCACCCCCGGCAGCGCGAGCAGCTCTCCCAGCGTGTCCATCGACCAGGCGACTCCACCGGCCGCCTCGTAGAGGTAGAACAGGATGACCGGCAAGTGCCGGCTGAGGCGCTCGTGATAGGCAACGGGATCGTCCCGCCGTGGGAACGCCAGAATGGCGTCGGCGCCGCCGTCGCGGGCTTCGACCGCGCTGGCCTCGTCCCAGGCGCCGGCCACGATCACCCGGTCGCCCAGCCCCTCGCGCCATGCGGCAAGGACGCGCCGGCGGTCGGCGGGCGCGAGATGGCGCCCCCGCCCAGTGTGAACGCCCACCGCCACGCCCGCGACCGGGTGCTGCGCCATCCACTGGACGTAGGCCGCGAGCGCCGGCTGGTCGAGACCGCCGTGGCTCCAGGGCACCGGGACCGCCGGCACGAGTCCATGCCGCAGCCGGCTCACTAGCCTGGCCATATCGCTCCGCAACCCGATCTCGTTCCTGCTCCCAGTCACTAGGACATCCCTCGGTGGTGCTCGCGCAAAAAGCGCTGCTCCTCGATGATGGTGCGGAGGGGCACGCCTACCTCCAACTTGACCGCGACTTCCCGGCTTCCGACCCGCACCACCGCGCCCATGACCTCGACCGCTTCGGTCCGCCGAAACCGCACTGTCCCGGCGACCTCGTCGCCGGGCGAAAACGAGGAACCCTCATCCTCCCGGAAACGTACACCCCGCTCCGACAGGTCGATCACGTCGAACGAGCGGCCTTCGATGACGATGTTAGGACGGGCCGCGGTGGGTATTGGATCCGAAAGTGCTCCCGCTCGGAAGGGTAGCTCATCGGGCAACCGCGTCCTCCAGGTTCTGCCGCTCGATCCGGCCACGCTCGTCCGCAGTGAGCTCCAGCAAGTCGAGCTTGGCGACGCTGGCCTCGGGCAAGCGCAGCGGCTGACCGGTACCGAACACGAACCGGTCGACTCCTACCGTCGTCAGCAAGATTGCCAGGTCGTCCTCCGGCGGGCCCCACAGCCAACAGAGGTCCCACCAGATCCTGGCCGCTTCAGCTGGCGTGGATCCGAAGTGGACCTCTTCGACGAACCCGCGGTGCGCGTGGGTGATGAGCAGCCGCGCGGCCGGATGGGAGCGGATCAGGGCTCGCACGGCGGCGGCCGGCAGCTCTGGCGCCCGGTCGTTGGGATGGCGCTGGCGTCCATCCTCGAGCCGCACCGCCAGAACCAGCAGCATGCCCGCCTCGCCGCACGCGCCCAGCAGCCGTCGCAGCTCGGCGCCGGCGGGATCGAGGCCATAGAACGTGGGATCGCATCGCACCCCTGGGGCGCCGGCGGCCACCGCTCCTTCAAGGACTCGCTCCCACCCGGGAAGCCCGGGATGGATTGCCGGAACCGGTCGGAGCCTCGGCTGGCGGCTGGTAGTGTCATAGAGCCAGGCGTTGCCCTCGGTCGGATCCCGCCAGAAGAGGCCCGGAAGGTGCGTCGCCCAGGCCTGATCGATTGCGACCCGATCCATCGCGCGGATAACCGCGTCCGGCGAGGTGCCGGGTACGCGGCGGAACGGATAGGCGCCGAGGAGGACGTTGGCGTCGACGCGCATCAGCTGGCGGGGAACGCGCCCGCCGGAAAGATCTCGGCCGCGTTCTTCCATGCAATGCGGGCGAGATCGGCAGGCGCGAGCAGGTGCTCGAGGTAGCGGAGCTTGGCCCACCCCGTGTCGATCGTGAGATCGCATCCCCACAGGAGCCGGCCCACGCCCACCGCGTCGAGGCAGGCTTCCAGCATCCCACCGTCCACCCCGCTGCCGGAGAGATCGACGAACACGTTGGGTCGGTCGCGCACGGCATGCAGCGAGTGAATCCAGTCGCCGCCGCCGCTGATGTGCGCCAGGATGAACCTGACCCGGGGGTGGCGCGCGGCCAGGCGGCCGAGCTCGACCGCATCGGACGCTTCCTGACCGGGCACGTCTCCCCGGCGATGTTGCCAGATGTGGTGCAGGATCGGCGCCCGGTGCTCCTGCGCCAGCTCGGCCACGCAATCGACCAGCGGATCGTCGGCGCGGCGGCTGGCGGCGAGCTTGACCCCGATCATGCCAGCGGCAATCCCGAGCCGGATCTCGCGCTCGGCGTGCGCTCCGAAGTTCGGGTTGATGGCGACATAACCGCGAATCCGGTCGGGATGCTCGCGCTCGAGGGCGCGCAATGCGTCATTCGCGTGGGTGAGATCGGCCGGTGAGGCGAAATAGGTTGGGGAGGTGCGCCCCCAGGTTCCCAGAATCGACGCGACGTGAATCGTGATGCCGACTCGCTCCCCTGCGGCGAGCCGGCTCGCGTTCCGCTCGCGCCAGTCGGGCCGAGCGGATCGCTGGGTGTAGAAGTGGGCGTGCACGTCGATCAGCATGGACGGAAGATAGGTCACCGTTCGATTCCGCCCACGACATCTTCCAGCACGGCTAGGGCCTGGTCGACCAGGGTCTCGCTGTGGGCGAGCGAGACGAAGTTATAGGCTGAGCGCTTGAAGAGGAGGCCGCGATCGGCGGCGCCCCGGGCCATCGTACGCGAGACGGCTTCGTCGGCAAACTGGAGAAAGCACATCTGAGGCACCCCACCCACCCCGGTCAGCAGATGGGGATAGCGGGCCTGGAGGCTCCGGAAGCCTTCCAGCAACCGGGTGCCGAGCTGGTGGAGCCGAGTCGGGACCCGCTCCCGCTCCACCAGCTCCAGGGTGGCCCGGGCGGCAGCCAGCGAGACCAGCTCGGTGGCGAGGGTCGACGAGATCCAGGTGCGAGTGACGCCCGCCATCACCGCTCGCCGGCCCCCGACGACGGCCAGCGGAAAGCCGTTGGCGATCGCCTTGCCCAGGACTACCAGATCGGGGCGGATGCCATAGCGCTGGGTGCCCCCGCCCACCTCCAGCCGGCACGCCGTCTTGATCTCATCCACGATCAGCAGCGCGCCGACCCGCTCGGTCTCGGCCCGGAGCAGAGCGAGCCACTCCGGGCTGGGCTCGTGCACCACGATCGGCTCGGTGATGACGCAAGCGATCCGGTCGCCCGCAGCAGCGAGCATGCGCCGGGTGCCGTCTACGTCGTTGAACGGCAGCTCGGCAAACAGAGCGCGAGTGCTCGCCGGCACGCCGGCACTTCCCTCGCACCAGTCGAGCCAGCCGTGGTAACCGCACCCCAGCACCAGCTCGCGTCCGGTGGCGACCCGTGCGAGCCGAACGGCGGCGGCGCAGGCCTCCGCGCCTGATTTGAGGAAGCGCACCTGCTCCAGCCAGGGCATCAGCCGGTTGAGCTGGGCGGCGAGCTCTTCCTCGAGCACCGGGGGCAACGGGCCGACTACCCCCGCGCCGATCGCCGCGACCGCCGCGCGCCCGACCTCGGGATGCCCATAGCCCAGAGCCACTGCGCCCAGTGCCATGACCAGGTCGAGGTACTCGCGTCCCGCCGCATCCCAGACCCGGCATCCTTCCGCCCGCACCATGCGGGCCGGCGGCGTCCACGCCCCGTCGCGTCCACCGAACAACGCCTCCAGCCGCTTGCTACCGGTGGAGGTGAAGCCGGCGACCGGCCCATCGCTCACGCGAGCTCGAGCTCCCCGAAGCGCGACGGATCTTGACGATCGCCCCGCAGCCACACCCACCCGCTGCCGCCGCTCCAGACCAGCTGACCCGATCGCCGCTCGCGGTCCGGCAACATCTCGTTGACCAGGAGATCGAATCCGACGCAGTCGCCGCGGTCGCGCAATTCCCAGCCCGGCAAGTGGAGCGCGAGCGTGACGATGTAGCCCACGTCTGCCGGCGCCCAGGCGGCGCTGACCATCGATGGCTCCCCCGCGTATCCGTCAGAAACCCGTACGCGCACGCGTTCCCCCTCGGGCTCGGGCACGATGAGAAAGCCGAAGACCTCGTCGTCCGGCTGGAGCCGCACGTAGACCTGGATCCCATCCGAATGGATATCGTCCGGCTCGTTGTCGAGCAGCAGGGGTGGGGCGTCTCCCGGGCGCAACACGATATCCGGCTTGGTCACGGCGACAGCCAGATACAAGGCATCGTCGTCCCAGTTGGCATATGCAATGGCCGAAAAGTCCTCCGGTCCCGAATACGGCTCCTCACTCCGCCGATACTGATCCTCGTGGTCGAGAGCGAGCCCGGCCGAGAGATCGAAGCCGTCGAGCGTGGCATCGAGAGCGGGGGGAGCGTTCACCCTCAGGGCAACCCCGGTCTGCCGCAACGGCGGCTCTCGATTGACCAGAGGCTCGAAGCTGCGCGGCGCCGGCCGTCGGCCGCCCAGACGAACGGTCTCTCCCTGCGCAGTCACCACCCCCCATCCGTCGACCACCGGCCGGTGCCGGTCGGTCTCGCCGCCGACGGTCACTCCGATCGTGTCGCCCTCGAGCTGGAGCTCGGCCGGCGCAGCCGCAAGCACCGAGACAAAGCGCGCGGTGCGTCCCTCCGCCCCGAACAGAAGGAACTGGGCCGGGCCGGTGCCCGGCGGTCCCGGCGCCGCAGCACGGATGAGGTCGGCCGCTCCTCTCGAGCTGAGCAGGAGCGTCTGCCCGTTCCCCGCGCTGCTCGCAGCATCGACTCCGGAATCTGCGGCGACGACCATCCGCTCGGCCTCGGTGACGAGCTCGCTGGGAAGCTCGGCCGGTTCCCAGCGACCCTGGGTCCGGACCTCGAGCCGGCCCGACAGATGCCAGGGAAGCTCGAGCCGATGTTCGACGTCGCTCGCAAGCTCCACGATGTCGAGCAGATAGCGCGGGCCCGAGACCAGGCTTCGGGTAACCGACTCGAACCGCGCCCGTACCCAGGCCCACTCATCCCGCGCCTCGAAGCACTCGCAGACCGCGTCGTCCGGATGCTGCGAAACGCCGTCGAGCTGGGGTGCGTTGTGCGCCAGGGTCGAGCGGTACCAGAACAGGTCGCGCGAGACGTAGCTCGCCGTGCCGAAATCAGGGAGCCAGTGCACTCCCCGCTCGTGGAGGGTGAGGTGCAGGCGGTCGGGGTGGCCGTGGCCACCGCCATGTGCCCCGCACTCGAGGCTGGCGTACCGCCCGCTGGTCCGGAGCACCGCGAGTCCTTGAGACTCGAACAGCTTGCTGGCGGGATGCCAGTGCGCGGCATTCCCTTCGAGAGAGGGCGCCATCGCCAGCACCATCCACCAGGACAGGTCCTTGCGGTCGCGCCGGGCCGGCGCGACCTCGCCGGACTCATGCAGATACGAGTCGAACAGCTCTGGGGGCGGCGCGGGCGCCGCGTAAAGAGCCGCGAGCCAGTCATCAGTGTCACCGTCCGCCCGTCCGTCCGTCCGCCCGTCCGCCCGCCTGCCTGCCTCCCACAGCTCCAGGTACATCGGCTGGGCCAGCGATACCCCGAAGCGGGAGTCCTTCCGGGCGGGAAAGGTCAGGTCCGGGAGCGCGCTGAGCAGCGGCGCACGCAGCGCCGCGGCGAGGCGGGTGGCGAGCTCCGGTTCCTCCAGCGGATCGACTCCAACGGAGCGAACCCAGTCGAGGCCGACCAGCAGCCCGCGCAGCGCGAACAGATGGTAGTTCTCGCCTTCGGACCACATCCCATCGCTGCCGAACCCCTGAACCAGGTGAGCGACGAGACCGGACGGCCCCTCCACTGCGCGGCGAAGCAACTCTTCGTCCTCGAACCAGACCGCCATCGCGGCGAGCGCAGCGTTGTGCCAGGTCTGGCGGTTCGAGAGGCCCTCGTTGAACTCGCCGATGAGGTTCGCGGCCTCCTCGCCCAATCCCGAGACGGCGGCCGCCGTCGCCCCATCGAGCTGCTCGCTTTCCCGGAGCAGGACCGCCGCGGCCAGGTAATTGGTGAGCCAGATCGATTCCAGATAGGTGGAAAAGAAGAGCCGGCTCGGGCCCAGCACATTGTCCTTGTTCGCGTACTCGAAGTAGTGCTCGCCGTAGTGCGCCAGCAGCTCGCGAGCTCGACTTGCGGCGCCAGCATGCCCGGCGAATGCACCGAGCGCAGCCAGATGGGCCATGCGTTCGCCGAGCCAGAGGTGTTGAAACCGGGCCCACCAGCGGTCGTGCCGCTCGCCCTGCTGAACGGCGCGGCACTGGGGGCAGGTGTGGGCCGATGGGCTCCAGGGATCGAAGCGGAGCTGGCGGCCGTCGTTGGGACAAACGCCGCCGTCCACCGAGAGCAACGCCTTGGCCCCGGGAATCGGGGGACGCCGTTCCAGCACGGGCCGAGCCCGCTCGGCGAGTCGCCCCAGCAGGCCCGAAAGGTCAGGCGAGGCTTCGATGGCTTCTTTGCGTTCGGCGAGCGTTTCGACCGTCACCACGTTCGAACGCCCTCCCACGACCATTCGACCGGGAGGAGCTGTGCCCCGGCTCCGACCACCGCCCGTCGCGCCGCTCCAATGTCGTCGCCCGCGATGAAAAACATGCAGCCGCCGGCGCCGGAGCCAGCCGCCTTGCCGCCGAGCGCACCCGCCTTACGCAGCGCGGCATCGAGTTGAGCCATGACCGGCGTGCACATTCCCGCATCCAGCGACTGCTGCCCGCGCCAGTTCTCCGCCATCAGCGCGCCCACCCCGGCAAGGTCCTCGCGCTGCAGGGCTTCCACCATTTGCTCGGCGAGACAACGAATGCCCTGTAGCGCCCCGACGACGCTCGGTTCCCCCCGCTCGTACGCCTGCATCACTCGGGCGATGGTGCCTCCCGAGAACCGAGAGGCTCCGGTGTAGCAGAGGATGGTTCGCCGGGCCAGCTCGCTGGTGAAGGCGTCGCTCAGCCGCAGCGGGATGACCTCGACCTCAGGGTCACGAAAGCGAAGCAGGATAAACCCGCCGTAGGCTGCCGCGAACTGATCTTGCCGCCCTCCGGGGATCTTGGCTTCTTCGGCCTCGAGCCGGCAGGCGGCGTCGGCGATCTCGCGCGGCGTGGGCGAGGCCCCGTGAGCCGCTGCCAGCGCCGCTGCCAGAGCGACGTCGATGGCACCGGAGCTGCCCAGGCCGGAGCCGGCAGGAGCCTCGCAATGGGTGCGCAGCGTGAGCGGGCCGGACGGGGGAGCCAGGCGAAGTGCGGCCCGAAGCAGCGGCAGTCCGCAGTCGGAGGAGAGCTCGTCATGACTGGCCAGCTCAACGGTCTGGCCGAGATCGTCGGCCACGAGCCGGAGGCCGCGGCCGCCGGGAACCACCTCGGCTTCGGCTCGCAGTTGGATGGCGGCGCCGACGACCAACCCACCCTCCCTGGCAGAGAACGGTGGCACGTCGGTCCAACCACCGGCGAAGTCGAGCCGGACCGGCGCGGTGGCGCGAGCCCGGCGGATCACCGCGACACCCACCAGTCGTGCACCGTGACCAGCTCACCTCGAAGATCCATCTGGACGCCATGTACCCGCCGGTTCATCCCCTGGACTCCTCGCGCCTGATACAGGAAAGCGACCGGCACCGAATCGGCAAAGAGCCGGGCGGTCGCGGAGGGTTCTTTGAGAGGCGTCATCCCCGCCAACGCCGCGAGCGGGCCAAGATATCCGAGCCCGACGTCGCCCGGAATCCCGAGCACCGCGGCGTCGAAGTCGTGGGCGGGGCCGTACAGCCGGTCGAGAAACGCCGACAGCTCGAGCTGCCGGATGGTGACTTGGAACCCGGCGCGCGCCAGCTGGGCCTGGATCATCTGCTCCAAGACGCCATCGCCGCTTCCGACGGTGAGCAGCTCGAAGGGGACGGACGGGAGCGGGCGGGAGCGGACGGACGGGAGCCGACGGGAGCGGGCGGGAGCAGACGGGAGCGGACGGAAGGCTCCTGTGCCCGCTGCCGACCGTCGCCCCCTGCTCCCGACTGCTCCCGCCCGCTCCCGTCCGCTCCCGTCTGCTCCCGTCATCGGCCCGGTTGCCGGGGTCCCGAACCCATACACGTATCCCTCCACCAGCTCGCGCCGGTCCAGGGCGCGGGACACAGCGAGCCGCCGGTCG
This sequence comes from Gemmatimonadales bacterium, assembly GCA_044866195.1. GTDB lineage: Bacteria > Gemmatimonadota > Gemmatimonadetes > Gemmatimonadales > GWC2-71-9 > DASQPE01. The sequence continues at coordinate 8,254 of JBIOTT010000069.1, forward strand.
GCCCGGTCGAACGGCGGACGGCGGGTGTTGAAGACCAGTCCGTAGGTGAAGAGGACCGGGTAGTCGAGCACCTCGAGCCGGGGGTCGCGGCGGACGTACGCGGCGTGTGCCGGCTGGATGCCGGCGAAGTCGAGCTCGCCGGAGACCAGGGCGGCCAGCTTGGTGACCGGCTCGTCGACCACGGCCAGCACCAGGCGCTCGAGCCGAGGCGGGCCGCCGAGCTCGGCGGGAAACTCGGTATCGGCGGCGAACACCCAACGGCGATTGGGCTCGTGCCGCACGAAACGAAACGGCCCGTTGCCCACCGGGTGCTGGTTCCACGCTGCCCGGCGCAGCCCATCGCGGGGCACCGAATCGAGCAGATGCGCGGGGAGCACCGCCAGGTCGGTGAGCACGTCGGGAAACCGCCGCTGGGGCACCCGGAAGTCGAGCACCACCGTCGAGTCGTCCGGGGCCGCGACGGTCGCAAGATCTGCCAGATCGGACACTCGAGGATAGCCAACCCGCGGGTCGCGCGCCGCCTCGAGCGTCCAGCGAACGTCGTGGGCCGTGGTCGGCACCCCGTCATGCCAGTGCACGGCCGTAGTCAGCGCGAAGGTGAGGTGCCGGCGATCCGGAGACCAGGTCCAGCTGCGCGCGAGATAGGGCCGCGGCGTCAAAGCACTGTCGTAGCGGGCGAGAGTCGTCAGCAGCACATAGCGCTGCACCTGACGCGCGAGCGGATGAAGGGTGAGCAGCGGGTTGACGCTCTGCAGGTCGGCGCCGGATGCGTAGAGCACGGTCGCGCCGCGATCGGGCGCCGGATCGCAGGCGCCCAGCGTCGCTGCCAACCCCAGGCTCCAGGCGAGTGGCCGGGTCACCCGGTCATTCTACTGTGAATTGCCGCGAAATGTGAACCGCACGACATTCCGGCATGCTTCGCCCCCTGCTCCGCCGGGCGGTTGCGAGCCTTGCCGTGATCTGGGGCGTCGTGACGCTCGTCTTCCTGCTGCTGCACGCTGCGCCCGGCGATCCGGCGGGACTCCTGGTGGGGCCAGCGGCATCGGCCGAGCAGGTAGCGGCCCAGCGCCACGCGCTGGGGCTCGATCGCCCGCTCGTCGCACAATACGGCGCCTGGCTCGGCCGATTCGTTCGGGGCGACTGGGGAAACAGCATCGCCACCGGCCGGCCGGTGCGGGAGCTCCTGCTCGAAGCCTGGCCGGCGACCGCGAAGCTGGTCGTGCTCTCGATTCTGCTGAGCTACGCCTTGGGAATCGCGCTGGGGGTGGTGCAGGCCAACGTGGGAGGGACGCGGCTCGACACCATCCTCTCGGCTGCCAGCGTCACCCTGTTTGCGGTACCAGGGTATTGGCTGGGGCTGATGCTGGTCATGGTGTTCACTTACCAGCTGCGGCTCCTCCCCGCGTTCGGCGCCGGTGGTCTCGACGCCGAGTTCCTGCCGCCCTGGGCGCGGCTGGTGGACGGGCTGCGCCATCTCGCGCTTCCGCTGGTGACGCTCACTCTGATCGGCCTCGGCGGGGTCGCCCGGTTTGTGCGGGGCGCGATGGTCGATCTCGAAGGAAGCGCGTTCCTCCTGACTGCACGGGCGAAGGGACTGGCGCCCTCTCGGGTGCTCATTCGGCACACCCTGCGCAACGCGCTCATCCCGGTCCTCACGCTCCTCGGCCTGTCGCTCCCAGCCATCTTTTCGGGCACGGTATTCGTGGAGGCAATTTTTGCCTGGCCCGGTGTGGGGCGGGTGCTGGTTCAGGCGGTCCAGGCGCGGGACCATCCAGTGGTGCTCGCGGCCGCGGCGGTCAGCGCCGGGCTGGTCGTCGCCGGCAACTTACTGGCTGAGATCCTGGTGGCCTGGGCCGATCCTCGGACTCGGAGGCCTGATGCTCGATGATGCGCGAGCCGCGCTAGGCGCAGTGCTGCTCACCGGCGTCGTGCTGGTGGCCCTGCTTGCGCCGGTGATAAGCACCGGAGACCCGGCGCGCCAGCGCGACGTGGTGGCGACCCGGCTGCTGGCGCCCGCGAGCACCGACGCATTCGGCGTCTTTCATCCGCTCGGGACCGATCGCCTGGGACGCGACGTGTGGACCCGGCTCGCCTTCGGCGCCCGGGTGTCGCTCAGCGTCGGCGCGCTGGCCGTGGTGCTCTCGATCGCGATCGGGGTGCTCGTCGGAGCGACCGCCGCGCTCGCCCGCGGGTGGGTGACCACGGTGTTGCTCGCTCTCACCGACTTCGCGCTCGCGCTGCCCCGGGTGGTGCTGCTGCTCCTGCTCGCCGCGTTGTGGTCCCCCAGCGTGACGGTCGTGATCGTGGTGCTCGGGGTCACTGGCTGGATGACGGTGGCCCGGTTGGTCTATGCTGAGTCGCGGGGACTGGTCTCCCGTCCCTTCGCGGAGGCCGCGCTCGCTCTCGGTGCCGGGCGAGGCCGGCTGCTGGTAAGGCACTTGCTCCCCAACCTGGCGACCCCCATCGTCGTCACCGCCGCTCTCGGCATCGGCAACGCGATTCTGCTCGAGGCGGGGCTCTCGTTCCTGGGCCTCGGCGTTCAGCCGCCGGCGCCGTCCTGGGGCAACATGATCGCCGCCGGGCGTGACGCGCTGATGGACGCGCCCTGGATCGCGGGAGCGCCCGGCATCGCACTGGTGCTGGTGGTAGTGGGGTGCACGCTCCTGGGCGACGCGCTGCAGGAGCGGCTTGGCCCGGCGCGGCGCCTGGGTGCGGGTCAGTCCGTTTTGAGCCGGTAGCCCACTCCCGGTTCGGTGATCAAGATCCGCGGGCGGGCGGGATCCCGCTCCAGCTTGTGCCGAAGCTGGGCCATGTACACCCGGAGGTAGTGGGTCTGGTTCGCATAATTGGGTCCCCACACCTCTTTGAGCGCCTGGCGTTGGGTGATGACCTTCCCGGCGTGGCGAACCAGCAAGGTGAGCAGCTTGTACTCCGTCGGCGTGAGGTGGACCTCCCCATCGCCCATGAAGACCTGGCGGCGCGCGAGGTCAACCTTCAACTCCCCTTGCATGAACACGGGGTCCAAGGGTCCCCCTGCCGGCGTAGCGGCGTGCCGGAGCGCCACCCGGATGCGCGCGAGCAGCTCACCCACACCGAACGGCTTGGTGAGATAATCGTCCGCGCCGGCATCGAGCGCGCGGATCTTGTCCTGCTCGAAGCCGCGGGCCGACAGCACGATGATCGGCGTGGCGGCCCATTCGCGAAGCCGCCGGGTGACATCGAGGCCGTCGCCGTCGGGAAGGCCGAGGTCGAGGAGGATGACGTCGGGATTACGCCCCGCCGCGTGGGCGAGCCCCTCGCGCGCGGTGCCCACCTCGACCACGCGGTAACCATGGCCCTCGAGCGCAGACCGGAGAAATCGCCGCATCTGCGGCTCGTCCTCGATTACCAGAACACTCGGGCCCGCGTCGGTCATCGGTGAACAGCGGTGCTCAAGCGGCGTCCGCCTCGTCGCTCCGCATCGTCGGCGGTGGGCCGGCGAGCGGGAGAGTAAACCGGAATGCGGCGCCGCCGCCCGGGCGGTTCTCGGCCCAGATCTGTCCGCCGTGCGCGGTGACGATCCCGCGGCAGATGGTGAGGCCGAGACCCGCTCCGACGCCTCGACCCTCGTCGCGGGAACGGTAGAACTTGTCGAAGACCCTGCCTTCCTCGCCGCTCGGGAGCCCGGGTCCCCGATCGGCCACCTCGACCGTGACCGCGCGGGTATCGGCGTTCGCGCTGATGTCGATGGGCGACCCGGCGGGGGTGTACTTGAGGGCGTTCTCGATCAGGTTGATCAACACCTGCTCGATCAGCAGGCCATCGATCGGCACCAGCGGGAGGTCGGGAGGTAACGAGGTCTGTACCGGCCGGCCCGCCAGCCGCTCGTCCAGGCGAATGAGGGCAACCCCGACCACCTCCTCGAGCGGTTGCCACTCCTTCTGAACCTGCAGGGCGCCGGTCTCCAGCCGCACCATGTTCAGCAGGTTGGCGACGAGCCGCGTCATCCGACGGGACTCCTCCACAATCGTCTCGGCCAGTTCCCGGCGAGTCTCGGTACCGAGCGATCCGCCGTCGAGCAAGCTGCTAGCTGCGCCTTCGATCCCGGCGAGCGGGGTCCTGAGGTCGTGTGACAGGGAGCTCAGGAGTGCGGTCCGGAGCCGCTCGGCCTCGGTCTCCAGTTGGGCCCGCTGGGAGGCGCTCGCAAGGCGGACCCGGTCGAGCGACGCGGCGATCTGGCCCGCGAAGGTCTCCAGCAGCTGTCGCCGCACCGGATCTCGAAACCGCGCCGGGTCCTCCGGGAGGACCGCGACCACGCCAACCACCACGCGCTCGGAGGCGAGGAGCGGGAGGTAGAGCCAGGCCGTGGACGGGAGGGTTGCGGTGCCGGCACCCGCGAGTTGGCCCCGGTCGAACACCCATTGGGCAATGGCCAGCTCCTTCTCATCCGGTGCCCCGGCGAACGCTGGGTGCGGCACGACGCGACCGTCGGGCGTCGGTTCCAAGACGAGCACCTCGGCGCCGAACGTGTCGCTCAGGTGACGAGCGCCGATGCGGACGATGTCGTCCGCCTTCCGTGCCGCTGCGAGCTCGCGCGACATGGCGTACAGCGCGGCGGCTCGCTCCTCGCGCTCGCGCGCGGCCTCCGCCTGTTCTCGAATGCGGGTGGTGAGCCGGCTCATCACGACGCCGATCACGAGCATCACGCCGAAGGTGAGCACATAGCGCACATCAGAGACCGCAAAGGTGTTGTAGGGCCGGACGAACCAGAAATCGAAGAACGCGATGCTGAGCAGCGACGCGAGCAGAGCGGCTCGTTGGGGGAATCGCGAGGAGACCACCACCACCGCGAGCAGGTAAATCATCGCGATATCGATGATCTGGACCCGCCCACGCAGCAGGACATTTGCCGCTGTCACGAGGGCAACGATGCCGATCGCGCCGGCATAGTCCTGAAGCCGTACCCGCGGGGGCGGGCCCAGCGCGGGCCGTGGCCGACCCTCGTCGGGGTCACCCGTAATCACATAGACGTCGATGGTCCCGCTGCCGCGGACCAGCTCGTTGAGCACGGAGCCGCGCAGCCGGTCGCGCCACCTGGAGTGCGTAGGCTTGCCGACCAGGATGCGGGTGACGTTGTGATCCCGGGCGTAGGCCAGAATCTCCTCGCTCACGCTGTGCCCGCTCAGGGTGACGGTCTGCGCGCCGAGCTGCTCGGCCAGCCGGAGATTCTGGGCGATGGCATCCTGGTCGGCCCGGGAGAGGCGGGCGTGGGCGGGCGTCTCGACATAGGCGGCGACCCAGCCGGCCCGGAGCCCGCTCACCATCCGGCGCGCCGCGCGGATGATGCGCGCCGTCGCCGGATTTGGACCGACGCAAACCAGGAGTCGATCCCCGGCAGGCCAAGTCTCTTGGATGCCCTCGGCCTGCATATAGCCACGCATCTGGGCGTCCACCCGGTCGGCCGTACGGCGGAGCGCGAGCTCCCGCAGCGCAATGAGGTTGCCAAGCCGGAAGAAGCGCTCCAGCGCGTGCGTGGCCTGCTGGGTTACGTAGACCTTGCCTTCCTTGAGCCGCTGCTGCAGCACGTCGGGCGAGAGATCGACCAGCTCGACCTCGTCCGCGCGATCGAACACCGAGTCGGGAACTGTTTCCCGCACTGTGACCCCGGTGATCTGCGCGATGACGTCGTTCAGGCTCTCCAGATGTCGGACGTCGAGCGTGGTGCAGACGTCGATCCCCGCCGCGAGGAGCTCCTCGACGTCCTGCCATCGTTTGGCATGGCGTGCGCCGGGGATATTGGTGTGAGCGAGCTGGTCTACCAGCAGGAGCGCGGGGCGGCGGGCGAGCGCGGCGTCGAGGTCGAATTCCTGCAGGATGGTACCGCGGTACTCCAAGCGGCGGCGCGGAAGGACTTCGAGCCCCTCCATCAACCGGGCCGTTTCGTCCGGGCCGTGGTCCTCGACGACGCCGACCACCACCTCGAGACCGCTCGCCCGTCGGGCCCGCGCGGCCTCGAGCATGGTGAACGTCTTCCCCACCCCGGGCGAGGCGCCAAAGAAGATCTTCAGGCGGCCGCGCCCTGGCTGCGCTTCCACGGCGCGCACCTGCTCCAGCAACTCATCGGGATCGGGGCGCCGGGCCATGAGTGGAAGGTAACGTCGAGTCCGCATAGCTTCGGCAGCCGCATCAAGATTCCATAAAAATTCGACTCGCAAGGGCTGACAGGGGCTCGGGCGGTCTGCGAGATTGCTCGTTTGCGTGGGTTCCGAGCCCTTCGTCGCTGGAGTTTGAGAGAGATGTGGTCCGCGTCCGCAGGTGATTCGGGCGAGCCGGAGTCGGACACCGAGGCCCAGGAGCCCCCGCTGCGGCGCCGGGTCAAGCACCTGCTGTTCGGCAGGCCCCGAGACCTCAAAGACCGGCGGCTCTTCCATCGACTCTCGCTGATTCCGTTTCTCGCCTGGGTCGGACTGGGTGCAGACGGCCTCTCGTCATCGGCGTACGGCCCCGAGGAGGCTTTTAAGGCACTCGGCCAGCACACCTATCTCGCAGCCGGGCTTGCGATCCTCATGGCCACGACCGTGGGGCTCATTTCCGCGGCCTACCGGCGCATCATCGAGGAGTTCCCGAGCGGAGGTGGCGGGTACGTCGTGGCGACCAAGCTGCTCGGGGACCGGGCGGGAGTGGTCTCGGGGTCGGCCCTCCTGGTGGACTACGTGCTGACGATCACCATCTCGATTGCCGCGGCCGGCGATGCCCTCTTTAGCTTCCTGCCGCCGGCGTGGCATGGGCTCAAGTTGCCCGTCGAATTCGGATTCATCCTGCTGCTCACAGGGCTCAACATCCGAGGCGTGCGCGAGTCGGTCATCACCCTGATGCCGGTTTTCGTGCTGTTTCTGGTGACCCATCTGCTACTCATCGGCGGCGGCATTCTCGGCCACCTGCCGGAAGCGCCAGGGACAGTGAAGAGAGTGAGCCAAGGGTTCGCTCAAGGCGCGACGACCTTGGGGATCTGGGGGCTTCTCCTCGTGTTTGTGCGTGCGTACTCCCTCGGCGGCGGGACGTACACGGGGATCGAGGCCGTCTCCAACGGATTGCCGATCATGCGCGAGCCCAAGGTGGAAACCGGCAAGCGCACCATGGTGTACATGGGCAGCTCGCTCGCGTTCACGGCCTCAGGGCTCCTCCTCTGCTACTTGCTCTGGCAGCTCACCCCCGTGGCTGGAAAGACAATGAACGCCGTGCTGGTTGAGCGGCTGGCAGGTGGGCTTCCGCTCGGGCACACCTTTGTCGTGTTGACCCTCTTCTCTGAATCGATGCTGCTGGTGGTCGCCGCCCAGGCCGGCTTCGTCGATGGCCCACGCGTGCTGGCGAACATGGCCATCGACTCCTGGGTTCCCCATCGGTTCGCAGCGCTCTCCGAACGACTTACCACCCAGAATGGCATCCTGCTCATGGGCGGTGCCGCACTTGCGGCGCTCATTTATACCGCCGGGGACGTTGGGCATCTAGTTGTGATGTACAGCATCAACGTGTTCGTCACGTTTTCGCTCTCCATGTTCGCCATGCTGCGGTTCTGGATCCAACACCGGCAGGCACGGCGGGAGTGGAAGGGCCGTCTGGTACTCTTCGCGGCGAGCTTCCTCCTGTGTGTCACCATCCTCGGCATCACGGTCTACGAGAAATTTGCGGAGGGTGGCTGGGTCACGATGCTCGTGACCGCGCTTCTCATCGGCCTGTGCTTCCTCATCAGGCGACACTACCGCAGCGTCGCCGCCCAAACCGATCTGCTCTACAAGGAGTTAGGCGAGCTGCCGCTCACGGCGATCACGGGAATGACTCCAGGCCCGGTGGATCCGCGCCAGCCTACTGCGGCAGTCCTGGTGGCGTCCTACGGCGGCGTGGGGATCCATACCGTGCTGAACATTTTCCGGGCCTTTCCAGGCCATTTCAAGAATCTGGTGTTTTTGTCGGTCGGGGTTGTCGATTCTGGCGAGTTCAAGGGGGAGCACGCCGTTGAGGACGTCCGCCAGCGCACGCAGGAGATGCTGGCCCGGTACGTCGCCCTCGCGACCGGACTGGGGATCCCTGCTACCTCCCGCCTGGCCGTCGGCACAGAGGCGGTGGCCGAGGCTGGCAACCTGTGCCTGGACGTGGCGAGAGAGTTCCCCCACATCGTGTTCTTTGCCGGCAAGATGATCTTCCAGCGGGAGCAGTGGTATCACCGCCTGCTGCACAACGAAACGGCCCTGGCAGTCGAAGGGCGGCTCCGGTGGGTGGGCAAGACCATGGTGACCCTGCCCATTCGGGTCCAGGATCGGGCGGGGGCTCGCTGAGCTCCAGCTCAGCCCTCGGGCAGTATACCCTCGCGTCGGTGTCGTCGCGCCGAGACGGAAACAGGATTGGCGGCACGCCGTGCACAGGCTCAGCTCACGCTGGGACACAAGCTGATGCGCGGGTTTCTGGATGCTATGGTGCAGCGCGGCTACGACCTGCGAGCCGTGGAGATCGCGAAGATCATCGATCTGGACCATCGGCGCGACCTGGATCAGGCCAACGCGTGGCAAGAGTCCTGCGAAGATGGAGGCGAACGGATGGGCTGAGCCACCAAAGAGGAGCCACATTGTCGCCAATTCGTGAACCGGTGAGACATTGTGTCGCGCTGCATCGGAAGGCAGCCTACTCTCCCCGGCAGCACCTGACGAACGACGCGGCAATCATGAACGCGGTGGCTGCCGCCCTCATGGTGCGGGGGTGGCGGCTCTCCCGGTCTTCCGAGGAGCTGCTGGACGACGGCCCGCTTCCCGCCGCCGATCTCTATCTCAACATGTGTCAGGGTGAGCCTGCGTCCGAGCGGCTGATGCTGCTCGAGCAGGCGGGCGCGACTCTGGTCAACACGCCCAGCAGCGTGCTCGCCTGTTATCGGCATCGTCTGGTCCGGGCGTTGAGCGGCAGCGGCATCCCATTCCCCCGCACCCTCATCCTGCCGACTCGGCTCTCGCCCGAAGCCGCCCGTGTGCTCGCCGCCTTCGTGGGGCCGCGCCAACGCGTGTGGGTCAAACGAGGCGACGTGCACGCCGTAGCGGCGGAGGACGTGGTGCTGGTTCGCAACGACCAGATCGGGAGTGCGCTCGCGCAATTTGCCTCCCGCGGCATCGGGCGCGTCGCCGTGCAGGAGCACGTGCGGGGTCCGGTGCTCAAGTTCTACGGCGTCACCCAGCGCCGCTTCTTCCGATTCTACGATGCCAAGTGGGGGCCCGGCGGGCCGGCTCCGGTGGTGGATGAGGCTCGGCTTCGGGCCGTCGCATTCGACGCAGCCGACCGGCTCCGGCTTCAGGTGTTCGGCGGGGACGTCGCGCTGCCGGCGCCGGATCGTCCGGTTCTGATCGACCTGAACGACTGGCCCAGCTTCACGTCCTGTCGCGCCGACGCAGCCGGTGCCATCGCCGACTACGTGCACACGCATGCGCGGCACGGAGTGGCCAGGCGGATATCCGATAGCTAAGGAATCCCTGTGCCTCATGATGCCCGACGGCGTCCACCTCGCCGTGACCTTCTGGCGGCCGGTACCCCGCGATTCGAGCGAGCGCTTCCCCGTGCTGCTCGAGCTCCTGCCCTACCACAAGGACGATTCGTTCTACCGCCGGGACTATCCACTCTACTCTTACTTCGTCCAGCACGGCTACATCCTGGCAAAGGTGGACGTCCGGGGCACCGGAGGGTCCGAGGGCCGGCTGCCGCCGCGCGAATACTCCAAGGCCGAACTGGACGACGCGGTCGAGATCATCGGCCAGCTCGCCCGGCTTCCCGGATCGACCGGGTCGGTCGGCATGTGGGGCATCTCGTGGGGCGGCTTCAGCGCGCTCCAGGTAGCCATGCGCCAGCCGCCCGGTCTCAGGGCAATTCTCGCGCTGCACGCTTCGGACGATCTCTTCCATGACGACGTTCACTACATCGACGGCGCGCAGCACGTCGATCCCTACGCGCTCGAGATCAATCACGAGAACGGGCTGCCGGCGACGCCCGACTATGCGCTCGACTCGGCCTACTTCGCGAACCGGTTCGATGCCGAGCCCTGGATCTTCACCTACCTCCGGCACAACCGCGACGGCGAATTCTGGCGCGACGGCTCGGCCCGATTCCATCCCGAACGCCTGACTATCCCGGTGTATCTCATCGGTGGGCTGCTCGATGGCTACCGTGACGCCGTGCTCCGCCTCTTGGGGAGCCTCCGGGGCCCGGTCAAGGCGGAGATCGGCCCCTGGCAGCACGACTGGCCCGACAACGGAACACCGGGTCCCAACTACGAATGGCGAGCCCGAGCGGTGCAATGGTGGGATCACTGGCTCAAGGGACGCGACGCCCGGCTCCTGCGCGAGCCCCGCCTTTTACTCTTCATGCGGGACGCACATCTCCCAAGCGACACCATCCACGTCCTGCCCGGGCGCTGGATCTTCACCGATTGGCCGATCCCGGGGGCGTCCTGGCGGGTCCTGCACCCGGCATCGGGAGGACGGCTCGTCTCCCAGCCGGCCGCACCAGGAACGGATTCGCTCCGGTACCTCCCGGACGTCGGTTGGGCCGCGGGCGACTGGTGGGGCGATCCGACCGGCGACATGCGGCCTGACGACGCCGGAAGCCTGGTCTATGACAGCACTCCCCTTAGCGAGACGTTCGAGCTCGCCGGCTTTCCCCGGATCGAGCTCGTCATCAGCGCCTCGGCGCCGCTGGCGAACTGGACGGTGCGGCTCGAGGATGTGGCCCCGACGGGAGAGGTCGCCCTGGTAACGGGCGCGGTCGTCAATGGAACCCAGATCCGCTCACGGCTCGCACCCCGCCAGCTGGTCCCTGGCCAGGTTGAGCGGCTCGCCCTGGACCTCCACTTCACCACCTGGACCTATCGGGCCGGGCACAGGATCCGGCTTGCCGTGGCCAATGCGCAGTTCCCGATGATCTGGCCCACTCCGTTCCCCATGGTCACCACGCTGCGGACCGGCAGCGAGGCAGCCCTCCGGCTTCCATTGATTCCCGCCGCGCCTGGAGGAGAGCCGGCCCTCCCGGCGCCCGAACCCAGGGGCCACGCTCCGGACGCCGGGACGCTGGACTCGGTTCCGCCGGATGCGCAGCGGGTGGTGACCGACGTGCGCGAGGGACTTACGGCGTACGAGCTCGAGACCGCCGATGCCTACCGGATTGGCGATCGCCGCGTTGAGGTCGCCGAAAGCGAGCGATGGGAGACCCGGCGCGGCCGGCCGGCCGAGTCCAGCTTCCTGGGCCAGGGGAGGCACCGCTTCACACTGCCGCACCGGGAGCTCGAGCTCAAAACCCGGATGGAGGTCCGCTCCGATCCAAAGCTTTTTCATGTCCGATTCGAGCGCGAGCTTCGGGAAAATGGCAGGAGTGTGCGCCGGCGGGTGTGGGCGGACTCAGTGGCGCGACACTGGCACTAACACACCGAAGGGTTTCACCGCATTGTTTTGTGCTCGAAGCGCAGGACCTGGTGGGCCCTCGGAGCCCTCTGCGTCCTCTGCGCCTCTGCGGTGAACTCGATAAAGCCCAGAAATACGAAAGCGGCCGCCCGACCGAAGTCCGAGC
>JBIOTT010000070.1:0-3070 GCA_044866195.1 Gemmatimonadales bacterium
CCACTGCACCGACTGAAGCGCGAAGAAGAACGGCCCGCCCGCCAAGGCGATGAGCGGCCACCAGGCACGGCGGGTCAGTCCCCACGCGAGCAGTGCCGTCGATCCGCCCATGAACGCAGCACGGGCAAGCCAGAGCGGCAGGAAGCTGAACGGCACCCCAATGAGCACCGCCGGCAGCGGATACTGCAGCTCCCACGGCCAAGGGGGGGACGGAATCGCTGCATACGGATCGCGGTGCTCGCGCAGTGCGCGCGCGGCGGTCCAGATCGCGTCGAAGTCGCTGACGGCGAGCGCCGACTGGTGGCGATAGAAAAAGACGATGTAGGCTGCCGCGGCAATTCCGAGAGCCGCCGCAGCCGCCAGCCGCTGGGCCGTAGGTAACCCACGGTTCAATTCGCTCACGCGGTCCCGTTTGGCAACTGACATACCAGCACTATCGGTCCGCTAGGTTCGGACCTGCCAGTCGCCTGCCGTAATGAGGAGTGACACAGGGGTGTGAGCAATGTCGCGGGATGCCGCCAGGTGTGGCAAGCCACCTGCAATCCGCCGCTGCCTGCGTCAGCGGCTGGGCACCGCCGGCTCAGCCCGCGCCTGGGCCCGGGCCACCAGCCCAGGCCCGTGGTTGGGGAAGGCCCGCTGGATCACCCGAAACGGCAGCGTCCCATACTCCGTGACCGCCCCCTGCAGCCTGGTGCTCGGCTGCAGCAACCGCCCGCTCCCGCTGGTCCGATCGGCCTTGGATGCGCCTGCGTTCGCCGCCGCCCACCGCTTGCCAACCTGGTTCCGGGCGAACTCCAGCACGTAGCCCAGCGGCCCCCCGAACTGCCGCACCAAGACCCGCTCCAACCCGATCTCGCCCAGCAGCCGGGCCAGGGCCTGCGGGTGGTAGCGGCGAAAGTGACCGGCCATGTCGTCGGCCGCCGCGAACCGGTGCTGGAATGCCGGCGTGCTCAACAACAGATGGCCGCCCGGCCGTAATCGAGCCGCCCATTGCGACAGCGCCCGCCGATCGTCCTCGATGTGCTCGATCACCTCGAACGCGCAAACGATGTCGAACCGCTCCTCCGGCCCGAGCAGTGAGAGATCGCCGTTGCGGATCTCGCCGTTGCCGCCCGTTGCCGCGAGCCGCTGCACCGCGACCTCGTACGACACTGGGTCCGGCTCCAGCCCGACGTAGCGATACTGCCGGGCCAGCCGGGCCGCGAACCCGCCCTGTCCGCAGCCGATCTCGAGCACGTCGCGCGCACTGGCCGGAAGTAGCCGGGAGACGAGGTCCCAACGCAGCCAGGCGTTCGCGCTGAGCGGTGGCAGGGTCACGCGGATCCCTCCGGCACAGGAAGCGCCTTCAGGCGCTTGAGCAGCGGCGCCACGATCTCGTCGGCCGCGAACCGGGTGCGGGCGAGCCTCGAGGCTTCCTCCCGAAGCCTGGCAACCTCGGCGCGATCCCCGGCCAGCCGGCGCAACACCGCCGCCAGCGCCGCTGAATCACCGGCCGGCACGAACGCCGCCGCCTGGCCCAGGACCCGCCGTTGGGGGGGCGTGTCCGAGGTCACGATGGCGCATCCGGCGGCGGCCCCCTGAAAGACCTTGTTCGGGACGATGCGCCGCGCCTTCGGGCCCGTGCCGAAGATACCGAGGCACACGTCGTGGCGGGCCACCAGCTCGGGCAGCTCGCTCGCCGGAATCCAGTCCAGCCAGGCGACGCGCTCGTTTCCCTGAGCCGCCGCCCGCGCGGTTTCCAGATCTTGTCCCCGGCCTACCATCGTGATGTCGATCGGCTCTGCTGCGAGATCGGCCAGCGCCCGGCCGATTGTGGGAGCGCCCTGCAGCGGGGTAAAGAGCCCGAAGAACACGACCCGAAGCGGGCGGGCGGCGAGATCGACCCGCCCCTCGGCCTGGCCGTCGGCGCCGGGGGCGGCGTCGAACCACGCCGCCGGAGCGCCCACCGCCACGACGACGGCCCGCTCGCGAAACCGTTCCGGGAGCAGCTGCCGGTGCTCTTCGGTATCGACGACCACGACGTCGGCGGCGCGGAGCGCTACTGTATCGAGTGCCGCCAGCAGCCGCTGCTTCAATCCACCGCCCTCCCCCCGGTCCCGGGCAGTGTCGGCCGCGCTGATCAGATGATCGAGCACGATCGGCCGATGCCGGAAGAGGCGCCGGGCCAGCAGTACATCGAAGTGCCCCAGGTAGCCGACCAGGACCACGTCGGGCAGCGGCATCCCGCGGCTTCGCCGGGTGACCCCCAACCAGCCGCGAGCCAGTCGCACCAGCAGCAGTGGAAGTCTCCAGGGCTCTCGCAGCATCGCCACCCGGGCTGCGGTGTCGATGCCGAGCGGCTGGTTGCACTCCACCACCTCGATGCCGTGGCGGCCGAGGCCTTCCGCCAGCACACCCACCCGCGGGTGCATCCTCACGTCGTACGTCCCGAAGACCAGCACGCGCATGCCAGGCTAGTGCCGTGCCAACTTGTTGGCCCGAATTTTAGCCAGCGAGGAGGCCAACCGGGTTCTCAGGTAACGACCCCCTCGGCCTGACTTCAGGTATCGCTCGCGGCGATAGGCATCGTCCGCACTCAGACACCCCTCATAGTAGATGAGCCTCAGCCGTCGCCTGGACCGGGTAGATGGTACCCCTCCAGCGGCGTGCAGTCTTAGGCGCTTCCGCAGGTCGCTCGTCGCGCCGGTATAGAACCTTCCGTCAGCCTCACTCAATAGCACGTACGTGTATCGCACCGACCGCACCTCATTGGGCGGGACAAGTTGGAACGGCACCAGGCTCTAGAGCGGTGAGGACCCAACGACCTGATAGATCGTCGTGCCCCGGATGATGAAGACCGGGCGCAGGCACCGCGCCACGAACCGGTCCAGCTCGTCCAGCAGCAGCACCTCCCGCTGTAGGCCGCGATGCACATAGTAGCTCTTCGCGCCGGTGCCGAGGAGCACGTGGGTGACACCCAGTGACCGGAAGCAATCGGCGGCGGCCGGCGATTGAGCCAGCAACGGCCAGTTGGTGAGCCGCGGATCGGCCAGCACGGTGCGCTCGAGGAAATAGGCCCGCCCCTCGAACA
>JBIOTT010000071.1:0-2901 GCA_044866195.1 Gemmatimonadales bacterium
GGCCGACCCGCACTGGCTGAGCCCGACCCAGGGCGAGGACACCCTCTGTATCGCTTTCACCTGGCGGAAGCACCCGCAGGAGGTCGCCGCGCTGCTGCCCGACCTCGAGGCTGCACTCGCCCCGTTCGGCCAGCGGCCCCACTGGGGCAAGATGTCCTCCCTCGACGGCGACGCGATCGAGGATCTCTACCCGGCGCTGCCGAAATTCCGCGATCTCGTACACCGCAGTGACCCCGACGGGGTCTTCCGCGGTCCCTTCCTGGAGCGAATCATCCGCCTCTGAGGTTCCATTGGGGCTGGTCGCTGTGTCGGTGTAGGAGTCGGACAGAAGGGTTGAGGAGCCTCGGACTGGTCCAATCGGCACGGAGTGTCGATCATCTCCGACGGTCTCGGAGGGTTCGAGCAACGCTGCAGGTGCCCGAAACCGTGCGTACAGCCCCTGACCTGCTCGTTCGTCCGCGGCATGTGCCAGGCATGATCCGCTGGTGGAGCTGCGCCTGATCTACCAGATGTTCGCCACGCTCTTGAGCTGGACGGAACCTGTCAACCTCTATGGGACATGTTGATCAGGGATTCGTTGAGTTGGTCGGGTCGGGTTTGTTGATCCACACTGCTTCGGGGAGCACGGGTGGTTCGGGGTGCTTGCCGACGAACCGTTCGGGGTGGGTGGTGTAGGCGGCGGTCAGGACCTTCGCGCGGGCATCCCGGACGGCGGCCGCCCGGCCGAAGTGCATGTCGGCGGGGGTGTGCAGGCCGATCCCGGAGTGGCGGTGTTCGTGGTTGTACCAGTGGAAGAATCGCTGGCAGAACGCTCGGGCGTCCTGGATCGAGCCGAACCGCTCGGGGAAGTCGGGCCGGTACTTCAGGGTCTTGAACCCGGCTTCGGAGAACGGGTTGTCGTTGGAGCAGTGCGGCCGGGAGTGCGATTTGGTCACCCCGAGGTCGGCCAGCAGCAGCGCGACCGGCTTGGAGGCCATCGAGGTGCCGCGGTCGGCGTGCAGAGTGAGCCGGTCGCGGGCGATCTGGTGCTTGGTGATGGTCTCGGCGAGCAGCCGCTCGGCCAGCGCGGCGCTCTCCCGTTCGGCGATCAGCCAGCCGGGCACGTATCGGGAGTAGATGTCGATGATCACGTACAGGTGGTAGTAGGTCCACTTCGCCGGGCCGCGCAGCTTGGTGATGTCCCAGCTCCAGCAGTGGTTCGGGGCGGTCGCGACCAGCTCGGGCTTGCTCCGCGGCGGGTGGGTGGCTTGGCGGCGGCGCTCGCGGACCTCACCGCGCTCGCGCAGGATCCGGTACATCGTGGACTCGCTGCACAGATACCTGCCTTCGTCGAGCAGCGTGGCGTAGACCGTGGCCGGGGCGGCGTCGACGAACCGCTGCGAGTGCAGCACCTCGAGCACCTCGGCCCGCTCGGCCTGCGACAACGCCCGCGGCTGCGGGCGCGGCTCGACGACCGGGGGCCGGGGCGCCGGCGGTGAGCCGGCCCGGTGGTGGCGGTAGTGCGTGGCCCGGGCCCGGCCGACCGCCGCACACGCCGCCCGGGTGCCCACCACCGGGGCCAGCTCGGCGACTGCTGCCTCGACCGCCTCGGCCATCAACTCCTCGACCGTGCCGGGGCCGGCTGCCGTCGCGGTGTCAGCCCGCGCGGTGTCGGCCGTCGCGGTGTCGGCCGTCGCGGTGTCGGTGGGGGTCATCGCGGCTCGCCGCCGCTGGTCGGGCGATCGTCGCCGCTGGTGGCGAGCTGGTCCAGCAGCGCGGAGAGCTTTCCCTGCACCTCGATCACGGTCCGGGCCTTATCCAGCTGCGCGGCCAGCCGCTCGTTCTCCCGCCGCAACCGGGCCAGCTCCCGGTCCCGGGCATCCGCCGGCGGGTGGCCGGCGGGGCGGCCCAGCGCCTCCAGCGCGCCCTGGTCCCGCTGCTCACGCCAGGCGCTGATCAGAGAGGTGTACAGGCCTTCGCGGCGCAACAGCGCGCCCTTGCCGGCCCGCTCCAACGACTCGTACTCGGTGAGAATCTTCTGCTTGTAGGCCGCCGAGTACCGGCGCCGCTGCGCCCGAGCGGGCACCTCCGGATCCGGATCGTCGGCCACCCGGCCAGTCTGCGGTGTCGACGCTCCAGGCGTCACGGTCATGGTCATCGCGGGGCAGTCTTCCTTCCCCGCCCTCGGGGACAGTGATCAGGTCAAGATCGGTGACTCACCCAAGGTTGACAGAGAGGGGCGACGTGATCGGGCTCTATCTGCACCCACCGGAGAACGCCGTGGTGCTCTGCCTTGACGAGAAGTCGCAGGTCCAGGCCCTGCAGCGGACCGCGCCGATCCTGCCGCTGCGGCCCGGGCTGCCGGAGAAGGCCACCCACGACTACATCCGCAACGGCACCACCACGCTGTTCGCCGCGCTCGAGGTGGCCACCGGCAAGGTCGTCGACACCTGCCTGCCCCGGCACCGTCACCAGGAGTTCCTGCGCTTCCTCAAGCAGGTCGCCAAGGCCTACCCGCGGCGCGAGCTGCACATCGTCTGCGACAACTACGCCACCCACAAGCACCCCACGGTCAAGGCCTGGCTGGCGCGGCATCCGCGGATCACCCTGCACTTCACCCCGACCTCAGGGTCCTGGTTGAACCTGGTGGAGATCTTCTTCGGGATCATCACCCGCCAGGCCATTCGCCGCGGCAGCTTCGACTCCGTCCGCGACCTCGTCGATGCCATCCGCCGCTTCATCGACGGCTGGAACGAGCGCTGCGAACCATTCACGTGGACCAAGGACGCCGACACCATCCTGGCAAAAGCACAGCGTCAGAAGACTTCTGACACGCAACACTAGCTTCTCGGATATGGCCCCGCCCGTCGCTCTCACCCCCACCCGCCCGGGCGGACGCGTGGCCGCAGACGCGATCAGTGC
>JBIOTT010000072.1:0-10923 GCA_044866195.1 Gemmatimonadales bacterium
CCGCTCAACATCCTCGTCACCCCGGCGGGGGTCCCCAAGCTGCTCGACTTCGGGATCGCGAAGGTTCTGCACGACGCGCCCGACGAGATCACCTCGACCGTGACCGGGCTCCGGCTCCTCACCCCGGAGTACGCCAGTCCCGAGCAGGTCGAGGGGCGCCACGCGACCGCCGCGAGCGACGTCTACTCCCTCGGCGTGGTGCTCTATGAGCTCCTCACCGGCCGCTCGCCGTACCGGCTCGCCAGCCGGGCCCCCCAGGACGTGGCCGCCGCCGTTTGCACCACCGATCCCGAGCGGCCGAGCGCGGCGGTCACCCGGGCACGCGACCCCGCCGGCGATGGGTTCCGGCGCCGGCGTCGTGAATCCGCGGCCCACCACGCGGCCGCCTCCGGCGGGGTGAGCGCGCGCCAGCTGAGCCGACTGCTCCGGGGCGACCTCGATACGATCATTCTCGCCGCGCTCCGCAAGGAGCCCGCCCGACGCTATCCCTCGGTCGCCGCCTTTGCCGATGACCTGCGCCGGCACCTCGAGGGGCGGCCGGTCCTCGCGCGCACCGACGGGGTGCTCTATCGCGCCGGGAAGTTCGTCCGGCGGAACCGCGCCGCTGTCGCCGCCGCCGGGCTCGCCATGGTGACGGCGGTAACGCTCGCGACCGTCGTCCGACCGCCCGCCCCGCGGGCCGAGGCCGAGGAGCCGTCTCTGCTCTCGAATGGTGTGTTGGCGCCCCGAGACCGGATCCTCATCGCCGACTTTACCGCCACCAACAGCGACACCGCCCTCGCGATCGCGATCACCGAGGCGATTCGGGTCGACCTCGCTCAGTCGCCCAACGTGCAGGTGCTCACGCCACGCCAGGTGCGGAACGCCTTGCAACGCCTGGAGCGCTCCGCGGCGGTGGCGCTGGACGACTCGCTCGCGCGCGAGGTGGCGCTGCGCGAGGGGGTGAAGGCTTTCGTGGTCGGGCGCGTGTCGAACCTCGCGAGGGCCTACACGCTCACCGTCGAGCTGGTCGGAGCCGAATCGGGCGAGGCGCTGGCGGCCGTGCGGGAGACCGCGGCCGATTCGTCGGTTCTGATCGGGGCGGTGGAACGCGCCAGCCGGCGCCTCCGGCACCGCCTGGGCGAATCGCTGGACAAGCTGGAGGACCTGAAGCCGCTGGCGAAGGAAGTCACCGCCTCGCTGCCGGCGCTCCGGAAATACACCGAGGCCTGGCGACTCACCTACCAGAACGAGCGTCTGCGTGCCATCCCGCTGCTTCGCGAAGCCATCGCGCTCGACACCGGCTTCGCCAGCGCGCATCTCCTCTTGGCGAAGACCTACGACGCCCTCGCCGAGCCCGGGCGCGCGTTCGAGCATTTCCGCCACGCCCTGGCGCACCGCGACCGGTTGCCCTACTTCGACCGCCAAGGGCTCGTGGCGAGCCGGGCGTACGCGCGTGAGGAATGGGACGTGGCCATTGAGGCGTACACCCGCCTGCTCGAGCGGTATCCGGCGTACGTGGCGGGAATCAACAATCTCGCGCTCGCCTACCGCGATGCGCGTCGCCTGGCACCGGCCGAGACCCTCTGGGCGCGAGCCGCGTCGCTCGATTCCACGATCGCCGCGCTCTACTGGGGGGTGCACAGTGTGCAGCTCCTGGCCGGTCGATTCGGCGACTCGCGCCGGACGCTCGATCTGATCGGCCGACGCTTTCCGGACAATCCGCTGCTGCTCGGGATGGAGGTGCAGGATGCGGCCGCGCAACACGCCTGGGAGACGGCGGAACGCCGGGCGGAAGCGAACATCGCGGCATGGCAGCACGACACGCTCGCGCTGGTGGACCCGTTCGAGCAAATGGCGGGGATCGTCATGACACAGGGGCGCCTGGCCGAAGCGGAGCGGTACTGGCGCACCCAACTCCTGCTCTCGGCGAAGAGCGAGTCATGGGGGCGTCGTCTGTTCGGTGCCAGGCAGCTCGGGTACCTCAGGCTCCGCTACCGGAGCGCACCCAGTGCTGCCATAGCCATCGTGGACTCCGCGCTCGCGCGGCAGCCGCTTGACAGCACGCTTCCGGGTGACCGTCCCTACTACGAGCTCGCCCGATTCTTCGCGGAGGCGGGAGACGTCGCACGCGCGCGCCGCCTCGTCGCGGAGGCCAGGGTCAACGACAGCCTGCTCGACCTCCCGCGCCGAACCGAACGCGCGTGGACCGCCGGCGTGATCGCGCTGGTGGAAGGACGGGCCGCCGGAGCTGTATCCGCACTTCGCGAGGCCGCAGGTGCGCACGTCTGCGCCATCTGCCCGCTGCCCGACCTCGCGCGTGCGTACGAGGCCCAGGGGAACACCGGCGCGGCGATCGGCACCTATGAGCGCTATCTCACCACGCCCTGGTTCTTTCGCTACGAGGTTGACGCGAGCCAACTCGGTTTTGTTCTGAAGCGACTCGGGGAATTGTACGAGGCTCGTGGCGACCACCAGAAGGCCGTGGAGGTGCGGACGCGCCTCCTTGCCCTCTGGCGCCGGGCGGACGCCGAGCTGCAGCCCGCACTGGCAGACATCCGCACCCGGCTTGCTGCCCCGGCGCAGTAGGCGGGCGACTACGCCCAAAGAACGCGACCCCGCGTTGGCCTCCAATACCTTGCGGTGGGACTCGACGAGCTCGAGCGTCGCCTGCCTGCCCGAGGGCCACGCGCGGTGCAGGAGTACCTGGTCAACGAGGTGCAGGAGGTCTACCGGCTGCAGGGCGTGCGGGATCGCCGACAAGCACGTGCGGCAGATGCTGCAGAAGGTCCGGGTCACCGATCCGGGTGACACCGACTTCCTCGAGGGCGAGACGGTGGACCGGCTCACCTTCCGGGACGAGAACGAGCGGACCCTCCGGCGGAAGGGCACCCCGGCGCAGGCGGAGCCGGTGCTGCTCGGCATCACCAAGGCGAGTCTCACGACGCAGTCGTTCATCTCGGCCGCGTCGTTCCAGGAAACCACGCGGGTGCTGACCGATGCCGCAATCCGTGGGGCCAAGGACGACCTCCTGGGCCTCAAGGAGAACATCATCATCGGGCACCTGATCCCGGCGGGCTCGGGTATCTACCGCTATGCCGAGATCGACATCGAGCCGCCGGAGGGGTACGAGCCCCCGCCGGCGGCACCGGCCGAGGGTGAGGTGCCGGTCGCAATTGACATTTTGATGCCGGTGCAAGACATTTTGATGCATGCGCACGACCATCCGCCTAGATGACGACCTCCTCCGCAGAGCCAAGCGCCGCGCCATCGAGACCGGCCGCACGCTGAACGCGGTCATCGAGGACGCGTTGCGCGCCGCCCTGCAGCGCCCGAGAGCCCGCCAGGCGGCCCGGGTCCAACTTCCGGTTTCGGGCGCGGGCGGCACGCTGCCAGGTGTCGACCTCGATAACACGGCCGCGCTGTACGACGTCCTCGACGAGCGGTGATCCTCTGCGACGTCAATGTGCTGCTCTACGCGTTCCGCCGGGACTCGACGGGGCACGAGGAGTATCGGCGGTGGCTGGTCGAGCGGCTCGAGGCGGACGAGAGCTACGGTGTGTCCGAGCTCGTCCTCAGTTCACTGGTCCGGATCGCGACCCACCCGCGAGTCTATGCCCGGCCCAGCGGGCTGAAGGAGGCCCTGGCATTCGCCGCCGCCGTTCGCGATCGCGCCAACGCCGTCCTGGTCGCCCCTGGTTCCCGGCACTGGACCATCTTCGAGCGACTCTGCACGGAGTCCGGCGCCCGGGGCAACCTGGTGCCGGACGCGTACCACGCTGCGCTCGCAATAGAGTCCGGGAGCGAATGGATCACCACCGACCGGGACTACGGTCGATTCCCCGGGCTACGGTGGCGACACCCGCTGGCGGGCTAGTGCCGATACTGACTAGGGAACACCGCGGCCGACAGCGCGTGTACCGCCTGATCGAATGCCGCGAGAGCGAGGAGGTCCCACAGCCCCATTCCGGTATGCTACCGATGAGTCCCCACGTCGACCGGCGCTGTTCGAGCGTCCCGAAGACCAGAGACTGGCTCCAGGCGAGCCCTGCAAGGGAAGCGAGCAGCACGACGAGCCGGGCCGCTGCCGGATTAAGCCGACGAGCACGAGCCTGATTCCCTGGCACAGTGCTGCCGGCCCCCGATAGGTCGCGATGGCGGTCCCAATCTCGTCGATGGCATCTCCACGCGGCCGGGGAACACCTTCGGCGTCATGCAGAACGACGCGAACGCGAGCTAGCCCCGGGCCGCCGGCAGGGAACCTCCCTGCCGCCGGCCTCGTTCACACCCGTGTCTGCGCCGCATGGAGCGGCGCTGCTTCACGGGAGTTGGGAATGGCAACGAAGAGATGGCTGGGGCCCGTCGCTGTATTGATCGCGATCGCCCTGGTCGGGCCGAGTAGCGCTCAGGCCCAGGCGAGCGGCCCGCCCACCGGCGCGCGGGCGCTGCTCGGCGCCCCGGCGAGCACCGGGCGCTTCCTCAATCTAGACGTCACAGCGGCCGAGGTGATGGCGACGCCGGCCGAGCGCGGCCTCCTGGGCGCCTCGGCGGGCGTGCGCGTCAAGCTGGAACCGAAGGGCGGTCGCACCCGCCAGTCGGCCGCTGAATCGGCGCTGCTGGGACTGTAACCCGCTACTTCCACCGGAACACCCGGACCGCGAGCGGGAAGGTCACGACCAGCCAGGTCGCGATGACGCCGAGCTCCAGGGAGACGCCGCCCAGAGAAGTGCCCTGGAGCATGGTGGCGCGCAGAGCATCGTTGACTGCGGTGAGGGGCAGCGCCCGGATGAGCGGCTGGACCACGTCGGGAAACCGCGATGCCGAGAAGAAGACGCCGGAGAAGATCCACATCGGAAGCATCACCAGGTTCATCAGCCCGGACACGCCTTCGACCGTCCGGGCGCGGGACGCGAGGAGCAGGCCGAGGGACGCGAAGGACAAAGCCGAGAGCAGGCAGATGACGGCGAGCGACAGCAGGGAACCGCGAACCGGCACGCCGAACGCCACCACGGCAAAGCCGAGCAGGAGCGCCACCTCGAGCACCAGCCAGGTCAGGCGGGAGAGCACGAACGACGCGAGATACTGGGGCCGCGACATGGGCGTCGCGATGAGGCGCTTGAGCAGCCGCTTGCGGCGTGCGTCCACGATGGAAAACCCGATGCCCCAGATGCCACTCCCCATCAGGTTCATTCCCAGCAGGCCCGGAACGACGAAATCGATGTAGCGGGACCCGGGCTCGCTCACCTGCCGGTCGGCCACCGCAACTGGATCGTGCCGGCCGGCGGCCTGCTGGATGACGTCGTTCACGATGAGCCGCGCGGCCCGGCTCTCGGACCGGAGCTCGTCGTAGCGATACTCCAGGTGGTCCGGTCCCGATGGAACCAGCAACAGTGCAATCCGACCCACCCGAAGCGCGCTGGCTGCCGCGGAGTCGTCGAGCAACTGAACCGTGAGCCGGTCGTCGCGGCGGAGTGCAGCCGCCAAGGCAGCGGCTCGAGGGGCCAAGGCCGGCAGCGCCACCGGCGTTTTCTCGGCCGGCCGACTCCGGAACGCGATGCCCAGCCCGGCCGCGAGCAGCAACGGAAAGATGAACACCCAGAAGACTGCCTCTGGCTCGCGCACGAACTCGCGATACCGCACCAGGGTGAGCTGGACCAGCGGGTGAGTGGACCATCGGTCACTCATCCCTGAGATGCCTCCCGGTGAGCGACACGAACACGTCTTCGAGCGTGGGCGAGTGAGTCCGGAGCTCGGTCAACTGGGCGTTCTGGCGGCGGAGCTCGGCCAGCAGCGCGGGCACGGCGCGGTGCAACTCCACCACCTGGAGCTGCCAGGTCCCATCCCGCTGCGCCGCCGAGCAGACCCCGTCCAGACCGCTCAGCAGCTGATGATCCAGGAGTGGGGCGTCGGTTGCCGCGAACTCGAGCACGTGCTCCGCCGCGAGCGACGCGATCAGCCCTCGCGGCGTCCCCAGCGCGATCACCTTCCCATGGTCCATGACGGCCACCCGCTCGCACAGCCGCTCAGCCTCTTCCATATAATGGGTGGTGAGCAGGATCGAGCGTCCGCCCGCGCGGAACTCGCCGATCAGCTCCCAGAGCTGACGCCGCGATTGGGGATCGAGACCGGTGGTGGGCTCGTCCAGGAACAAGAGCTCGGGCGCGCCGACCAGCGCGCAGGCCAGCGCGAGCCGCTGTTTCTGGCCGCCGGAAAGCTGGCCCACCCGCCCGTTCGCCTTTTCGGTGAGCTGGACCATCTCCATGACGGTTTCCGGCTCCGGCCCGCGACGGTAGAAGCTCCGGAACAGCCGCACTGTCTCGGCCACCGTGAGTTTCTCGGCGAACTGGGTCTCCTGCAGCGAGATGCCGAGGAGCTCCCGGAGCTCCCGGTCGTCGCGTCCCCACTGCCGGCCCAGCACCACGACCTCCCCGTCGTCGGCCGGCGTGAGACCTTCGCAGATCTCGACCGTGGTGGTCTTGCCCGCTCCGTTGGGCCCGAGCAAGCCGAAGCATTCGCCGGGCTGGACCTCGAGGTCCAGTCCGTCGACGGCGACGACGTCGCGATAGGCCTTGCGAAGACCCCGCACCGAGAGCGCAGGGCCGGTAACCCGTGGCATCAGGGGAATGTTAATGCGGGCCGGCTCGCCACCGCCCACATGATTCTTCAATAACATGGGGTCCGGGCCCCGCGAGGCGGAGCCCGGACTCCTAGACGCCGGTGAGGTTCAGGGCACGACCCCACGAATGGGGTGGGTTTGCGGCAGGTGCTCCGCAATGAACGTCATGGTCCCCGGGGTACCCGGCGACGGCACGTCGCACACCGGATGGCCGAAGCCACCGGCGCTCTTATCGTTCTCGTCCAGGTCGAAGATGATGTTGTCGGTGCTGTTGTTGGTGTTGTTCGGGTTGGTGTTGAATCCGCCGGTCGCGACGCCCGCCGGCACGTAGTCGAGCGACAAGGCGTGGCGCACCTTCCAGGCGATGATGTGATCCGCGCAGGAGGCGTCACCGCTGACGCCCAGCGCGCCGACCAGCGATCCATCTGGTGCGTAAAGCGCGAGCCCGCCGCCGAACACGTTCACTCCGCCGGGCCGCTTCCCGATCAGCGGGTCCTTGGTGGTTCCGAAATCCTCCAGCTTGCCATCATAGGCCACGTCCGGGTCCACCGGGTTACTCTCCTGTAAGCCGAACAGGCTGCCCCCGGGCTGGACTGCGGCGTAGAGGTTGGCGGTCGACAGCGCGAAACCAGTCAGACTGAACGAATTGGCTGTGTTCGCCTTCTGGGCCGAGATCACCCGGCTGCCGGGCCACTGGTCGACCGGAGAGTCGCCGCTGAAAACGACCGATCGCACGATACCCGCCCGGTCGATGATCGTTCCCCACATGTTGAAGCCGAGACCGCCGTTGCCCTCAGCGACTACCTGCTTGAGCGCGGTGCGGAGATCGTTGGCCGAGGGACGGTCATTGAAGCGACGCGAGGACGGGTCCGTAAGACTGTTGCTGCCGTTGTCGGAGCCGCAGCCGACAACCACGAGGGCCAGCGGGATGGCACCGAGCACGAGCAATCGCGCACGATGCCGCGAGCGAGCGCACAGCATGACGGCCTCCTTGTGGGGGAAAAGCGGACGAGCCGGTGATCGGTTGCGCTGGCGCGCGACTCGACCCCGGGTTTCAGGGGAGGACCGGCCTGCTCGCAGCCCGGTGCCTGCGATTCAACGCCGGCCGCTCCCTGCCGCGGCTAAGATGCGCCCCGCAACGTGGGTGCGCTATGGGTAGCAGGACGGCTTCTGGCCCGAGTGCAAACCCTTGCACTCAGAGGGCGACAGGGAGCGAACGCGCCTCGCTTCGAGCGGCCGCTCGCCATGGCCGCCGGGCAACCGGATCGCACGGGAGCCTCTGTGGCGGGCCTGCCTGCAGCGCTCGCTACAGCAATAGATTAGGCCGATGCGTATCATCGGCCACGGAATCGACCTCGTCGAAGTCGAACGCATTCGGGCGGCGCTCGAGCGCCACGGCGATCGCTTCACCAAGCGCCTGTTCACGACCGGGGAACAGCTCCAGGCGGGCACCGGACCGTTGCGGGTACAGTTCTTTGCGGGCCGCTTCGCTGCGAAGGAAGCGGTGATGAAGGCGCTCGGCACCGGCTGGGCCCGCGGGGTCGCGTGGGCCGACATCGATGTCCATCGCTTGTCCTCAGGGAAGCCGGAGATCCGGCTCAGCGGGAAATGCCAGCAGATCGCCGAGACCCTTGGGATCGGTCGATGGGAGGTCAGCATCACGCACACCGGCACCCATGCCGCCGCGAGCGTGGTCGCGGTGGCGGCTGCGGGGCCAAACGCCGTCTCAGCGGGGTAACGAGATCCGAAGCTTGGCGGGCGCTGTCACGAGCGGCTGCGGCTTGTCAGTCAGGATCTGTCCAGTCACGACGTACTCACCAGGTGGGACTGCCGCTCCAGCATTGGTTTTCTGCAACCAGCGGTCCCGGAGCTCGAGGGCCTCGCCCGGAGCAAGCGTGCGCACCTGGAGCACCATGGAGCCTATCGCGCCTTCCAGCCGGCGCCAGATCACGCGGCCGTCGGACGCCGTCACAATAAGATCGAACGCGATCGGCCGCCCTCGGAGATAGAGGGTGAGCGGCTGGCTCGTGGCGTTGGTGACATGGAGCGCGATCGGCACTGCCTCGCCGGAGCGCACTTCGCGAGGCACGTCGAGCGTGATGGTCAGGGAATCGACGGGCATCGCCGTCACCGAGGCATAGGACTGACCCGGGGCCGCCGCGGCCATGGTGCCTGCGAGCGCGAGAGCAAGGAGGGGAGCATCCGCCCTGTTCTTTCTCACCGCACTGCAAGCCGTGAAGCGATCACTCGCGTACTGCATGCGTACCCCCCTGCATGCGTACCCCCCGGCAAGATAGCAGGGATGTGCGCTGGCTAGGCTGCGCGAACTGAAGGCCCCATCCAAGACGCTGAGGGGGACAGCGGTCGCGGGGAGCCCATCCGGAACCAGGACGAGCTCCCCGCGCGATCGAGTCGAGGGAGGTTGAGGGACTAACCGGCTCAGTTAACCGTGAGGCTGCCGAGCTCGGCCTCGACGTTGGCCATCGGGCTATAGACGAATTGGGTGCCGGCCGAATTGCCGCCCCAGAGAATGCCGAGCAGCCTCACATTGGTGCTGCTGGTGATCGCGAAGACGTCCGAGCCGCTGTCGCCCCCGCCCACGCCTGCCGAGACGAACGTCTGGCCGAGCTGCACGATGTTGCTCCCTGTCACTCCGGTGTTCACGTTGGTGTTGGTGACCTTGCCCTGGGTCCAACCGGTCGTCCGGCCGACCTTGTTGACCACGTCGCCGACGACGGCAGCAGGACTCTTGCTGGTGATAGTGAAGGAGCCGGTGATGTCCAACGAGCCGTTGTTGGGCGCGTTGGTCTTCGCGATGCCGCCGAGGGTGAAGAGGATGCCGCTCGCGTAGGCCGCCCGCGCCGCGTCGCTCCTTCGGCAACGCCGTCCGTTGGGGCAGCCGGAGAGGCCCTTCCGGGTGTAGACCGGGTCATCCACCTCGGTGGCGATCTGGACTGGGTCCACGGTTTGGAGCGGCTGCCAGTACGGAGTGCTCTCAACGCCGCCCTGCGTGTTGGTGCAGTGCGACGCGGTGACGAACGAGTTCTGGCCTCCCTTCACCGCGTTGAAACCCACGCTGCAGATGAAGCCGGGGAAATTGATCTGGAGTCCGGCTACAATCGGCCGGACCCGGTCACGCAGCGTGGCGACGGCCCGGATCGGATCGGTCTCCTGAACGATCACTGCGGAGGCCGGAATACCGAGCCGGGCTGCTGCGGCGCGCGCCTGGCCTCCGGCGGCCCCCCGCTCGACGCCGATCCTCACCCGGTTGCTTGCCTCGTCGGCGTCCACGAAAACGGCGCCGGCCACGCCAAGTACTTGCTCGCTCGCCTGGACCTGCCACCGCTCGAGATCAGCCCAGGAGAAGTCACCCTTCAGCACTTTCAGGCTGGATGGGGCGATGCCCCTCGCCTGGAGCCACGACCCAAGTGCGCGCTCGGTGTTCGCGCGCTGCGCGGCTTCCTTCAGATAGATCGTTGGCGTGCCCTGGGCATCGATGAAGAAGCCCCCGAACCCGGGGACTCCGCGCGCCAGCCCATTGGGATCGGCGGCGGGCTGCTGGGCGGTGCGGAAATCGGGGGACGATGACGACTGATCGGCGGGAGTATTGGGCTGCGTGGTCTCGGAGCAGGCGCCGATCACAAGGGCGGTGCTCGCGAGCGCCACGCGGTTGAGGCGATCGAGCAACATGCCGACCTCACGGGAGGAAGGTGGTTGAACGACTTAGCTACGGGGATGCGGGGACAAGTCTATCCGGATCTGACTACTCCGCAACCAGCGGGCCATCGCTGCCGACGCGCCCGAGAAGGACGCTCGCGCCACCGCTACCGATCCTTGACCCTGCTCCGTGCTGTCGCTAATCTTGTCGGTCTCTATCAGACCTGCCTCAGGGCAAGGAGTCTCAAGCTCGACGCTATGCCGACCATCAACCAGCTGATCCACACCGGCCGAAGCGACGTGCTCGCGAAGGACAAGGCGCCGGCGCTCAAGGGCAACCCCCAGAAGCGGGGCGTCTGCACCCGGGTGTATACGACCACCCCGAAGAAGCCGAACTCGGCGCTGCGGAAGGTGGCCCGCGTCCGGCTGACCAACGGGTTCGAGGTGACCGCTTACATCCCCGGCGAGGGCCATAACCTGCAGGAGCACTCGATCGTGCTCATTCGGGGCGGCCGGGTGAAGGACCTTCCCGGCGTGCGCTATCACATCGTCCGGGGCACTCTCGATGCCGCGGGCGTGAACGATCGGCGGCAAGGGCGCTCCAAGTACGGCGCCAAGCGGCCCAAGGCCGCGGGCAAGGGAGGCGCCAAGTGAGCCGCCGATCCAAGTCG
>JBIOTT010000073.1:0-19028 GCA_044866195.1 Gemmatimonadales bacterium
GTCATCAACATGCACGAGAGCACGGTGAGCCGGGTGACCAACGAGAAATACGTCCAGACCCCGCGCGGCGTGCTCCCGCTCAAGTTCTTCTTCTCCAGCGCGCTCGCGACCGCCTCCGGCGAGGACGCGAGCGCGCGCTCCATCCGGGCCAAGCTGGAGAAGATGGTCGGCGAGGAGAACCCGTCCAAACCCCTCACCGACCAGCAGATCGTCCACCTCTTCCAGGAGCAGGGCATCCAGATCGCCCGCCGCACGGTCGCCAAGTACCGCGACCAGCTGGGCATTCTGCCGGCGAGGATGCGAAAGCGCGTATGACCCTGGCCGGCCCCGCTGACGCCCTCGATGTCAGCGTGCTCGTGCCTGCCAAGGACGAGGCAGCGAACCTCCCCGAGTTCCTCCAGCTCTGCGCGGAGGCGCTGGGGCCGGCGGGGTTCAGCTTCGAGGTCGTCGTAGTGGACGACGGCTCCCGGGACGAGACCCCGCGGGTCCTGCGGGACCTCAGGGCGGCCCACCCCTTTCTACGGGTGGTCACCCACCGGCGCCAGCGCGGCATCGCCGACGCCCTGCGCTCCGCGGGCGATGTGGCCCGGGGCGACATCTTCGTGTTCTACCCGGCAGACCTGCAATATCTCCCCCAGGACATCCCCGCACTCGTCCGGCCGATTCTGGAAGGCCGCGCCGACATCGTGACCGGCACCAAGCAGGGCAAGTACGACAAGGCGTTCGTCTCGGGCGTGTACAACCGGCTCTGCCGGGCGCTGTTCGGCGTGCAGGTGGCCGACCTCAACTCGGTAAAGGCGTACCGCCGCGAGGTGGTTGCCGACGTGCCGCTCCGGCCCGACTGGCACCGTTTCATGGTCGTCATCGCCGCGGCCGATGGCTTTCGTCTCACCTCCCATCCGGTGCCTCTGCATCCTCGCAAAGCCGGCGTCTCCAAGTTTACCTGGAAGCGGATCCCGGTCGGCGTGCTCGATCTGCTCTCGGTCTGGTTCCAGCTCCGGTTCGGCCGGAAACCGATGCTCTTCTTCGGTGTGATCGGCGCCGCGCTCTTCGCCTTCGGGCTCCTGGCGGGAATCGCCGCGCTGGTGCTCCGCTTCGGCTTCGGCATCGGGTTCCGACCCTTCCTCAACCTCGTGGAGACGATGGTGATCAGCGGAATCGCGCTCTTCGGCTTCGGGTTCGTCGGCGAGCTGATTGCCGGGCTGCGCGAGGAGAACCGCGAGATCGCCCGCTCGCTGGCCCGCCTCGGCGCTGCCGACCACCGGGACTAGCCGGTGCGGGTCGTCTTCGTGACCCACAACTATCCTCGGTGGCCGGGCGACCTCTCCGGCTCCTTTCTGGCCACTCTGGCGGAAGCGCTGGCGCGCCGCGGCATCGGCGTGGCGGTGGTGGCGCCGAGTGACCAGGGGCGGGGCGGGGAAGAGCGGCACAACGGGGTGCACGTCCGCCGAGTCCGCTACGCGATCGCTCGACACGAGAGCATCGCGTATCGGGGGACCATGCAGGCTGCCGCCCGGCGGCCTGGCGGCTGGCTGGCGCTGGCCGGGCTGTGGCGCGCGTTGCGCCGCGCTGCGAAGGAGGAGCTGGCCCGCGGCGCCGAGCTGGTGCACGCCCACTGGTGGATTCCCGCCGGGCTTGCGGTGCCGGCGACCGCCCCCGCAGTGCTCACCCTGCACGGTACCGACGCCTCGTTACTCCGCCGCTCGGGGGTCGCCCGGCGGTTGGGCACCCCGGTGGTTCGCCGGGCCCGGGTCGTGACCGTGGTCTCCCGCGAGCTGGCCACCTGGGTGCAGACCGCGACCGGGCGGCACATCCCGAAGGAGCATGTGCACCCGATGCCGATCGAGGCGTCGCGCTATTCCTGGACCAGCGGCGGCGGCGGCATCGTCACCGTCGCGCGGCTCACCCCACAAAAGCGGGTCCATCTCGCAGTTGAAGCGCTCGCCTGCCTGGTCGAGCTGGGGCACGAAACCCCGCTGACGATCGTGGGCGACGGGCCCGAGCGTGCCGGCCTCGAAGCCCTCGCCGCAAAGCGCGGGGTCGGGCGGCTGGTCACGTTTGCAGGCGCCGTCCCGCCGGAACGGATCCCCGAGTTCCTGGCCCGCGCCGATCTGATGCTCTTCCCGGCGCAGGGCGAGGGATTCGGCCTGGCTGCCGCCGAAGCGCTCGTCGCCGGCGTGCCGGTGATCGCGTGCTGGGATGGTGGCGGCGTCCTCGACGTGGTGCCCGAGCGGGGGGCAGGGCGGCTCACCCTGCCTGCGGCCGAAGCCCTGGCTGACGCCGCTCTCGATGTGCTCAACGATCCCGAGCGACTCGCCAAAGGACGCACTGAGGGAGAGTCCTGGCGCCGGCGGCTGGCCCCCGACCACGTGGCCGAGGTCTGCGAGGGTTGGTATCGAGAGGCCCTGGGTGGGTAGGACAGCCTGGCGCGTGCTCCAGTGGATGCTCGGGTTGCTCGTCGTCGGCTTTGCGCTCCGCGCCCTCGTCCGCAACTGGGACGAGCTGCGTCACCAGTCACTCGCGCTCGCGCCCAGACCGATGTATCTCCTCGGCAGCGCCCTGATCGTCTGGGCCATGTATGCGCTGCTGATCTGGGCCTGGCGCATGATGCTCGCAAGCTGGGGCCAGGAGCTCGATGGCTTGACGGCGGCTCGGATCTGGACCGTCTCGAGTCTGGGCAAGTATCTCCCCGGCAAGGTGTGGGCGATCGCCGGGATGGCGGTGATGGCTCAACAGGCCGGGGTGGCTGCCTGGGCGGCAACCGGCTCCGCCGTCGTCCTTCAGGCGCTCGGCGTCGGCACCGGGGCGGCAATCGTGGGACTCACCGGCGCGGTCGCGCTGGAGAACGCGCATCCCGGCGCGCGGCTCGCGCTCGTGGCCCTCGTGGTGGCGAGCGCCGTCGGTATCGGGCTGATACTCTGGCCCCCGGCCGTGCGTCGCCTGCTTCGGTTTGGCCGAGTCCCGGCTGAGGCCGCGATGGCGCCGAGATCGGAAGGGGTCCTCGCCGGCATTGCCGCGAACGCCATCGCGTGGCTCGGCTATGGCGGCGCGCTCTGGCTCCTGGCGCGCGGCCTCCTGCCGGGCGTACGGCTCGATCTTGGCCGGTCGGTGGCGGTGTTCACCGCATCGTATCTCGCCGGCTTTCTCGCCCTGCTCGCGCCCGGCGGCCTGGGCGTGCGGGAAGGGCTGTTCATCCTGATGCTGCAGCAACCGATCGGGATCGCCCCGGCCACCGCGTTGGCGATCGCCTCTCGGCTCCTGCTCACGCTGACCGAGTTCGGGGCTGCAGCCCCGTTCTTTTTGCTCTCTCGACGGAGCGCGCGTGCCGCCCTCTGACCCCACTCCCATCGCGACCAAGGTCTGGGGGCCACCGCGCCCGGCTATTGTCGCCACGGCGGTTTTTGCGCTCGCCGCCCTCAGTCTCTGCTGGCCGATGCTCGCGGGGCAATTTCTGGTGAGCCCGGCCAGCGACCAGTACGCCGCCGGCTATGCCTTCCGGAGCTTCGGCGCCGAGTACTTCCGCGCCCATCAGCGGATTCCCGAGTGGAATCCGTACTTGTTTGGCGGCCTGCCATTCATAGCGGCGCAGCATGGCGACGTTTTCTATCCTACCGCATGGCTCCGCTGGATCCTGCCGGTGGACACCGCAATGAACCTCGGCTTTGCGCTGCATATCGTCCTGGCCGGCTGCACGATGTACGCGCTGCTCCGGGCACTCAACGCCGGCTGGACCGGGGCGCTGGTGGGAGGGCTGGGCTACGAGCTGACCGGGATCGTCGCGTCGCTGGTGAAGCCGGGTCACGACGGCAAGCTGTTCGTCTCTGCGCTGGCGCCGCTGGCGCTGCTGGCCATCCTGCGGGCGATCCGGGACCGCCGGCTCTCCGGCTACGGATTGCTGGCGCTCACCGTGGGGCTCTGCATGCTGAGCCCCCACTACCAGCTGACCTACTATTTGCTGGTGGCCTGTGGTGTGTGGGCCCTGTGGCTCGCGCTGTGGGATCCAGGGCGGCCCGACGACCTCCGCCGGCGCGCGGCCGCCTGGGGCGCCATCGCCATGAGCTTCGGGGCGGTGCTGCTCGGGCTCGCCATCGCCGCGATCCAGATCGTCCCTTTTCTCGGGTACATCCCGTACTCTCCCCGGGGAATCGGGGGCCCGAGCACGGGGTGGGAGTATGCGACGGCGTTCTCGATGCCGCCCGAGGAGATCGTCACCACGATCCTGCCTCAGTTCAACGGCGTGCTCGAGGCCTACTGGGGCCGCAACTTCTTCAAGCTGCACAGCGAGTTCCTCGGCGCCGTGGTGCTGCTGCTGGCGGGTCTCGGGTTGGGCGACCGGGCCCGGCGGCCGCTGCTCTGGGTGACGGGCGGGATCGGCGTGCTCTTCCTGCTCGTCTCGTTCGGCGGGCACACCCCGTTCTATCACCTGTGGTACGCGGTGATGCCGATGATGAAGAAGGTCCGTGCCCCCGGCATGGCGTTCTACCTTGTCGCGCTGGTTGTCGCGTTATGGGCCGGGCTCGGCGCCGATCGCCTGCTCCGGCGGGAAGTGCCCCGGCAAACCCTCCTCATCTGGCTTGCCGTGCTGGGCGGCATCGCGCTGCTCGGCGCCACCGGCGGGCTCGAGCCGATCGCGACCGTGCTGGCGCAGCCGGACCAGACCGACCGGGTCCTCTCCAACGCGGCAGCGCTTCAGGTCGGCGCCATCCGGCTGCTCGTGTTCGTCGCGCTCACGGCGGCGGTGGTGTTGCCGGTGAGCGCCGGCCGGCTTCGGCCGGCGGCCGCCGCTGCCGCCCTCGCCGCCGTCGCAGCGGCCGACTTGTGGAGCATCGACCGCCTGTTCTTCCAGTTCAGCCCTCCGGCAGCCGAGCTGTTCCGGGATGATCCCATCGTCGCCCGGCTCAAGCAGGAGAAGCCGCCCTTCCGGGTGCTCGACGTCGGCGTCTTCCCCGGTTCCTATCTCATGGCCGACGACATCGAGCAGGTGCTCGGACATCACGGCAACGAGGTCCGGTTCTACGACGAGCTGCTCGGCGGCAAGAACGTGTGGAAGAACCTGGGCAGCCCGGCAGTGCTGGCCCTGGCGGCGACCCGCTTCCTCATCCTGCCCGGCGAGCAGGAGCTCCCCGGCTTTCACAAGGTGCTGGGGCCGGTGCGGACCACGCCGGGCTCGACCGGCGTCCTCTACGAGCGCGATTCGACGGTTCCGTACGCTCGGATCCTGCCGGCGGCCGTGAAGGTACCGGACGACCAGACCATCCCTGCGCTGCTCGACCCGCGGTTCCCCTACGATCGGGTCGCGCTTTTTGCCGATAGCACCCGGGTCGCGGTCGAGCCCATTCGGGCCGGCCAACCGCCCCCCGTAGCCACCGCTCGCGCTTCGGTGGTGGAGTGGGAGCCCGGTCGGATGCGGATCGCACTCGCCGGGGTCGAGTCGAAACCGGCCTTCCTCATCGTGAGTGAGACGTGGTATCCTGACTGGCGCGCGACGATAGACGGGAAACCGGCTGCGGTGCATCGGGGCGACTTCGCCTTCCTGAGCGTGGCGCTGCCGCCCGGTGCCCGTGAGGTGCGGCTCGAGTTCACATCCGCCGACTACCGGCGCGGAAAGATGGTCACCTATCTGGCGCTGCTGGTGACGGCCGGACTCCTGGTCGGCCCGGCGGTCCGGGCACGCGCACGGAGGGCGGGTGGCTGAACGGATGCTGGTGGTCATGCCGACGTACAACGAGCGGGTCAACATACCGCTCATCGTACCGGCGGTGCTGGCTCAGGACCCGTGCATCGAAGTGCTGGTGGTGGACGACAACTCGCCCGACGGCACCGGCGAGCTTGCCGACCAGCTTGCCGCCACCAACGCCCGGGTCCACGTCCTGCATCGGGGAGGGAAGGAGGGCCTCGGCAAGGCGTACATCGCCGGCTTTCGCTGGGCCCTCGAGCGCGGCTACGACCTCGTGTTCGAGATGGATGCAGACTTCTCCCACGACCCTCGGTTTCTGTCCAGCTTGATCGAGGCGATCGTCGACGCGGATCTCGTGATCGGATCGCGCTACAAGACCGGCGTGAACGTCATCAACTGGCCGATCTCCCGACTGCTGCTCTCGCTGGGGGCGAACCAGTACGCCCGCTGGGTGACGGGCCTGCCCCTCTCCGACTCCACCGGCGGATTCAAGTGCTTTCGGCGGCGGGTGCTCGAGGCGATCTCGCTGGAACGGGTGCGGTCGAACGGCTACGCCTTCCAGATCGAGATGAGCTTTCTGGCCTGGAAAAAAGGGTTCCGCCTCAAAGAGATTCCACTCGTGTTCACCGACCGGGTCGAAGGCCAGAGCAAGATGAACAAGAAGATCGTGCGAGAGGCGGTCTGGATGGTCTGGTGGCTGCGGCTCCGGTCGCTGACGGGGCGGGTATGAAGGGCACCGTCTTCTACAAGATGACGGGCTCAGGCAACGACTTCGTGCTGCTCGACGGCCGGAGCACCACGCCCGAGCACTGGCCCCGCGAGCGGATCGCGGCCCTGTGCGACCGGCGGGACGGCATCGGCGCCGACGGGCTGGTCATCCTCACCCCGGAAGACAGCGACGCGGTGCGGATGACCTTCTTCAACTCCGATGGCTCCCGTGCCGCTATGTGCGGCAACGCGGCCCTCTGCAGCACTCGGCTGGCGGCCCACCTCGAGCTCGGGCCGCCCGCCGGCATGCGCCTCCTCACCGATGCCGGCGTGGTGGAGACCCGCTGCCTCGACGAGCCGGCGCGGGCCGAGATTCACCTGCCCGACACGCTGGTCCCGAGACCAGTGCCCTCGATTGCGCGGGCACCGGGCGAGCGGGCGATCTGGCTCGGCACGGTGGGCGTGCCTCACCTGGTGGTCCTGGTGGACGACGTGGGCGCGGTCGACCTGATCGGACGGGGGCGGCCGCTGAGATTCGACCCGGCCGGCGGGCCCGACGGAGCCAACGCAAACTTCGTGTCCCAGCCCACTGCTGGAGACGCGCCCTGGCTGATCCGAACCTTCGAGCGCGGGGTCGAGGATGAGACCCTGGCCTGCGGCACCGGCACCGTCGCTGCCGCGCTGGCTCTCTCGGCTCATTGCGGCTTGCCGCTCCCGCTCCAGTTCAGGAGCTGGGGCGGGGAGGTCCTGGCCGTCCGCGCCATGCTCCGGGGCGAGGGGGCGAGCGAGGTCTGGTTGGGCGGACAGGGCAGACTGGTGTTCCGCGGCGTCTGGGAAGGTTGAGGCGTGCGCCCTCTCAATTTTCTGGCCCCCCTCCTCGCATTCGCCTCGCTGGTCCTGGCCGTCGGGGCGGTGGTGCGATGGGGACTGAACGATGCGCGGCGGCGGGGCCGGCCCGGATGGGCCGTGGCGCTGCTGCTGGTGGCGGCTCCGCTGGTGGGTTGGCTGGTGTGGCTCGCACTCCGGCCGGGGCTGGTCGACCAGTGGCGCCGGGACCCGCCGGTCCTGACCGAGGGCCGAGGCCCCTATGCCGTCCTGGCCGCCTGCCTGGCCCTCGCCTGGTACAACGTCGGAACCGTCTGGACCACCCAGCGCGTCCTGTTCCCGCTCAGGGCATTTGTAGGGCAGAACGACTATCTCGGCTACGAGGCTCGCTACGCCGATCTGACCCAAGTCCCGATCTTAGCCCTCTTCTCGCTGCTCCTGCTGGCCACTGTGGTACTGCTCTGGGTGCGTCCCAGCGAGCTTCCGGAGTGGTCCGTGTGGATGGGGGCGCTGCTCGAGGCGGTGACCGTATTCTGGACCCTCGGGCTTCAGAGCCCGCTCCAGGCGCGCATAGGCCGCGAGGGCTTTACCGACGCGCTCTACACCCAGGTCGTCGCCGGCAACTGGATCCGGACCGCCGCCATCACCGCGCACGGGCTGTTGTTGGTCTGGATGATGGTCCGGGTGACGACCCCCCGGGGGCTCTTCCGGGGTAACTCGCGGTGGGGGATATAAGGGAGAAGCCTCTCCGAAACCCGCCTCGACCCGCCTGATCCGCTTACCTCGCCGCCGCACCACCACTCCAATTCACATCCATGCATCCGCCGGGCATTCCACCTAAGTGCTTGTCCGCCAACGCGTAACGGCGAGAGCCGGGGGGTTCCGTCGCGGTTCTCCACAGTTTTCCTCACGCCAGCTTAACATAATATATCTTATACGTCATTCTCATCTTGCCGGCAGAATCCAGGAAAAACAAAGGGCCCGGCTTCACCGCCGAGCCCATCCGAATGCCTGACCCTTCCCTCCGGCTTGGGCTACATCGCGCCGGCGGTGAGCTCGCCCAGCCGGACCTCCGCCTCCGGGACTGAGGGCGAACCGGCGTACTTCTCGATCACCGTTCGGTAAACCCGGATCGCCTCCTGGGGCTTGCCAGCCAGGCGGTACGCCCGGCCAGCCTCCACCAGGTAGCTCGCCTTGAGGTAGCCCAGCTCCGCATTGGCGGCGGCCTGCTCGTACGCCTGGGCGGCCTCCGCATACTTCTTGGCGTTCTCCTCGGCCGAGCCCAGGAGCCCATAGGCCTGGGCGGCGAACCGCGGCGCCGGCTTCTTGCCGACGAACTCGCGGAGGTTCACCGCGGCCAGCTGGCTCTGGCCTGACGCCATCCGGATCTGGTTCAGCGCCAGGACCGCCTCGTTTGCAGCGTCGGTTCCGCTGTAGGTCTGGATCACCCGCTGCAGCTCGGACGATGCCTGCGGCAGGTTGCCTCTGTCGGCCGTTGCCAGGGCCTGAGAAAGCACCCGCGAGGCGAATTCGTCCTTTCGCCGGCCGCTGGTGACCACGAACCAGACGCCGAGACCGATCACCGCGGCCGCAATTGCCCCTGCCACGGCCTGGCGCTTCGGATCGCGGATCCACGAGGCGGCGGCCGCCGGCTCCCGGGCCCTCTGGTTTGCGGTAGTCGCTTCCACCGTCGTCGCCATGAAGTTCCAACTGAAGTGGTGAACGGGGTCGCTAAGGCCCCCTGCCAAGCCTACAAAGCTATACAGGCATGAGGGCTGGACGCCAGCGCCGATTGCAGCCTGAGGTTGCAGCCTCTGAGCGTGTTGATCGCGTTCGCCAGCCAGAGGGAGCGCATCGCGATCGTTGCGTCACCGGCACCGCGGAAAATCGCGTTGACCAGAAACAGCAGCAGCACCGTGCCGCTTCCGGCCAGCATCACGCGGGTGTAGCCCGCTCCCACCGCCTGCACCGCGTCGCTCGCGCCCATCAGGTCGAGGAGCTGCGGGGCGAACCGGAGCCCGATCGCAGCCACGACCACAGCAACGCCGAGACCGAGCGCGATCCCCTGCACTGCGGCACGGGCGGCCCCGGAGCCATCCTTCTCACCGATGCGGCGCGCCACCACCGCGGTGAGTCCGATCGAGAGCCCGATCGCCACCGTGTAGACCATCACCAGCATCGACTCGGTGAGCCCCACCGTCGCCACCGCATCGGCGCCGAGCCGGGACACGAAGAACACGTCCACCAGAGCGAACAGCGACTCCATGGCGGTCTCCAGCACCATTGGGATCGCCAGCAGGAGCAGCGACCGCGCGAGCGGCCCGCTGGTGTAGTCCTGATGCGTCCCCTGGAGTGCTGCCCGGACCAGCTCCCACCAGCGCTCCGGGTGGCTCGCCTCCAGTCCGGCGAGCGCGGGCAGCGCATCATTCGTCTTCAGGTCGATGGTCTCTTCCGTCACATGAGCCTCGTTCGTGTCCTTCGGACAGGCGGTCGCTGGCCGGTGGACCCAATCGGCAGCGCTCCCCCACGGGGGCACGAAGACAGGGTGTGGGTCCAGGGGCCGGAAAGCCGACCGCCCCGCCTGTGGGAGCACAGGCGGGGCGGTCTGTATGCCGGATGTCGCTACCGGATCAGCCGTTACTCGGCACGACGGGCCGAGTCGTCCTGTGCCCTTTCTTGCTTGGGACCAGCACGGTGCGCGTCCGCTTGCCGGCGGCGGGGCGGCGCGGGTGCGAGGTCATGAACGAGGGGCTCAGCATCGGCTCGACCATCGGTTCGAGTTGGCCGCCGCGGACTTCGCAACGGCTCGGCACTGGAGCGACACAGTAAGCGTTGCCGGCGCAGCTGTCAATCGCAGTGCCCCCGGCGTGATTCGAACACGCGGCCAACAGTTTAGGAAACTGCTGCTCTATCCAGCTGAGCTACGGGGGCGGTGGGTGCTGCAATATCTTGGCGTTCAGACCTCGGGTAAAGTCTCACGTCCGCAAGACCCAAGGCGGGGACTGGCGGTGCCTGGGCCCCGTCATACCTTTCCCCGCAACCCCTGACTGTAAATCAGCTGGTCGCCCATGCCACGCCTAGCGGCCCCATTGCTTGTAGCGCTCATAGGCTGCAATCAGCTCACCCCGCCTGCGCCGTCGACACCCAGGATGCCGAGTCCCGTCACCGCCTCCTTCGGGCGAACCTGGGATGCGGTCATCGACGAGTTCGCCGACCGCAACATTCCCATTCGCACAATCGAGCGGGCTTCCGGCCTGATCGCCACCGAGCAGCTCACGATCTCGTATCGGGATACTACGGATGCAGACTGCGGGCGGAGGGGCCATTATCCCCCGCGCTCGCCTACCCACGCCATTTACAACGTGCTGGTTCGCGGTGATTCCGTGCAATCGACGGTGAAGGTGACGATGCGTTGGATGTACATCGCCGACAAGGAATCCCTCGAATGTTCGACCAGGCACCGGTGGGAGCAGGCCTTCCAGGAGACGGTCCGCTTACGGGCTCAGCGGATCTCGGCCGCAGATCCTCCGACGAGCCATGGGGTTCAGGGGTCGCCTCGCGATGATGTTGCGCGAGCCCCCGCGCCCGATACCGCGAGCGGCCCTGAGTCGGTTGCACCCAGCGCACCGCGCCATGACTCGTCAGCCTCCGAATCTCCGAGTGCCCGCTTTTCCTGCACCGGCATCGCTCGGGGGCCGCTTCCAGAGCAGCAAGACGAGATTCGCCGCCTCTATGTGGGGGACCTGAGGCGCGCAGGCCTGGTCGAGTGCGTCGAACAGGTTCCCCCTGATCTGGTCCGAGTCATGGTCGGACCAGGCTTTGAGTCACTGCCGAGCGAAACGCGCGAAGCGAGGCTCAGCCGGTTGTACGGGATGTATGGGTCTTGGGGGAGAGTCTATCTCGAGCTTTGGACCGAGAGCGGGAAATTCGCGGAATACGTCGACGGAGAGTATCGCGCGGTCCAGACCCCGAGGACGCCTGGCCAACGAGACCGAGCGCCGTAAGGTCTTGTTGGCGCAATGGCCTAGCGAGTCGACTTGAAGTGCGTTCTCAGCTGGCCGCTCGGCCCACCCTACCGCGCGACCGCCCCGCTCTCCGCTCCGGCAACTGGACCCGACCCGCTCTCCGCGGCCGCAGTTGGGCGCGACGACGGTTGGGCAACCCATTGGGCCACCAGGACCGCGATCAGCAGCACGAACATGGCCGCCACCGCGAACAGCACCAGCTGGAGGGACCTGCCCGACACGAGAATGGTGCCGCAGAACTGACAGGTCAGCTCGGGCCCGTTGACCGAGAGCCCGCAGCGCGGACATGACTTTTCCCGCATATGACCCCAAGCCCCCGGAGGGGCGCTCACGACCCAGCCGATTTACACCTCGGAACTGCTCCCCACGTTAACCTCTGAACCCCGTTCAGGCCAACATCTAGCAGGCTCGGGGTTGCCACGGGTTTGTCACGCCGCTCATCCCTCGGCCGCCGCCGCCGATACTGGTACTGAACCAGTCAGGCGGAGATCACCACATGCCCCGGCCTTCACGCCGCAGGCTTGCCGGGCCGCGGGCCGCGGCCCCAGAGCACATGGATGCGCTGTCGTTCGGCGCGTTGCGGAGCCTTGCGGAGAGTCCGGAGGCGTCTCCTCAGACGCTGGCGCTGCTCAGTCACGACCCGCTGCCGGATGTGCAGATGGCCGTAGCCTGGAATCCGCGCACGCCGGCCAGCGCCCTGACGCGCTTGGCCGACGGACCGCTCGAGGTGCAGGCCGGTGTGGCCCAGAACCCCTCGGCGGCTCCCACCCTGCTGGAGCGCCTGGCCGGCCATCGCGAGGCTCTCGTGCGCTCGGCTGCGGCGACCAACCCCTGCCTTCCCCTGCCCCTGCTCCACGACCTCGCCCAGGATCACGACCCGCGGGTGCGCCGCCACGTCGCCCGCAATCCGCGCACGCCGTTTGGCCTGCTCACCAGCCTGGCCCAGGATCCCGACGACGACGTCCGCCGCGCGGCCGAGGATGGGGTTCGCGCTCGGAAGGCATAGGCTCAACTCGGCGGCTTGCCCTGGCCTTGCGCCTTCTGCATCTGCTGCATCTGCTGCATCATCCGGCCCATGTTCATCTCCTGATAGCCGGCCGGCGCGCGAAACAGATCGTCGCTCAGTGACTTCTTCTCGATCTTGGTCACGACCATGCTGAACTTATGGTCGGCGTCTTCCATCTTGAGAGGGAATGCGCCGCCGTCGACCAGCTCCTTGACCTCGGGGTGCGCGGCCACCTGTGCCTCCAGCTTGGCCCGCTCCATGGTCGGAAACGCAGCACTCAACCCGCCGCGGCCCTTGCCGCCCCTCATGCCGAAGAAGCCCAGGCCCTTGGCCAGGCACACATCCATCTTCTGATCGTCGCCCATCAGCCAGTGCTCGCACGAGTGGCCCGCGATCGTCTCCTTCTTGCCCGTCTTCGTCATCTTGGGAAACTTCGTGTCGGATTCGGGCATGTGCTTGGCCATGTCATGCACGTTCGTGACGATGTACATCTTCTGGGCCGGCACGATGCTGATCATGGTCCCCGCCTCGCCGTCGAAGATCATGGCGGTGCCGCCCATCCGCTCCGTGCCCGGCATGGTTCCTTCCCAGCGGGACTTGTTCCCCTTGATCTGGTAGACGCCGTCGACGGTGCGCCCATTTTCAAGGGTCATTTGGGTGTTGATGACGCCTTCGAAGCCCTGGGCCTCGAGCCGTCCCGCGTACACGGCCATGGCCATCGCCGCGCTACAAGTGAGCGTTGGAGCAAGCATGCGCATGATGTCGGTTCTCCGGGAGTGGCTGACGCTTTAAGCTGCACGGCGGCGCGCCGGGCGTCCAGAGCCGGTGGATCGGCCGCGAGCTATACCCGCGTCACGACGTGGAATGGCGCCCGCTCGAGCTTCCGCCCGCCCTCCAGCGCCGCGATCTCGAGCAGGAAGCTCCACCCCGCGACATCGGCGCCGAGCGCCCGGGACAGCTCGCCGGCGGCACGGGCGGTTCCTCCGGTGGCAAGCACGTCGTCCACGATCAGCACCCGCGCCCCGTGGGTCCACGAATCCCGGTGCGCCTCCAGCGCGTCCTGGCCATACTCGAGATCGTAGTTCTCCCGCAGGCATTCCCATGGAAGTTTGCCCGGCTTCCTTGCCGGGACGAAGCCTGCGCCGAGCACCGCGGCAACCGGCCCGCCCAGAATGAACCCGCGGGCCTCGATGCCCAGCACGTGGGTGATGCCCGCGCTCGCGAACGGTGCGGCCATCGCTTCGGTCACCCGGCGGAACAGCGCCCCGTTGCGCAGCACCGGCGTGATGTCCTGAAACACGACCCCCGGCTTGGGATAGTCGGGAATGGGGCGCAACGTGCGCAGCACGTCGTGAGCGAGAGCATCGGCCACGTTGGGATTCTCCCTACCGGATGTCAAACCCGCTCCGGCCTACCGCCGTCGGGGGCAGCTCGGAAATGTCGACGTGGTCCACCTGCGCGTGCGAGGGCCCCCGCCGCAGCAGCGCTTCCAGCTCGGCGAGGGCTTCGTCGGTCCCGTCTGCGACCACCTCGACCCGGCCATCGGGCAGGTTCTGGGCCCAGCCGCGCAGGCGCAGCCTCGCGGCGTGGCGGTGCACGAACCAGCGGAACCCCACCCCTTGCACCATTCCGCCCAGCAGATACCGGCGGGTGGTCACGGCACGGCTCTCCGCTGCCGCCGGCGCCAGATGACGTAGCCTCCCACCACCACGATCAGCCCGGGCAGGATGTAGCTCACGAAGACGTGGTGGACGTAGGGGCCGATCGCCCGGTCCACCGCCTCGCCGTGGCGCCCGATCAGCCAGCCGAGATAGGTGAGGATCGCACACCAGATGCCGGCGCCGGCCGCGGTGAACCCCACGAACCGGGCCAGCCGCATCCGGCTCATGCCTGCGGGGATCGAGATCAGGTGGCGGATCACGGGCAGCAGCCGGCCCACGAACGTGCTGATCTCGCCGTGGCGGCGGAAGAACTTCTCGGTGCGGTCGAGCGACCGCTCGGACACCAGCACGTACTTGCCATACTTGCGCAGCACCGGCTCGCCCACGAACACGGCCAATCCATAATTCACCAGCGCGCCCAGTACGCTGCCCAGCGTGCCGCACAGCACCGCGGCGACCGCGTTCATCTTGCCCTGGGCTGCCAGATAGCCCGCCGGCGGCATCACCAGCTCGCTCGGCAGGGGGAGCACCGACGATTCGATGGCCATCAGGATCACGATGCCGGGATAGCCGAGGGCCAGAACCGTGTCGGCCAGCCAATGAAAGAACGCGCTGAGCATGAGGTCGCCGGGTCAGTCGTTGAAGCCGTGCTGGCCGAGGAGCGGAACGAAGCGAACGTCGCCCAGGGTCGTGACGGTCACGCCGGAGGCGGGATCGCGCTGGACCAGGGTGAGCGCCTGGGAGTCCCGGTCGCCCAGCGGGATCACCATTCGGCCGCCCGGCGCCAGCTGCTCGACCAGCGGCTCCGGAATGTCGGGTGACGCCGCGGCCACCAGGATCGCGTCGTAGGGAGCGAAGGGACGCCAGCCGAGGGTGCCGTCGCCGACCAGGACGGTGGCGTTGCGGATGCCGGCCGCCTCGAGCGCCGCGCGCGCCCCCTGCGCCAGCGCTGGCAATCGCTCCACGCTGAACACCGTCTCGCTCAGCAGCGCCAGCAACGCCGTCTGATAACCGGAGCCGGTGCCTACCTCGAGTACCCGCTCCCGGCCGGTCAGCCC
Source organism: Gemmatimonadales bacterium (assembly GCA_044866195.1). Lineage (GTDB taxonomy): Bacteria > Gemmatimonadota > Gemmatimonadetes > Gemmatimonadales > GWC2-71-9 > DASQPE01. Next base: position 14,961 of record JBIOTT010000073.1, read on the forward strand.
GATCAGCTCGAGATAGCGGGCCTGAACGTAGGGCTGCGAGATCGTCTGCCCGGCGCCGATCGGAAGCGCCGCGTCGTCGTAGGCCCGGTGGCGCACGCCCTCCGGCACGAACAGATGCCGCGGCGCCTGCCGGATCGCGTGCAGGACCGCGAGATCGCGGACGCCCTTGCTCCGGAGCGTCTCGACTAGCTGCGTCCGGTAGCCGCCGTAGCTGTCGCCTTCGCCTATCCCTCCAGCGACCATCCGCGCACCGTCTCCAGCAGGTTGTAGTTGGTGAGGTCCATGTGCAGCGGCGTGACCGACAGATAGCCCTCGCGCACGGCCGCGTGATCGGAGTCCTCGTCACCGGTCCAGGTGATGGTGCCGCCGCCGATCCAGAAGATCTCCTTGCCCCAGGGATCCTTCATCCGCGTCAGCGATTCGGAAAAGACCCGGCTGCCCAGCTTGGTGACCCGGATGCCCTTGACCTCGCCCGCGGCGACCAGCGGCAGATTGACGTTGAGCAGCGTGTCGGCCGGGAAGTTCGGCGCCGACGTGATCCGCTGTACCAGATCCACCAGCAGGTCGCGATAGGTCGCCAGCGTTTCCGGCCGGCTGCCCGAGAACGAGATGCCGATGCCCGGAACCCCCAGCATCACCGCTTCCATCGCGGCCGCAACCGTGCCCGAGTAGAGCACGTCCTCGCCCATGTTGGGCCCGTGGTTCACGCCGGAGAAGACGAAATCGGGGCCTTCCGGCATGAGCGCCTGGATCGCGAGCATCACGCAGTCGGTCGGGGTCCCGTCGATCTGCCACGCACCATCGGCCCGCCGGGTGGGCCGGAGCGGACGATGCAAGGTGAGCGAGTGCGACGTGCCGCTCTGCTCCCGGTCGGGCGCGATGACGGTGACGGTGCCGACCTGCCGGCACACGTCTGCCAGCAGCGCCAACCCGGGAGCCAGGATGCCGTCGTCGTTGGTGACGAGGATGTGCATGGCTAAAAGCGTAAATGGTAAACGGTAAACGGTGAACGGGGGTGACGGACGAGCATCGGAGCCCCGTTCACTGTTCACCGTTCACCGTTCACGCCTTTGGGCGCCCGCCCCTCCAGAATGCCGAGAACCGTCTCCAGCTCCCCCCGCACCTCTCGCACCATCTGGGCCTCGAACGCCCGGCGTGCGGCGGGCTTGAGCTCGCCTGAGCGCCGGTACTGGTCGATCCGCTGCCGGGCCCCTTCGATGGTGTATTTCTCGGCGTACAGCAGATGCTTCACCAGCATGATCAGCTCGACCTCGCGCGCCTTGTACACCCGGTTGCCCGAACGGTTCTTGGCCGGATTGAGAAACCGGAACTGGCTTTCCCAATAGCGCAGCACGTGCGGCTTGAGGTCGGTGAGCGCGCAGACTTCTCCGATCGAATAGAACTCCTGCACCGGTCGCGCGGTCGTCATCTCCACTGCTCCGATTTGAGCTCGCGTCCCATCAGCTCGGCCACGCCCTCGCGCGCGGGTTTGCCGCGGAACAGGACATCGCATACCTGGGCGGTGATCGGCAGCTCCACTCCGGCCCGGACCCCCAGCGCCTCACCCGCCCGCGAGGCGTTGGCGCCCTCCGCGACGCTCCGGTGCTGCGCCCGGTAGTCCTCGAACGACGCGCCCTGAGCCACGGCCACCCCCAGCGCCCGATTCCGGCTCAGCTGCCCGCAGGCAGTGAGAATCAGATCGCCCATGCCGGCGAGCCCGGCAAAGGTGAGCGGATCCGCCCCCAGGGCAGTCCCCAGCCGGCTGATCTCCGCGAGGCCCCGGGTCAGGAGCGCCGCGCGCGGGTTGTTCCCGAGACCGAGTCCTTCCAGGATGCCGGCGGCGATCGCGATCACGTTCTTGAGCGCGCCGCCCAGCTCCACCCCGATCACATCGTCGTGCGAGTACACCCGAAACCGCGGTGTGGCGAACAGCTGCTGAGCTTCTTCCGCGGTGCGTTGCTCGGTTGCCGCCGCCACCACTGCGGTCGGCTGGCCCAGATATACCTCCTGCGCGAAGCTGGGCCCCGACAGCACGGCCACCCGCGCGCCGGGCAGGGTCTCCCGGATGACCACCGACATCGAGGCCAGCGAGTCGACCTCGAGCCCCTTGGTGGCGCTCACGACCAGCGTGTCCGGGCGCACCGATCCCGTCACCCTCCCCAGCACCGCCCGCACCGCGTGACTGGGCGCTGCTGACACGATGACCTCTGCGCCCCGAACGACCTCCCGGGCATCGCTCCCCGCAATGAGCTTCGGCGCGAGCGTACAGTCCGGCAGATACACCGGGTTGTGGTGGCTGGCGTTGATTGCGTCGGCCACGTCCGGCTCATATGCCCAGATGCGGACCTCGTCGCCCTTGCGGGCGAGCAGATCCGCCAGCGTGGTGCCCCAGCCTCCGGCACCCAGCACCGCCACTCGGGTCATGACGAGCGCCTGGCGGGCTGCGGCTGGTCTCGACGCCCGAAGCGATTCTCGGTGCCGGCCATGAGCCGCCGCAGGTTGCCCCGGTGCTTCCAGATGATGAACCCGGCGAGCGCGATTTCGGTCGCCAGCACCGGCCCCCGCGAGCCCTCCAGGAAATATGCCGCCAGCGGAAACAGCGCGGCCGACACCACGCTGCCGAGCGACACGTAGCCGGTGAGCCGGACGAGCGCCGCCCAGATGACGAGCACAGCTAGCAGCGCCCAGGGCGCGAGCGCCAGCACGACGCCGGACGCGGTCGCCACCCCTTTGCCGCCCTTGAAGCCGACGAAAATTGAAAAGACGTGACCCACTACGGCAGCCACTCCGCAGTAGAGCGGCAGCAGCGGCAGCTCGGGGACCTGCGGGCCGAACAGCCAAACCGGAATCGCGCCCTTGGCGGCATCGAACAGGCCGACCGGTATCGCGTACTTCCACCCCAGCACCCGGTACAGGTTGGTCGCGCCCAGGTTGCGGCTCCCCTGCGCTCGCAGGTCGATGCCCTTGAACACCCGGGCAGCCAGATAACTGGTCGGAATGGCGCCGAGCAGGTACGACAGGCCCAGCCAGAGGACCGCCGCCGTCATCCCCGCCTCGAGCCCCGGCGCTTGAACTTGAGTCGCACGGGTGAGCCCATGAACCGCCAGGCGGTGCGGAATCCGTGCCCCAGATAGCGCTGATACGACTCGGGCACCTCGTCGGGCCGGTTGGAGACGATCGCGAATGTCGGCGGCGCCGTGCCGATCTGGGAGGCGTAGAGCAGCTTCACTTCCTCACCCGGCTTCTGCGGCGGCGCGGCGCGCTGCACCAGCTCCTCGAGCACGCGATTGACCTCCGACGTCGGCACCCGCAGTTCGCGATCGGCCGCGACCTCGAGGATCAGGTCGAGAAGATTGCGAACCCGCTGCCCGGTGAGGGCGGACACGTAGAGGAACGGCACGTCGCGCAGAAACGGCGCCCGCTCGGCCAGCTCTTCCTGCCCGCGGCGGGCCGTGTTGGCATCCTTTTCCGCGATCAGGTCCCACTTGTTCACCGCAATGATGAGCCCGGCCCCGCGATCCCACACCTCGGTGGCGATGCGGAGGTCCTGGGTGTGGAGCCCCAGCGTTGCGTCCACCACCAGCACGCAGACGTCGGCCCGTTCGATCGCGCGCCGAGTGCGCAGAGTGGAATAGAACTCGACGTCATCTTCCACTTTAGATCGTTTTCGTAACCCTGCGGTGTCAATGAAGTTGAGCGTCCTACCCCGAAACCGCAAGACCGCGTCGATGGCGTCTCGCGTGGTGCCCGCCTCGGGCGCGACCAGGTGACGCTCCTGGCCCAGGAGCCGGTTGGCCAGCGACGATTTGCCGACGTTGGGGCGGCCCACGATCGCCACTTGGATCGCGGTGTCGGTCTCCCCCGGCTTGGGCGCCGGAAGCCGCTCGACGATGGCATCCAGCAGATCGCCGCTCCCCTTCCCCACCGCAGCCGACACGCCCAGCGGGTCGCCGAATCCCAGCTGATAGAACTCGTACTGCGCGGTGCTGCGCTCCAGATCGTCGAGCTTGTTGACCGCGAGCAGCACGGGCCGGCCCGCCATGCGAAGCCGATCGGCGATCGCGCGAT
>JBIOTT010000074.1:0-3805 GCA_044866195.1 Gemmatimonadales bacterium
ATCACCAATCACCGGGGCGTCGTCAAGGGCAAGGCCGGCGAGCGGCCCCGCTTTGGCGGCATCGTCTACACCGAGAGCGCGGAGAAGGTGGGATACTTCATCGACACCGCCAGCCGGGAGCGGCTGCCCATCCTCTTCATTCAGGACGTGAGCGGCTTCATGGTGGGCCCCGAGGCCGAGCAGTCGGGCATCATCCGGGCCGGCGCCCGTTTTGTGGAGGCGATGGCCACTGCCGTGGTGCCCAAGATCGTGCTTACCCTGAACCACGCCTCGGGAGCAGGGTACTACGCTATGGCAGGGCAGGGCTTCGACCCGGACTTCATTCTCTCGTGGCCGACCGGGCGAATGGGGGTGATGGAGGGTGAGTCGGCGGTGATGGCCGTGCATGGGCCGGAGATCCAGAAGGCGCAAGCTGCCGGCAAGCCGCTCGCGGCCGACAAGCAGGCCGCCATCGAAGCGATGCGGGCGGATTACGAACATCAGCTCGACGCCAAGTTCGCGGGGGCGCGTGGCTTCGTCGATGCCATCGTCACGCCGGAAGAAACCCGCGACCAGCTCGCGTTTCTCCTCCGCGTGGTCGCCAACTATGCCGGGCCGCACCTGGGTCCCTTCGTCCTTCCTCTCATCGATGCCGCTCCGCGGTCCTGACATGATCCGTTGGGTATGCTCTCTCGTACTCGTTGGCGGGCTGTTTGCCTGCGGTGGTCAGCGTCGGGCTCCTGCCTCCGGGCCGGAGCCTGCCCAGACCCACGAAGCCCGCAAGCCGCCCAAGCCGAATATCGATTCGGTCTCCCTGAACCGGTCGAACGCTGCGCTTCATCCAGACAGCAGCACCGCGCCGGCATCGCCGCCGCCGGCCCCGCTTCCGGAGCGCCCGCGGGTGGCGCCGCCCGCGGCGGCATACGCCCGAGGCTGGATGGGTCTCGCCTCCACCGGCGTCGACGCGTTCAGGAAGACCCATCCGACCGCCGACGGCCGCGGGGTGGTGATCGCCATTCTGGATACCGGCATCGATCCCAGCGCGCCGGGGCTCGCCAGCACGAGTAGCGGAGAGCGGAAGATTCTGGACCTGCGGGACTTTTCGGGCGAGGGCGCGGTTCCGCTCGAGCGGCTCACCCCGAAGGGCGATACCGTGCAAGTGGCCGGCAAGCGGCTCACCGGCTTCGGCCGGGTGGCCGCTCTCAGCACCCAGGGCCCCTACTACGCCGGCACCCTTCGGGAGATTCCGCTGGGCGATGCGCCGGCCGCCGACCTGAACGCCAACGGCGCGGTGAAGGACACGTTTGCCGTCGTGGTTACCCGGGCCACCGACGGGTGGGTGCTCTTCGCGGATACCGACGGCGATGGATCCCTCGCGAACGAGAAGCCGGTACACGATTTCCTGCAGGGCTATGAAACCTTCGGGTGGGCCCCTCGCGGACGGCAGCCGCCGGTCGCCGTCGCCGCCAATTTCGGCCAGGGCGCCGCCGGCCCGACGCTCGACCTGTTCGTGGATACCGGCAACCACGGCACGTTCGTGTCGGGCGTGGCCGCGGCCCACGACCTGTACGGGGTCGCCGGCTTCGACGGGGTGGCGCCGGGGGCGCAACTGCTCGGCCTCAAGATCGCGAACAACGCCCAGGGCGGAATCTCGGTCACCGGCAGCATGCTGCGCGCCATCGACTACGCCATCCGGTTTGCTGAGCGACGCCGGATGCCACTGGTAGTTAACATGAGCTTTGGCGTCGGCAACGAGATCGAGGGGCAGGCCCGCATCGACCGGATCGTGGACTCGGTGCTCGCCGCGCATCCGGATCTCGTCTTCAGCGTCAGCGCGGGAAACGACGGACCAGGCCTCTCGACGATGGGCTTTCCCGGCTCGGCTCAGCGCGCCCTCACGGTCGGCGCGACTCTGCCCGGCGCCTTCTTGCGCCAGGCCGCTGGCGCTCTCCCGGCCGACCAGATCGCCTTCTTCAGCTCCCGCGGCGGGGAGCTGGCCAAGCCCGACGTGCTCGCGCCCGGGTTCGCCTATTCCAGCGTCCCGCGCTACGACGCCGGCGGCGAGGTGAAGCAGGGGACCAGCTTTTCGGCTCCCCACATCGCGGGGGTGGCCGCCTTGCTGCGCTCCGGACTCAAGCAGGCCGGTATCGCGGCCGACGCGAGGGCGATCAAGCAGGCGCTCATGGTCACCTCGCGGCCCCAGGGCGACCTCCCCTTCGTGGACGAAGGTGCGGGGCTCCCCCTGGTCGAGTCGGCCTGGCGCTGGCTCGAGGGACGCAGAAAGGTGCCGGACGTGGCGGTGGAGGCGGTCGGCCATGGGGCCGACGCGGCGTATCGCGGAAATGGGCTCGGCTCGTCCCGGGATACGGTACAGCGATTCGAGATCAGCCGGCCCGGGGCAACCGGATCCACCACCTACACGCTGCGATCGAGCGCTCCCTGGTTGGTGGCGCCCCGAACCGCTACCGTCGCCGGGGCCAAAGGCTCGATCACGCTGCACTACAAGGCTGCGGCGCTCAAGACACCCGGCATCCATACCGGCGTGGTGAGCGGTTGGACAGCCGACAGCCTGCGCGGCCCGGTCTTTCGGCTGGTCAACACCGTGGTGATTCCGCATCCCCTCGGCACCACCACCCTGGCCTCGGCCGCGCGGCTCGAGCCCGGCGCTACCCGGCGGGGCTTCTTCGTGGCGGATAGCGCCCGCCCCTTCCTGGTCCGGGTGGGCACCGCCACCCCGCTCGAACAGGCGCTCACGGCGCTATACGAGCCGGGAGGCCGCCCGTTTCGAGACCGGCCGCCGCCCCGGGAACAGGAGGCCGGCGCCGACAGTGCTGCGGCCGTCTTCCAGGTGGACGCGCGCGACGCCCAGGCTGGGGTGTATGAGGTCGATGCCTTCTCGCTCGCCTCTGGTGCCACCGTCTCGATGCGGGTCGAGCAGGCGCCTTTCCGCCTCGCCGCGGGCCGGGACGAGGCCGGCCCCGTCGCCCAGCTGACCAACGTCTCCGGCAAACCCGCCGAGGCCGAGGTCGCCTACGCCCTGATCGGCGGTGAGCGGGCCCAGCAGATCGACACCACCGGCTCCGATGTCGTTCGGATCCCGTTCGCCGCACCGGCCTGGGTGCGCGGCGTCGTGGTGGACGTGCAGATGGAGCGCGCCCAGTGGGGACGGTTCACCGATTTCGGCGTGTCGCTGTTCGATTCGGTGGGCCACGTGGTCGCCAAGGAGCCGATGAACTACGCGGTGAGCCGGCTGAAGACCGGGTTGCCCCAGCAGCATGGCAACCTGCCGCTCGAGGTGCGACTGTTCCCCGGATTTGCCGACCCGGGTCCGGGCGAGCCATGGAAGGCGCTGGTTACGGTTCGGCTGTACGCCGACTCGCCGACGGTGCTGGAGAGCCAGGGGCAGCACACCGTGGCGGTCACGGTCGCGCCCGGGCAAGCTCAATCGGTGGGGTTCGCGCTCACCAAGCCCGCCTGGCAGTTGCCCGAAGGATTTGAGCCGCTGGGTGTGATCGTCGCGCACTCGGCCGGCGAGGCCTGGACCCGCGAAGCCGCCCTGAGCCCCGTAGCGGGGCCATGACGCGACTCGTCCGGGTCGCGGCCGGGCAGGGCTTCTGGGGAGACTGGCTGGAAGCCCCGGTGCGCCAGGTCCAGGGGGGCCCGATCGACTACCTCATGATGGACTACCTCGCCGAGGTCACCATGTCCGTCATGCAGAAGCAACGGTCCCGAGACCCCACCGCCGGCTACGCCCGCGACTTCGTCCCCGCCATGGAGCGGATCCTCCCCGATCTCGCGGCAAAGGGAATCCGGGTCACATCGAACG
>JBIOTT010000075.1:0-2950 GCA_044866195.1 Gemmatimonadales bacterium
GCGTGTACGTGCCGGTCTCGCGGCCCGCGAATACGGCATGGCGCTCGCCGGCGTACTCGACCACGTCTTCGAAGGTGACCTCGACCCGCACCGGTCCGCTGAAGATCCTGTCGTAGAGCCCCGCCACCGCGTCGCCTCCGCGCAGGATCCCCCCGAGGGGGTTGTTGAGCTGGGCCAGCGGGTGATCGGTCCAGTCCTCCCGCAGCGCCGCGGCGTCCCGGTTGTTGAGCGCGTAGTAGAACGACTCGAGCGCCGCCCGGGCGCCGGAGATGGAGGGATCGTGCGTCTCGCTGAGGCGGTTTCGTGCCCCGGGCCCGTAGCGGTCTTCGGTCTTGCGGATCATCGGGGTTCCTTGCATCGGTGCGTCCACAGGTCGCGCTCGTGGAGGTAATCGATACGGCCGGAGCGCAGGCCCGGGTCGGCCGATCCTCGTCTCACGGTGAAGACGCTGGATCGGAGCGAAACTCATCGGTCGGCCATGCGGACACCGCGATTCTGTCGGGCGACCGCCGCCACGGTCGTACCGTAGACATAGGTCATGGAGCGCATCACATTGCAACAATTGCCACACACCATGGTCCGCCCCGAACCGTCTCAATTTCTTGACACGGGACAGCCGGTGGCCGCGCACGGCGACTGGATGCGCGCCGGCTCGCCGACCACCACAGGCAGCTCCAGCAGGTCGGCCGCGCACCGGGTCAACACCGTGCGACTGGTGTCGTAGCGATGTGGGATCCGAAGCAGCGACACGCCCTGCCCGACCAGCCGCTGCCCGCGTGGGTCCCACTCCGCGCCGGCCTCGCGCAGCACCGCGACCGCCTCATTCCGCCGCAGACCGGCCAGGGCGGCCAGCCGCTCGGGCGCCACACGGCTGCCCGGCGGTGGCCAGCTCCCGCCACAGGTACGGAGCCACGTGCAGGAACTCCTCGCGCCCCACCTGGGATTACGCGGCCACGCATTCCTCAGCCAGCTGCTCGTGGTCGAACTGCTGCGGGCTGACTCTTGGTGTTCATGGCAAGCCTTCCCTCTCAATGATGGGTTCCGCGTGTGCTCAGCCGGCCTGCTGCTCGAGCCATGCGTGGAGTCGCTGGTTCACCTCGCGGTAGAGCTCGTAGGTGTCGATCACCGGTAGGACCGCCTCATTGGGGTTGGCGGCTAGCCATTCGGAGGCGCCCTCGGCGTCGCGGTACAGGTTGCTCGCGTTGCAGACCTGCCTGCCCGCAGTGATCAGGAGCTGGGTGCTGACGGTGGACACCACCGCGCCGGCCGGCTCCACGCGCTCGACGCTGCCGGGGGTGGTGTGCACGCGGATGGGGTCGCCAGTGGCCGCGCACGGCGACTGGATGCGCGCGGTCTTGCCGATCAGCGAGGGGATCATCAGGGCGTCCGGCGCGCACCAGGCCCACATGGTGACCTCGCCCATGTCGACACGGTGGGGGGTTTCGATGCTGGTCAGCCCGAACCCGACCAGCCGCTCGCCGGCTGGGTCCCACTCCCCGTGCTTGAGCACCGCGAGGGTGCGGTCAAGCGGCCGCCCGGCGAGGGCGGCCACCCGCGCGGGATCCACCGGCTTGCCGGTGGCCAGCTCCCCGAACACGTGCGGCCACAGGCGCACCAGGTCCGGCAGCTTCTGGTACCCGGCGAGCTGGTGCTCGATGAGCGCCTCGCGGTCGAGCTCCCGCAGGTTGACTTGGGTCATGACATGCCTCCTAGCGAGATCACCATGTCGACACGGGTGTGCGGTCCTGAGGCTGGTCAGCCCGGCCCCGACGATCCGCTCGCCGCTTCCGTCCCACTCCCAGCGCGCCGCGCGTGCGATCGGGGTCGTGCGGTCGAGTGGCACGTTGGCGAGGGCGGCCAAGCGCCGGGGCTCGGCTGGCGTGCCGGCGGCAAGCCCCCCGTACCGCGGGCAACAGCAGCCGCCAGAAGTCCTTGCCCAAACTTCGCAGATAGGCCGTCACGTGGTCGGTGAGCGCTTCGCGATCGAGCTCTCGCAGGTTGACTGCGGTCATGACATAGCTCCGGGCTGGTGATCAGTTGTGGAGGTTGAGGAGGGCCGACATCTCGTTGCGCCAGTTTCGATATAGGGACAGATCCCAGGCCTCCCGGACGGGGAAGACATGGCCGCCGGGGTGATCGGCCCGCCATCCTTGAGCCGCCTCGGCCGAGGAGAAGAAGGGCATCTGCACGCAGATATGAGCGTCGTAGTCTCCGATGCGCTCGCCCTCGAACTCGGCAAGCACCTGCGGGTTGACCATCGCTAAGACGGTGCCGCCGGGGTCGACGCGTTCGACGCCGTGCGGGGTGAACTCGAGCCGGATGGGCGTTCCGATCGTCGGGCAGGTGTCCTCCAGGTGTAGGGTTGGGCGGACCAAGGGGGCGAACAGCAGGACGTCGGGCGCGCACCCGCTCACGCCGAAGCGGCGGTCACCGATCTGCGCTTGACGCCGGGCACCCACCTTTGCGCGCTCGGGGTTGACGGAGATGAGCCCGTCCTGCACGCGGGTCCCAGGCCAGCCATACTGCTCGGCCAGCGCCTCCGCCTCGCTCGCGGACCGGTTCAGGAGCTCGGCGAATCGCGTGCTCCGAACGGGCTGCTCACCGAAATTGGTCAACCCGATCACCCCGTACGTCGCCGTGAGAGCCAGTTGGCCCTGCTCGTGCTCGAACAGTTCATGCCAGCCGGCGAGGAAGTCGGCGATGCCTTCGGTGTAATGATGCTCGATGCTGCTCACGCTGTCGCGCTCCTTCCGTCTCGCGTCCGGCCGAGGTCGATCCCGGCCCCTCAATCCCTTTCGTCGCAGGCCGCCGGTAGTCGTGTCACGGGAGCCCGGATCCGGGCTATGAGAGACTGTCGGCGCCGAACCGGAACGCGCCGGGCGGGCAGAGCGGACACGCGTGCGGCTCGGCGAGCTTGTCCCGAAGCTGCGCGCGGGCGCGCTTGAGCTTG
>JBIOTT010000076.1:0-8550 GCA_044866195.1 Gemmatimonadales bacterium
CTCGAGGACGACGTTTTCTGCGGCCCAAGCTGCGTGTTCACCAACGTGCTCAATCCGCGCAGCCACGTCTCCCGCAAGCACGAGTATCAGCCGACCCTGGTTCGGCGCGGTGCCACGATCGGGGCCAACGCGACGGTGGTGTGTGGGACGACCCTGGGGGAGTACTGCTTCATCGGGGCTGGGGCGGTTGTCACGGGCGACGTCCCGGCTTTCGGCTTGATGCTGGGCGTTCCCGCTCGCCGGGTGGGGTGGATGTGCCAGTGTGGGGTACGCCTCGACCTCGCCGACGGGCGTGGCCGATGCCCGAGCTGCGGGGGCGGCTATCGAGAAGAGAGGGGCGTCCTGAGCCTGATTGACCCACCGGCCAAGGGGGGCTAAGTTCTTTGGCTTTCGTGGTTTTCACCATTCCGAGCAGGTGAGCTTTGAACGTCCCGCTGCTGGATCTCGTTGCCCAATACCAGACGATCAAAGATGCCGTCATGCCGGCCCTCCAGTCGGTCATCGAGCGGCAGCAGTTCATCATGGGGCCCGAGGTCGGCCAGCTCGAGACCGAGGTGGCGCGGCTCTCGCGTACTCGGCACGGGATCGCCTGCGCCAGCGGCACCGACGCCCTCCTGCTCCCGCTCAAGGCCCTCCAGCTCAAGCCGGGCGACGAGGTGATTGCCCCCGCGTTCACTTTCTTTGCAACCGCCGGAGCCATTCACAACGCCGGCGGCACCCCGGTGTTCGTGGACATCGACCCTTCGACGTTCAACCTCGATCCCGCGGCGGTCGAGGCGGCTGTCACGCCGCGGACCCGGGCCATCGTGGCGGTGCACCTCTACGGCCAGATCGCGCCGATGGAGCGCCTGCTCCGGTTGGCCCGGCAGCACGGTATCGTCGTGATCGAAGACGCCGCCCAGGCAATCGGCGCGCGGCGCCTGTTCGACGGCAGTTGGCGGATGGCAGGCGAGCTCGGCTGGGTCGGCGCCCTATCCTTCTTTCCCAGCAAAAACCTGGGCGCCTGGGGCGATGGTGGCATGATGCTGACCCAGGACGATGCGCTGGCCGAGCGGCTGCGGAAGCTGCGGCTCCATGGCGGGGCCAAGCAGTATCACCACGAGGAAGTGGGCACCAACAGTCGCCTGGACACGGTCCAGGCGGCCGTGCTCCTGGTGAAGCTCCGGCATCTCGCCGGGTGGAGCGAGGCACGGCGCCAGCGGGCGGCCCGGTATACCGAGGCGTTCGCAGGCCACGCAGACATCTGCCCGCCGCAGGTGGACCCTGCGAACGAGCACATCTTTCACCAATACACGGTGCGGGTCGAGCGGCGCGACGAGCTCGCGGGGCACCTCAAGGCCGCGGGGATCGGTCACGCGGTCTACTATCCTGTCGGACTGCACCTGCAACCCTGCTTTGCCCACCTGGGCTATCGTCGCGGCAGTCTGCCCGCCACCGAGGCCGCGATGGGCGCGGTGTTGTCGCTGCCGATCTACCCGGAGCTCACCGTCGCGCAGCAGGACGCGGTGATCGAGGCGGTGCGGGGCTTCTACCAGTGAGCCGGCTCAAGGTCGGCGTCATTGGGGCAGGAGCGTGGGGCAAGAACCACGTGCGGACCCTGGCATCGCTGCCGGAAACCGTGCTCGCTGCGGTCTGCGATATGGACCCGGCCGTGCGCGCCCGGCTGGCCCGGCAGTATCCCGGCACCCTGGTCACGGATTCGGTTCCGGCGCTGCTGTCGCAGGTCGAGGCCGTGGTGATTGCCTCGACTGCCCGCACCCACGCCGAGCTGGGGCGCGCGGCGGTGGAGGCCGGGGTGCCCGCGCTGGTCGAAAAGCCCTTCGCGCTCACGGTGGCTGACGCGGAGGGTTTGGCCGAGCTGGCCGCCCGGCGCGGCGTGCCGGTGCTCGCGGGGCACCTGCTGGAGTACCATCCGGTGGTGGAGCAGCTGCGCCGGCTGGTCACTGAGCGGGCCCTGGGCGACCTGTACTACCTCTACTCGCAGCGGGTGAACCTGGGCCAGATACGTCCCGACGAGAATGCGCTCTGGAGCTTCGGGCCGCATGACGTATCGGTGGCACTCTTCCTGCTCGGCGACCTGCCCTGCAGCGTGGCGGCGCAGGGGCACTCCTACCTCCAGCCGGGCATCGAGGACGTGGTGTTTCTGACCCTGACGTTCGCCTCGGGCGTCGTGGCGCACGCGCAAATGTCGTGGCTCGATCCCCACAAGGAACGGCGCCTGACCCTGGTCGGGTCGAAGCAGATGGCCGTCTTCGACGACATGCAGCCGCGCGAAAAGCTGCGGATCTACGACAAGGGTGTCGAGCGCCCCGAATACCGCTCCTGGGGAGAGAGTCTGGCGGTTCGGGAAGGCGACATCTTCATTCCCCGGCTCTCGAACGCCGAGCCGCTTGCGGCGCAGTTGCGCCACTTTGTGCAGGTGGTGCGGGGCGAAGCCACGCCGCGAGCCGACGCGGTCGACGGGGTTCGGGTGATTCGGGTGCTCGACGCGGCAAGCCGCTCGCTGGCGGCCGGCGGAGCTCCGATGACGCTGGAGGGCAGTGCATGAGCAGCAAGGTTGCCGACTCGCTCATCGAACGGATTGAGCGGCGCGACATCGTTTTCGGAATTGTCGGGCTGGGCTACGTCGGGCTGCCCCTGGCGGTGGAGCTGGCGCGGGCGGGCTATCGCGTGCTGGGCTTCGATGTGAACCAGCGCGTGGTGGACGGGCTGAACGCGGGCCGCTCGCACGTCAAAGACGTAACCGATGCGCAGCTGCGGGAGATCGGCGACCGCTTTACCGCCACCACCGACGCCGATCGGCTGGGCGAGGCCGACGCGGTCTCCATCTGCGTGCCCACCCCGCTCTCCAAGTTCAAGGATCCGGACGTCAGCTTCATCGTCGCTGCCACTGAGTCGGTGAAGCGGACCCTCCGGCGGGGCCAGGCGATCATTCTGGAAAGCACCACCTATCCCGGCACCACCCGGGAGATCCTGCTGCCGGCGCTGGAGAGCACCGGTCTCAAGGTCGGCTCGGACTTCTTTCTTGCGTTCAGCCCCGAACGGGTGGATCCAGGCAACCCTCGCTTCGGCACCCGCAACACCCCGAAGGTCGTTGGCGGGATCACGCCCGACTGCAGCCGGGTCGCGGTTGCGCTTTATCAGCCGGCGATCGATACGCTCGTGCCCGTCTCCACCACAGAGGCGGCCGAGCTGGTCAAGCTGCTGGAGAACACCTTCCGCAGCGTGAACATCGGGCTGGTGAACGAGATGGCCATCGTTTGCGACAAGCTCGGCGTGGACGTCTGGGAGGTGATCGAGGCGGCCTCGACCAAGCCGTTCGGTTTCATGAAATTTCTGCCGGGACCCGGGCTGGGGGGCCACTGCATCCCGATCGACCCCCATTACCTCGCGTGGAAAATGCGCGGTCTCAACTACAAGACCCGGTTCATCGACCTGGCCGGTGAGCTCAACACCGAGATGCCGGTGTTCTGGGTGCGGAAGGTGACCGAAGCGCTCAATGACCGCGGCCGGGCCGTGCGGGGGGCCAATATTCTGGTCCTTGGCGTCGCCTACAAGCGCGACATCGACGACATTCGCGAAAGCCCGGCTCTGGACATCATCCGCCTCCTGGAGCAGCAGGGCGCCCGGGTGAGCTACCACGACCCTCACGTGGCGGCGTTCTCCGAGAACGGACACGAGTACCGCTCGGTGGCACTCACGCCGGGTACGCTCGAGGCGGCCGACTGCGTGCTGGTGGTGACTGATCATACGGCGATTGACTTCCACCTGGTGAAGCGGCACGCGCGGGTCGCGGTGGACACGCGGCACGTGCTGCCGCGAGGAGACTGACGCATGCACGTCGCAGTGGTGGGCAGCGGGTACGTGGGTCTCGTAGCCGGGGCATGCCTCGCCGAAACCGGCAATGACGTGGTCTGTGTCGACGTCGACGCCGCGAAGATCGAGCGACTCAAGCGCAACGACATCCCGATCTACGAGCCCGGGCTCGAGCCCATGGTGCGGCGGAACCAGGAGGGAGGCCGGCTCACCTTCACTACGGACATCGCGGATGCGGTGCGCCGGGCGCGGGTGATCTTCATTGCGGTGGGCACTCCCCCGGGCGAGGACGGCTCGGCCGATCTGAAGCACGTGCTGGCCGTGGCCACGGCGATCGGGAAGCACATGAACGAGCCCAAGGTGGTGGTCACCAAGTCGACCGTCCCGGTGGGCACCGCCGTCAAGGTTCGGGCGGCCATCGAAGCCGAGACCAAGATCCCCGTGTCGGTGTGCTCCAATCCCGAGTTTCTCAAGGAGGGAGCCGCGATCGACGACTTCATGAAGCCTGACCGGGTGGTGGTCGGGGTCGACTCCGAGCCGGCGCGGGAAACCATGCAGGAGCTGTACGCGCCTTTCGTGCGAACCGGCAATCCCATCATCTTCATGGACATTGCGTCGGCGGAAGTCACCAAGTACGCCGCTAACGCGATGCTCGCCACTCGCGTCTCGTTCATGAACCAGGTCGCCGAATTCTGCGAGCGGGTGGGTGCCGACGTCGGGCTGGTGCGGCAGGGCATCGGGAGCGACCGCCGGATCGGTCAGGCCTTCCTGTTTCCCGGCCCCGGGTACGGCGGCTCATGCTTCCCCAAGGACGTGAAGGCGCTGATCCGCTCGGGCACCGATGTGGGCGTGCGGTTCGATCTCCTGGAGTCGGTCGAGGCGGTGAACGAGCGGCAAAAGCTGCTGCTGTTCCGCAAGGTGCTGAAGTCTCTGGGAGAAGCGCTCTCGGGCACCCGGATCGGCATCTGGGGGCTCACCTTCAAGGCGGGGACCGACGACATGCGGGAAAGTCCATCGATCCCGCTGGTCCGTTCGCTGGTGGGGCGTGGCGCGACGGTGCTGGCGCACGACCCGGAGGCCCACGACACTGCCCGGGCCGTCTTCGCCGATACCGTGAAGTACGTAAAGGATCCCTACGACGCCATCGACGGCGCGGACGCCCTGGTAGTCGTGACCGAGTGGCTGGTCTACCGGAATCCCGACTTCACCCGCATGAAGCAGGTCCTGCGGCGGCCGCTGGTGATCGACGGCCGCAACCTGTACGAACCCGCCCGGATGCAGGCCCTCGGGTTCGAGTACCACGGCATCGGGCGGAACGCGCGGTGAGAGTGCTCATCACCGGCTCGGCGGGATTCCTGGGCTCACACCTCGCCGACCGCTTCATCGCCGATGGGCATCACGTCATTGGGATGGACAACTTCATCACCGGCAGCCCGGAGAACATCGCTCACCTGATGGGGCACGAGCGCTTCCGCTTCATTCAGCACGACGTCACCAACTATCTCTATGTCGAGGGGGCGCTCGACGGCGTGCTCCACTTCGCGTCGCCGGCGAGTCCCATCGACTACCTCGAGCTGCCGATCCAGACGCTCAAGGTCGGGTCGCTGGGCAGCCACAAGGCGCTGGGGCTCGCCAAGGCCAAGGGTGCCCGGTTCCTGCTGGCTTCGACCTCCGAGGTCTACGGCGATCCCCAGGTGCACCCTCAGCCGGAGAGCTACTGGGGGCACGTGAACCCGGTGGGTCCGCGGGGCGTCTACGACGAGGCCAAGCGCTTCGCCGAGGCGCTGACCATGGCCTATCATCGGTATCACCGGCTCGAGACCCGCATCGTCAGGATCTTCAATACCTACGGACCCCGGATGCGGGCTCGGGATGGGCGGGTCGTCTCCAACTTCATCGTGCAGGCTCTCAAGGGCGAGCCGCTGACGATCTACGGCGATGGCTCCCAGACCCGTTCCTTCTGCTACGTGTCCGATCTGGTCGAGGGGATCTACCGGCTGTTCGCCAGCGACCGAAGCGAGCCGACCAACATCGGCAACCCGAATGAGTTCACGGTCCGAGCCCTGGCCGAGCGGGTGCTTCAGCTCACCGGGGCCCGGTCCCGGGTGGTCGAGCGCCCGCTGCCCACCGACGATCCCAAGGTGCGGCAGCCCGACATCTCGGTGGCTCGGCAGGTGCTGGGCTGGGAGCCCAAGGTGCAGCTGGAGGAGGGCCTGGAGCGTACAATCGGGTTCTTCCGGACTCAGCTCGCGGCATGACCCGGGTTGTCGTCACTGGCGCAGCAGGTTTCATCGGCTCCCATCTGGTCGAGGCCCTGGTCGGGCGTGGCGACGAGGTGATCGGGATCGATAACTTCGACCCGTTCTATCCCCGGTCGATGAAGGAGCGCAACCTGCAGGAGATCGGCCAGCAGTCCCGCTTCTGCTTTCACGAGCTGGACATGCTCGAGGTCGATCCGCTGGCCCGGCTGATCACCGCCGAGAGCGTGGTGGTGCACCTTGCCGCCAAGGCGGGAGTGCGTCCGTCGATCGCCGATCCGGTCGGCTACGCCCGGGTAAACGTCACCGGCACGGCGGCAGTGATGGAGGCAGCGCGGCGGGCCGGCGTGCAGCGGGTCGTATTCGGCTCGTCCTCGTCGGTATATGGCGACTCCACGCCCACCCCTTTCCGGGAAGACGCTCTTGCGGTGGAGCCGGTGTCGCCCTATGCCGCGACGAAGCGGGCCGGCGAGCTGCTGGTCCACGCGCTCGCCTCGCTGCACGGCTTCCGGGTGGCCTCGCTCCGGTTCTTCACCGTCTATGGACCTCGCCAGCGGCCCGATCTCGCGATCCATGCGTTCGCGCGGAGAATGGCCGAGGGGCGGCCGCTGACCCTGTTTGGCGACGGCACCCAGTCGCGCGACTATACCTACTGCGACGACATCGTGGCCGGCGTGCTCGCCGCTATCGACTGGACGGCGACGGCACCGGTGGGCATGGACATCTTCAACCTCGGCGGGAGCCGTCCCGTGGCGCTCAAGACCCTGGTCACCGCCCTCTCCGCGGCGCTCGGCATTGAGCCCGCCGTCGAGTGGGCGCCCATGCAGCCGGGCGACGTCCACCAGACCTGGGCCGACATCGGCAAGTCCGCCCGGGTGCTCGGCTACGCGCCCGAGACGGGGCTGGAAGAAGGCATTGCTCGGTTCGTCACCTGGTTCCGGGGGGCCTATGCATAGAAATGCCGATCACCTGCTCGTGCGTGCCCGTGAACGCTTCGCCACGGGGGACACGTTCGGGACGCTGTACCTGCTCGATGAGCTGCTGGAGGCCGAGTCCGGCTTCGCGGACGCGCACCAGCTGCGGGGGGTCGCGCTCGCGCTCCTCGGGCGCCCGGAGGATGCGCTGGCCGCGTTCGACGCGGCGCTGGCGCGGAATCCGGAGTACGTCGAGGCTCTGATCCATCGGGGCCTGGTGCTCGCCGATCTGGGCCGGGGCGACGAGGCCGAAGCGAGCTTCGCGCGGGCCACTCAGGTGCATGCCAATGGGGGGCGGTTTCCCCGGGCCGTCGCCGGCCAGCTCGCCAACCTTCATGCGCAACTCGGCGAAGCCTACGCCGAAGCCGGCGCCCCGCACGAAGCGGCCGGCGAATATCAGCGCGCGCTGATGCTCGGCCCCGAGTTTCACGATCTGCGCCACCGGCTGGGCAAGCATCTGCTCGCGGCGGGCCGCTATCTCGATGCCAGGGAAGAGCTGGAGCAGGTGCTGCGGGCTCGGCCCGAGCTGGAGGAGGCGCGCACCTCGCTCGGTCTCGCCTGCTATCTGTCGGGCGACACCGACGGGGCTCGCGATGTCTGGCGGGAATGCCGGGAGCGCCATCCGGATGATGCCCGGGTCGAAGCCTACCTGGCCATGGTCGAGCGAGTCCCCCGGTGATCCGGTGGCGCACCCTGTCGTTGCTTGGCGCGATCGCCTGCAGCTCGGGCGCGGCGCCGGAGCTTGCCGGAGACCGGGCCTATGGCGCCGGCCGGTATGCCGAGGCGCTGACCCAATACCGCGCGGCGACCGCCCGCAGCACGCCGGCGCGGGTCTGGGCCAAGCTGGGCGCCGCGGCGGTCCACGCCGGAGATCTGCGGGCCGCGGCGGAGGCATATCGCCGGTTGGCGGCTGAGGATGCCTCACGATCCGAAGAGGCGGCCGAGGGACTCGACCAGGTGGCGCGGGCGGCGGTGCGGCGGGGCGATGCCGCCGCGGTTCACGATGCGGTGCTCGGTCTTCAGGCAGTCGCGCCCGGGCGGCCAATCGGCCGCTACGCGCTGGCGCTGGTGCGCCGCGCCGGGGGGCCCGCGCAGGATGCGGCAGCCCTGTTGCCCGCGGCCATGGCGGCTGCGCCGGACGCCGCCACACTCGATTCGCTGCTCGCCGCCTATGCTGCGACCCTGCAGGGCGGCGGCGGGTGTGAGCCGGCCGCACCGGTGTATCGGGCGGTGCTCCGGCGGAGCCGTGATATGGCGATCCGTGGGCGGGCCGGCGCCGGGCTCGCGACCTGCGCGCTCAGCCTGGGCCTGGCGGCCCTGGGCGGCGGTCGGGCGGACGACGCCGCGAGCTGGTTCATTCAGGCGGTGCGGGTCGATTCGACCACCTGGACCGGACGGCGGGCCCTCATAGGCCTGGGCGACGCCAGAGTAGGGCAGGGCGACATTCTCGGCGCGGCCATTGCTTTTCAATCCGTCGTAGACGCGCGCACCAGCCCGGCGGA
>JBIOTT010000077.1:0-3262 GCA_044866195.1 Gemmatimonadales bacterium
GCCATCGACAGGTAGATGTAGGCCGAGTAGAACTCGTTCTTGATCTGCTCGTTGAAGGCGTCCTGCATCGGGGCGCTCAGCATGACGGGCACTCCTCTCGCGCAAGGCGGCGGCCGTAGTGAGACGCGCAAGATAGAACCCGCATCCTCGGGCGTAAATGCCGCCGGTTGACGCCGCGCCCGGCGCGCGACTACGCTAAGCGACTCGCCCGCGAGAGTCCCGAGATGACCACACGGATCATGCACGTGGACCTCGACGCGTTCTTCGTCGAAGTCTGCCGCCAACGACATCCCGAGCTGCGGGGGCTCGAGCTGCTCGTGGTCGGCGGCCGGCGGGACCAACGCGGCGTGGTGCAGTCCGCGTCCTATGCGGCGCGGGCCTACGGGATTCGCGCCGGGATGCCCATCGCCGAAGCGGTCAGGCGTTGTCCCCAAGCGACGTTCTTCCAGGGCGCATTCAACCACTACCGCGACGCCTCGCGCGCCGTGCGCGGCGTCCTGACCCGTTTCTCGCCGACCGTCGTCATGGCGTCGCTGGACGAGGCCTACCTGGACTTCACCGGCACCGACCGCCTCCACCCCGTGTCACTCCTTCCCGTGGCGGAAGCACTGCGCGATACAGTACGAAACGAAACCGGTCTGGCTTGCAGCGTCGGCATCGGTCCCAACCGGATGATCGCCAAGCTCGCCTCGGACACGGCAAAGCCCCGAGGCCTCATGGAAGTGCGAGCCGGCTGGGAGAGCGGCTTTCTCGCGGGCCTGCCACTCCGCGCGTTGCCCGGCATCGGACCCAAGACCGCAGCCCGGTGGGCAACACTGGGCCTGGTGGACGTCGTGCAGGTGCAGCAACTGAGCCTCGCCGCGCTCGCCGACCTGATCGGACCCGAGGCGAAGCTCCTCAAGCTACGGGCGGAGGGATACGGGGGCACCGCCCTGAATGCCGACCGGCTCCCCCGATCGGTGAGCCGGGAGACGACGCTCGCCCGGGACGTGCGCGATCCCGAACGGCTCGAGCGCACGCTCGCGCTGCTGACAGCCCGAGTGGCGTCCCAGCTCCGGGAAGAGCGGCTGGTGGCGAAGACCGTCACGCTCAAGCTCCGCCACGACGACTTTCACACGGTGACTCGGCGCCACACGCTGGTCGAGCCGACCGACCTCGACGGCGAGCTGCTCGGCGCCGCCCGGACGCTCTTCCGGAACGCGTTCGCGGAAGTGCGGCTTCGCAATCGGGCGGTGCGGCTGATCGGCATCGCCGCCACCAATCTGGGGACCGCCGCGTCGCCCGACCTGTTCGAGTCGGAGCAGCGCTCGCGCCAACGCCGGCTCACTCAGGCGGTAGACCAGGTGCGAGAGCGGTTCGGGTTTGAGTCGGTGGGACAGGGGAACCTTATAGGACGAAAAAAGCGTGAACGGTAAACGGTGAACGGGCGCCTCCGCTCGGCCCGAAGCTCCCCGTTCACTGTTTACCGTTCACCGTTTACGCTTTTTCTATCGAAAGTCTCCACTGCTGAACCGGACCCCCACCACCCAGTTCCGTGCCTGCGCCTCGGGCCCGAGGTCGCGGAAGGTGGCGGTGCGGCCATTGGGGTCGGTTGCCTGGAGGGTGCTGTTCCGGTAGAGTCGGTAGTAACCGAGGAACACGCGGCGAGCACCGGGCCTGACGGCGCAACCGCAGTCACGCGCGCCGTCGAGCCCTGCGTTCACGGTGATCCGGAGCAGGCGATCGGTTGCGTTAGTTACCAGCGGCGCAAAATAGTCGCCGATGTCGAGCCGAGCCCCCGCCGTCCGGGTGACGGTGCCGCGCGGATTGGGGACGACCCACGATCCCCGCACGCTTTCGCCCATGGGCTGGCGATCGGCCGACAAGGGCCGCTCCAGCTCCCACTCGGCAACCAGGAGCTTCCGCCCGATCTTGATCCTGGTGGTCTCACCCGGTGGCACCACCCGCGCCGTGTTGTTGATCACGAGACGCACCGGCGCCACCAGCCCGTTCGAGAACACGAAGGTTGGTTGCGCGAGGAAATAACCCGCTGCCGCGAGCGCGGCGACGGCGGCAGCCCCGAACAGCGCCGC
Organism: Gemmatimonadales bacterium; assembly: GCA_044866195.1. Taxonomy (GTDB): domain Bacteria; phylum Gemmatimonadota; class Gemmatimonadetes; order Gemmatimonadales; family GWC2-71-9; genus DASQPE01. The sequence goes on from JBIOTT010000077.1 coordinate 2,073, forward strand.
GCATCCGCAGCCTCGGCGGCCGGCAGGCGCGGAGACGGCGGCGGGACCGGCGGCGGGCGGGGGCGGAGGCTGAGCAGGTTGGGCCATCAGCGAAGGAAGCTGGCGCCGGACGGCGCCCGGTCAAGACCTCACCACGACTCGGAGTAGACCAGTGGAGCAGCGGCAGAGCATCCTGCGGTTCTTGGCGGAGCCCGGGCACGTCAACTTCGGCGGCAAGGTGCACGGGGGTGCCGTGATGAAATGGGTCGACCAGGCAGGCTACACCTGCGCGGCAGCCTGGACCGGAAGCTACTGCGTGACGGTGTATGTAGGCGGGATCCATTTCATTCACCCGATCCAGGTGGGCAACGTGGTCGAGCTGCGGGCAGAAGTGATCCGGACCGGCACCACCAGTCTGCACATCATGATCGACATCTATGCCGGCGACCCCAAGGAGGCCGAACGCCGCCGCTGCGGTCACTGCGTCGCCGTCTTTGTGGCGCTGAGCGATGACGGGCGGCCGCGCCCGGTGCCGAAGTGGGTTCCAGTCACCGAACACGACCGCGCGTTGGAGGGCTACGCCGAGCGGTTGATGGAGCTCCGCAAGGCGATGGAGGATGAGATGCAGCGTTCGCTGCACCTCGAGCCCGACCCCAGCCCCACCCCCGCCCCGGCGACGCCAGCCCGCACCTGAGCGCCCCGGCGCCAAGCGGCGCGGCGGCGCTGTGCTCGCGCCGCCCGGAGCGTCCAGGTAAGAGCTGCGGAACGGCAGGCCCAACGCTCAGAACAGATAGGACGCTCCGAGCGCGAAGCTGATCTGGTCCTTGTGAAAGTCCCCGTCGCTGTCCTCGAACGCCTCCAGGTTCGACCGGTCGTAGCGGATCTCCGGCCGGATGAGCGCTGAGCCCCACTTCTTGATGTTGAAGGTGAGTGTGCCGCTCCCGAACTTCTGGCCGGTGTTCGTGGGGAAGCCGAGCACGCCGGAGGTGCGGAACCCGTCCTTGTCGTCCATGTAGTCGCCCCGGATCGCCACCGTCAGCGCCGGGCCCACGTCATATGTCACCCAGAGACCTGCCGCCCACCACTTGGCGTTGAGGTCCACGCCGAAGGCGTCGTTTTCCTCGCCGTAGTCGCCCTGCAGGTATACGGTCGCTTTCGGGGTCACCTTCTGGGTAACGACGATCTCGCCGCCGTAGCGGTTGCCGGTCGGG
>JBIOTT010000078.1:0-23848 GCA_044866195.1 Gemmatimonadales bacterium
GGCCGGCTATCACGTGGGGGAGTTCGTGCTCGAGCCGCTGGCGGGCTCGCTCGCGGTCCTCACGCCGGATGAAGTGGAGCTGGGGTGCGCTCCACGCAGCGGCGGAGATTCTGCAGCACGCTCGAGAGCACCGTCACCAGATACACCTCAGCCTCGAGCCGAGAGCCGGTCATGCCGATCGGCTCGTTGATGCCGCCCTGCTGGTCGATGATGTAGTCGAGTGGGATCGCGTGGAGCAGCTCGTGGTCGCGGCCGAAGGAGACATTGCTCGCCATGTCGTTGACCCGCGCCACGTCGCCGGTGCGGATCTCATCGCCATTGACCGAGACCATCCCGTGCGAACTGCGGCCGGAGACGTGCTCCCCCGCGATGCCGCAGTAGAGCGTCCCCACATCGACACCCGCCATACGTTGGGCATCGCGCATCGCCTTGTCGATGGCGCGGGTGGTCTCCTCCATGTCGCGCACCACGCCCCGGCGGATGCCATGGCTGCGCTCGACTCCGAAGCCCAAGACCTTGGCGCCGGCTTCCCGTCCATCTCCCGCGACTTCGGCGATGATCCCCACCACCTTGGTCGAGCCGAGGTCGAGGCCGGCCACCAGCCGTTGGGGCTGAGGGCTCACGCGCCCGCCCAGCGCACGATCACCTGCCCGGCGAACCGCCCGTCCAGCTCCCGGTACGAGCGCTGCTGTCGGGCGAGATCCTGTGCGACCGCCGTCACCGCTCGTACGTCCTCCGCTGTTGCCTTGGCCGTGAACCAGAAGCGCCGGCCTTCAATGTCGAGCACCACGTCGTCCCGGATCCGCGCCGCGCTGGTAATCCGGCCGAACAGCGCCGGATCCGCCAGGCGCACCGTTGCCAGCACCCGGGTCAACCCGGAGTCGGCGCTGGTGGCGATCGGCAGGTCGGGCACGACCTGCGCCGGATCGTATGGAAGGACCCTGCCGCGGTCGTCCACCGGGGTCAGCGCCCCGCGCCGGGGAATGAGCGCCACCGGCTCGGTCTCGCCTACCGTTACCGTGAGGGTCCCGGGCAGCCGGCGCCCGAGTTCGGCCGCCTTAACGCCGGGCACCGCGCGAAGCCGCCGCTCCATCGCGCCAAGGTCGTCAAAGACGCTGGCGACAGGCCGGAGCCCCAGCGCCCGGGTAATGGTTTTGGGCGCCAGGTAGCGCGCCCCGGTGATCTCGATCCGCCGGACCTGGAAAAAGTCGAGCCGCCGCAGCAGTCGCGGGCCACCGAACCAGATAGCCGCCGACAGAGCCAGCCCGCCGAGAATCGTCCAGCGGAGTTTCAGGCCGCCTGCAGCCACTGCACGAGCTCACGACCCACCCGGGTGATGTCACCGGCGCCGAGCGTGAGCACCACGTCGCCCGGCCGGAGGAGCGCCAGCACCCGCCGTCCCAGCGCCGCCCGATCCGCTTCGAAGATGGCATCGGCACCGGCCCGTTCCGCGGCCTCGGCCACTTGGCGGCCACTGACTCCGGGGATGGGATCCTCCCGCGCCGCGTACACCTCGGTGACCACGACCAGGTCGGCCTGTGCGAGGGCCTCGCCCATCGCACTGCCGTGCGCCGCCGTGCGCGAGAACAGATGCGGCTGGAATACTGCCACCAACCGCCGGCTGGGAAAAGCCTGGCGGGCCGCGGCGAGCGTTGCCACCAGCTCCGACGGGTGATGGGCGTAGTCGTCCACGATCTCGACCCCGCCGAACTCCCCCAGGCGCTCGAACCGCCGCCCGACCCCCCCGAACCCGCGGAGCGCAGCGAGAGCCGGCTCGAGCTGACGGGGCGCGAGATGCAGCGTGGCCGCAAGTGCGCCGACCGCGTTCCGGAGATTGTGCAGCCCGGGGACCCCCAGCCGGAGCCGGATAACGCCGACGCCTGGCAGGGCGACGTCCGCCGAGGTCTCGCCGGGAGTCTGAGTCACGCCGCTGATCCGGACATCCGCATCAGAGGCGAGGCCGAACGTGCGCGCGCGAGCACCCAGCCGCACCGCCACCTGGCGTGCACCGCCGTCATCCGCCCCGACCAGCACCAGGTCCGCCCGGGAAGCGAACTCGACGAACGCGTCTTCCAGGGCCGCCATCGAGCCGTAGCACTCCAGGTGATCGGGCTCCACATTGTTGACCAGTGCGACGGTAGGCTGGAGCGTCAGGAACGCCTGGTCGTATTCGTCCGCTTCCACGACGAAGAGCGCATCGCCCGCAATCCGCGCGTTGCCGTGCCAGGAAGGGACCCGCCCGCCGGCAATGCCCGTAGGGTCGCGACCGGCCGCGGCCAGGGCCTCGGTGGCCATCACAGTCGTCGTGGTCTTTCCATGGGTTCCGCTGACGGCGACCACTGTACGCCCGGCAACCAGCTCGGCGAGCGCGACCTTCCTGGGGATGACCGGGAGACCCAGAGCCCGGGCCCGGCTCAACTCCGGATGGTCGGCCGGCACCGCCGCAGTGTAGACCAGGGCGCGCACGGCTTCGAGATGCGCCGGTGAATGCCCGGCCGCGACCGGCACGCCCAAGGCTGCCAAGTCTTGCGCCCCGGCCGGGTCGGCATCGCACCCGGTAACGACGACCCCGCGGCGGCAGGCGATCAGCGCCAGCCCGCTCATGCCGGCACCCCCTATCCCCATGAAGTGGACCGGGCGCCGATCCGCAGAGTCGAACAATGCCATTGTGGATGAGCTAATGTAAAATCTCGCCGTGCTTTGCAACAGTCCGAGTCACCCGGCGAGCGTCAAAAGTTTGGACGCGATGTCATGCGATGCTTGAGGTCGGCCGCGCCTGCGAGCGGCCTCGGCGATCGCCAGCCGGAGCGGCCGATCGGCCAGGAGATGCCCCACCTCTGCAGCCAACCGGCCGCCCGACAGATCGGGCTGGGGTAGGAGTACCGTGGCTCCGGCGTCGGCGAGGACCCGCGCGTTTCGCCACTGGTGATCGGCGGCCGCGGTCGGCAAGGGGACCAGGATGCTCGGAAGGCCCCACGCGCACAGCTCGGCCACGGTGATCATCCCGGCCCGGGAGACCACCAGATCGGCGACCGCGTAGCCGTCGGCCATCGGGTCGAGAAAGTCGAGCACCTGAACGCCGGGCGGGGTGTGGTAGCGAGCGAACTCGGCATAGGTCCCCCGGCCCGTGACCCACAGGATGGCCGCCCCCCTGGGCAGGCCCGCGTCCAGCCACTCAGCCACCGCCCGATTGACCGCCAGGGCGCCCTGGCTTCCACCGGTCACCAGCACCACCGGCGCGGCGGGGGCAAGTCCAAACCGCTGCCGGGCTGCGTCGCGCCGCTCGGGTGTGGGTGGCGCGATCGGGTTGCCGGTATCGAAGAACTCGGTGTGCGGGCCCGGGCGCAGCAGCGGCCGGGCCTCGGGAAGCCCCAGGTAGACATGCCGAGCGGACCGGCTCAGCAGACGGCTGGTCACGCCGGGATATGCGTTCTGCTCCTGAATGGCGGCAGGCAGGCCCATCCGGGCGCCCCAGTAGACCACCGGACCCGAGGCGTAGCCTCCGGTGCCGAGCACGACTGCCGGGCGCTCCTGCCGATAGAGCTGACGGAGCCGCTGCAGCAGCCGCAGCGCGACCACCGGCCAGCGGAGGTTTCTCCACCATTGGCGCCGATAAATCGGCTCGGCCGGCAGCAGGTGGTATCGGAAATCGCGCGTGGGTAGCACCTTCGCTTCCACTCCGCGCTCGGCCCCGACCAGCACCGGTTCAACGGTCGGATCGAGCTCGCGGAGCGCCTCGGCGATTGCGAGCGCAGGCATCAGGTGGCCGCCCGTCCCCCCGCCGGCGATGAGAACGCGGCGGACAGGCGGACGGGCGGACGGGCGGACAGACACGGCGAGGCTACGCTCTGTCCGCCTGCCCGCTTGGCCGCCTGCCCGCCCCCATCTCGGCCTGCGCGCCTGACCGCCTGCCCGACTCCACCGCCGCCGCTGCAGGTCGCCACCGCATCCGGCCGATGTTGATCAGGATGCCGGTTCCCGCCAGCGACATCACCTGGCTCGACCGTCCGTAGGACATGAACGGGAGGGTGAGACCGGTCGTCGGCATGAGATCGAGCGAGACGGCCATGTGCATGAACGCGGTGAGGCCGACGGTTGCCGTGAGACCCGCGGCCAGATACTGCCCGAACGGGTCGGCAGCCGTCTTGGCGATGCGGAAGCCCAGCCAGCAAAACAGCGCAAAGGCCGCCACCACCAGGCAGATCCCGATGAATCCCCACTCTTCGCCGATGGTGCTGAACAAGAAATCGGAGTAGGCGTACGGCAGATAGCCCAGCTTCTGCTGCCCCTGCCCAAAGCCGACGCCGAACAGGCGCCCGGACCCAATCCCGACCAGCGACTGGTGGATCTGGAACCCGCCCTCGAGGTTTCCCTCGCCCGAGTTGAGGAAGGTGAGCAGGCGAGCCAGGCGGTACTGCGCGTCCTTGATCTGATGAAAGACCGCGAGCACCCCTACCCCGCCCAGCAGGAAGAAGTGGCCCAGCTTGGCCCCGGCCGTGAACAGCACCAGGCCGCCGAGCAGCGCCACCAGCGTGGCCATCGAGAGATTGGGCTCGAGCAGGATCAGCAGCGCGACGGTACCCAGCACGACGATGAAAGGGAGGACGCCCTTCTTGAACTCCCGGACCTGGTCACCCTTCTTTGCCGCCAGCATGGCACACCAGATGACGACGGCGAGCCGGGCGACCTCGGACGGCTGGAAGTTGATGGGGCCCATGCTCACCCAGCGTCGAGCTCCGTTCAGGACTGGTGCGATCGATCGGGTAAAGGGAAGCAGCGGAACCAGCAGCAGGCAGAGCGTGATCAGCATCAGCGGCCAGGCCCAGTGCCGCCAGCGATAGTAGTCCACCCGCGAGAGCCAGAGGAGCAGAAGTCCACCAAGCGCGGCCCCGGTCAGCTGGCGCCACGCAAAGGCCATCCCGACTGTTTTGCCGTTCACGGTGGTGAGGCTCGACGCGCCGTACGTCGCGGCGATACCGAAGACGAGCAGCGCCAGGGTGACGACGCCCAGGAGCCGGGTCTCCCAGCGAAGCTCGCCCGGGTGGCGCATGGGATGGTCGTTCACATGGCCAGCACGGCGGCCCGGAACCGGTCGCCCCGCTCCTCGTAGTTGGTGAACATGTCGTAGCTAGAGCAGGCCGGAGACAGCAACACGGCATCACCCGGCCGGGCCAGGCGTCGAGCCGCCGCGAGTACGGCCGTGAAGTCCCGGCCGGCCCGCTCCACCGGCACGGCGGCGCCCAGATCCGCCGCCACGATCGGCTCGGCTTCACCATATGCGACCACGGCTCGGCAGCGCCGCTCCAGTAGCGGAATCAGTGGGGAATACGGCGCTCCCTTGTGCCTGCCGCCCAGGAGGAGCACGAACGGCCGATCCAATGCGGCCACGGCAACCTCGGTCGAGGTCACGTTGGTGGACTTCGAGTCGTTGACCCAGAGCACGCCATCGACCTCGCGCACCGGCTCGACCCGGTGAGGGATCGCCCGGAAGGTGCGCAGCCCATCTGCCAACTTCGCGGGCTCGGCCCCCGCCTCGCGCGCCGCGAGCGCCGCCGCCAGCGCGTTCGCGACGTTGTGATCGCCCAGGAGCGGCAGCTGGTCGCGCGGCAGCAGCGGCTGGTCGCCCAGCATCAACCGGCGGCCGCTCCGGTCGTACCAGCCGTCCGCCCGATCGCAAATGGAAAATCGGAGATGCCGGCCCGCCACGCCGCGGACCATGCTCTGGACCGCGGGATCGTCGGCATTGGTGATCCATACCGATTGCGGCCCGGCGTGGCGGAAGAGCAGCGCCTTGTCGCTGTAGTACTCGTCCAGGCTGTGGTATCGATCGAGGTGGTTGGGCGCCAGGTTGGTCAGGAGGCCGATGGCGGGCTCCAGGTGAGGCGAGTCGTGCAGCTGGAAGGACGAGAGCTCGAGCGCGATCCAGTCCGGCTCCTGCCCCTCGCGGGCCAGGTCGCAGAGCGGCCGGCCAATGTTGCCTGCCACCTCGGCCCGAACGCCGGCCGACGTCAACCCGTGCGCCACCAGCGACGTGGTCGTCGTCTTGCCGTTGGTGCCGGTGATGCCGATGCAGCGGGCGCGGCGAAGCCGGGTGAAGCCCAGGTCCACCTCGGCTACGATCGTGACTCCGGCCGCCCGGGCCGCGGCGAGCGGAGGCGCGTCTGGCGGTACTCCCGGGGATACGACCACGGCGACTGCGCCGCGGATGCGCTCGAGGTCATGTCGACCCAGATCCACCGAGGCGCCGGCGCCCACCAGCTCGGCGGCCTGCGCCTCGAGTGCAGGCCCGGTGCCCGTGTCGGACGCATAGACCCGGACCCGGTTGGCGCGGAGCAGCCGCGAGGCCGCGACCCCGCTCTTGCCCAGGCCCACCACCGCCACCTCCCGTCCGCTCGCCTCCCACTGCTCGATCATCAGCGCACCTTGAGGGTCGAGAGTGCCACCAGGGCGCCAAGCAACCCGAGGATGTAGAACCGGGTCACGACCGTGGTCTCCGCCCAGCCCAGCTTCTCGAAATGATGATGAAGCGGCGCCATCCGGAAGACCCGGTGAGCGTCGGCATACTCCCGGCCCCGGGTGCGCTTGTGCCACTTGTAGGTCCCGGTCTGAATCAGGACCGACACTGCCTCCGCCACGAACACGCCGCCGATCAGGAGCAGCAGGAACTCCGCCTTGAGCAGGATTGCAACCGTGCCGAGCGCTCCGCCGATCGCCAGGCTTCCAGTGTCGCCCATGAAAACCTGGGCGGGATGGGCGTTGAACCACAGAAAGCCGATCGTACCGCCCACCAGCGCCGCGCAGAAGACGGCAAGCTCCCCCGCGCCGGGAAGGTAGAACAGGTTGAGGTACGTGGTCGTGTCGACCCGGCCGTACAGGTAGGCGAACACCGCGAACCCGAATGCGGCGATCCCGGCAAGGCCGGTGGCAAGTCCATCGAGTCCGTCGGTGAGGTTCACGGCGTTGCTGGTACCGGTGATCACCACGGTCACGAAGACGACGAACAGCCAGGGCGCAAAGTTGACCACCAGGTACTTGAAGAACGGCAGCGTGGTGGCAGTCGCCGGAATGGTTTCCATCGGGACCACCGGCCTGAGATAAAGAAAGAGCCCGAGCAGCAGGCCGAAACTGCACTGGCCCACCAGCTTGTACTTGGCGACCAGGCCGCGCGATTTGCCCTGGACGATCTTCAGGTAGTCGTCCACGAATCCGATGCACCCCATCCACAGGGTGGAGATCATCGCCACGACCACGAACCGGTTGGTGAGCGGAGCCCAGAGAAGCGTGGGCACGATGGTCGCCAGCAGAATGATGAGCCCGCCCATCGTGGGCGTGCCGCGCTTGCCCTGGTGAGTCGCCGGGCCTTCCGCGCGAATGATCTGTCCGATCTTGCGGGCCTTGAGCCGCGCGATCACCGGCGGACCGACGATGAACGCGAGCAGGAGCGCGGTGACCGTCGCGCCGGCCGCCCGGAACGAGATGTAGTTGAACAGGTTGAAAATGATGAAGTGCTTGCCGAGGGGCGCGAGCAGGTGATAGAACATCGAGCCTCGTCGGGGTCAGTGCGCGCGGGCGAGAAGTTGCGGAAGTATAGGTCAGCCTGCGCCGCCGAGGAAGAAGCTCAGCGCGAGAAGCGCCAGCACGGTCAGGGTGATGGCGACATAGGTGCGATCTCGCTCGGCGGCGAACGCCACGACAGACACGGCTACCCGCACCGCCGGCGTGGCCATCAGGATGAGCAACCCCAGCGCGACGATCGCCTGGCCCCGGAGCTCGAGCAGGCCGGACTCCACGTCACGCAGGGTGTGCGGCAAGCTCGCACCCGGCCGGGTGAGACGGTCCAGTTCCTGGGCCGAGGAGAGATACTCAGGATGGTGCAGGAAGGTCATCAGTGTGCCCAGCAGGATCAGGACCAGGCCGATGAGCACTCCCCCCCGGAGGACCGCGCTGATAAGCAATTCCATCCGTCGGGTGTCCCGGGGGCGCAAGGGCGCAGAGTCCGGAGTCGCGCTCAACCGCGCCAGCCCTGCAGCAGCATCTGTCCGGCCATCCAAAGCAGCACGAGGACGAAGATGAAGCGGATGGTGGAGCTCTTGAGCCGGCCCAGCCAGCGGGATCCCGCCGCGGCGCCGAGCAGCACGCCCACCGCGACCGGCGCGGCCACGAAGGGATCGATGTCGCCCCGGACGAAGTAGACTCCGGCGCTGGCGGCGGCGGTGACCCCGATCATGAAGTTGCTCGTGGCCGTCGAGACCTTGATCGGTAACCCCATGGCCAGGTCCATCGCTGGTACCTTGAGAGCCCCCGATCCGATGCCCAGCAGACCACTGATCACGCCCGCCACGTACATGAGCGCGAGCCCGATCCGCGTGCTGGACACCCGGTAGGGGACCTCCCTGCCTAGCTGCTCATCGAAGTACGTGCTATGGAGGCGCAGTCGATCGGCCCAGGGCGCAGGCCGCTGCGCCCGCGCGCGCCCGCCGTAGCCGCCTCGAACCATCGCCAGGGAGGCGTAGGCCAGCACAGCGCCGAAGATGACGTAGAGCCAGCGTCCGCCGAGCCGGCCGGCGAGGTATGCGCCGCTGAGCGCGCCGGTCGTCGTCGCTACTTCGAGCACCATCGCCACGCGGAGATTCGTCATCCGATCCCGGACGTAGGTCGCCGCCGCTCCGCTCGACGTCGCGATGACGGAGACAATGGAGGCGCCGATCGCGTACCGGATGTCGATGTGCAGCCAGAGGGTGAGGGCCGGGATGACGATGATCCCCCCACCCAGGCCAAGAAGAGATCCCAAGAGGCCCGCGGCGACGGACGCGACGAACGCGAAGAGCGTAAACGCGAGCGGCGTCACCATTCCGGGAAGGTGCCGGCCTCAACGGGCTCGGGCGAGAAGTTGCGGAAGTATACGTTCGAGGGCTACGCCGCGGGATGCCTTGAGCACGACCACCTCATCTCCCCGGAGTCGCTCGGCAACCAGTGGGCCCACGCTGAGCGCGTCCGGCGCAGAGACGAGCCGCTCACCCAGCTTGGCCCGCCAGGGCTCGAGAGCGGGAACGAACTCCCCGACCGCCGCCAGCAGATCCGGACCGAGCTCGACCAGAGACCGCGCCACCTCCCCGTGCAGTCGCTCGGCGTCGGCCCCCAGCTCTCGCATCGTGCCCGCGACGAATATCAGGCGCCGGCCGCGCCGCAGGTCCCGCGCGGTTTCGATCGCCGCCTGAAATGATTGCGGATTGGCATTATAGGAATCGTTCAGGACGGTAAGGCGCCCCTCCTGCCGGAGCTCGGTCCGGCCACCGGGGAGGGTGAACCGTGTGAGCGCATCCGCGACGGCCCGTGGATCGAGCTCGAGCTCCTGAGCCATGGCCCAGGCGAGCATGGCGTTCTCGGCGAGGTGGCGGCCGGGATACGGCAGGCTGAAGCGATGCCGGTCGACCTCGACCGTCGCGCGCCCCAGGTCGTCGACGCTCACCCGATGGGGGATTCGGTCGGCGGCATCCAGCCCGGCGGTGACCACGCGCCGGGCCAGCCTCCGCGCGCCTTCAGCCAGGGCGGCAGGGTTGGTCCCGACTACGGCCAGGGGGGCGTCTCGCAGCAGCGACAGCTTTTCGGCCAGGACTCCCGCCAGCGATCCGAACCCTTCGAGGTGCCCGCTGGCCACGTTGGTGATGACGGTTGCGGAAGGATCGATGATCTCGCGGTATCGGCCGATCTCGCCGGGCACATTGGCCCCTGCCTCGATTACCAGGGCTTCGGTATCGGCCGGCGCTTCGAGAATGGTGGCCGGCACTCCCACGAGGTTGTTCAGATTGGCCCGGGTTGCGTGGGTGCGCCAGCGGGTGCGGAGCGCCGCCGCCAGCATCTCTTTGGTGCTGGTCTTGCCATTGGTGCCGGTCACCCCGATGACGGGCCCGGTGATGGCCTCTCTTCGCGCGTGCGCCAGAGCGCCGTACGCGCGAAGCGTGTCCTCGACTTCGAGCAACGCAAGCCCGGGCACGGGCGCCGAGCCACAGCGTACGACGGCCGCAGCCGAGCCGGCCGCGGCCGCGGCGCGGAGATGATCGTGTCCATCGAACCGCTCACCCTTGAGGGCGACGAACAGGGCGCCGGGCTGGAGGGTACGGGTATCGGTGGAGACTTCGCTGAACTCGATGGGAGGACGGCCGGCGACGGTGCCGAGGCCCAGTGCGGCGCGGACGTCCTTCTCGGACCACGGAGGGGTCACGCCGTCTCGCCGTCCACGTAGTCCATGACGATCCGCCTTTCGTCGAACGGCAGCTTCTGCGTCCCCACCACCTGGTAGATCTCGTGTCCCTTGCCAGCGAGCAGGATGGTATCGTCCGGCCCAGCGTCGTCCAGCACGCGTCGAATCGCGGCGAGCCGGTCGGTAATTCGCAGATGCGTCGCTTCTCCCATGCCGCGCTCGATCTCGTCGATGATGGCATCGGGGTCCTCGCTGCGGGGATTATCCGACGTCACCACGGCCAGGTCGGCCCGGGCGATCGCGATGCGCCCCATGATTGGCCGCTTGCCGCGATCACGGTCACCGCCGCAGCCGAACAGCACGACTAACCGGCCGCGGGTGAGCGGCCGAAGGGTCGCGAGCGCACGCTCCAGTGCATCGGGGGTGTGGGCGTAGTCTCGCAGCACCACGCAGGGGCGGTCGCTGAGCTTCTCCATACGGCCGGGCACCTGTGGCGCCTGGGCCAGGCGGGCCACGACCTGGGCGAGCGGGGTCCCGAGCGCCAGCGCACCGGCGGAAGCAGCCAGCGCGTTCGACACGTTGAAGTCACCCAGCAGCGGCAGCATCACGGGTGCGGCACCAGAGCGGCTGGTAAGCACGAATCGGCTGCCGGCAGCGTCGAGCGTCACCTCGGCTGCCCGGATGTCCGCTGTGGGATGGAGCCCGAAGGTGACTCGGCGCCCCCGGCTTGGGAGGGCAGCCCAGGCGTCGTCGTCGACGTTCACTACCTCAGTTCCGGTGGTGCCGAGCAGCGTGCTCAACTTGAGCTTCGCGGCGACGTATGCCTCCATGGTGCCGTGATAGTCCAGATGGTCGCGCGTAACGTTGGTGAAGACCCCGGCCGCGAGTGTGAGCCCATCGAGCCGGCCCTGGTCGAGGCTGTGCGAGGAGGCCTCCATGACAACATCTGTCACCCCGCGGCTCGCGAGCGCCGCGAGCGTCGCCTGCAGATCGATGGGGCCGGGAGTGGTGAGAGAACCTGCCGTCGATGCGATGCTTTCGCCCGCACCGTCCACTGCGCCGATGGTCCCGATACTGCCCGCTGTACCATGCGCGTTGAGCAGGTGCCGCAGCAGCGCCGCGGTAGTGGTCTTGCCGTTGGTACCGGTGATGCCCGCAATGCGAAGCTTGCGACCGGGATGGTCGTACCACGCGGCGCCGAGCACGATCGCCGCTCGGCGCCCGTCGCGCACCACTGCCTGGGGCAGGTCGGAGCCTTGTACTTCCGCCTCCACCACCACGGCCGCCGCCCCCCGTCGCACCGCCTCGGGAATGAACCGGTGCCCGTCGGCCTGGGAGCCGCGCACCGCGACGTAGACCGACCCGGGGACCACTGTCCGACTGTCGCTGGTGAGCGAGGACAGAGCCGGTGACCCGTTGCCGGCCGACACCAGCAGTCCCGCCCGCCGCAGTTCGGCGAGCAGCTGGGTCCAATCGAGGCTCATGGCGGGCCCGCGGTCCAGACGGTTACCGTCGAGCCCGGCGCCGCTTCGGCGCCGGCCGCCGGGGAGCTCCCCGCGACCAGACCGGTGCCACGGAGATCCACCCGGAATCCGTGCCGGTGCAGCAGGAGCGCCGCCTGCCGGACCGTCACGCCTTGCACGTCCGGCACGGGCAGGGACCTGGCCACCGACTCCGCCGGCGATGTCGGCCACGGCACCACGATGGTCACCGCACCGGGCAGCGCAGCGTCGCCTGTGCCCTCGGTCGCAGCCCCCGCCACTTCGGATCCGGTCAGTCGGGTGCGGTCGATAGCGACGCGGTGGGAGGCGAGCGCCTGCTGCAACATGCTCTTGGTCACCGGCGCGGCGGTCAGACCGCCGTAGTAGCTGCCCTTCGGGTTGTCGATCTTCACGATCACCACGAGCTGGGGATGGTCCGCCGGGAACAGGGCCGCGAATGATGCGGTGTATTCCCCGCGGATGTAGCGCCCGCGTTCGAATCGCACCGCCGTTCCTGTCTTACCCAGCAGAGCATAATTGGCCAGCTGGGCCCGCTCGCCCGTCCCACCTTCTCCCACCACGCCGGCCAGAAAGCCCCGCAGCCGGGCCGCGATCTCGGGGCTGATCGCCCGGCGGACCGGCTCGGGCTGGTGGCGGTAGAGTCGCACTCCCGCCGGGCTTCGAATTTCGCGTACCAGCGTCGGAGAAAGCAGCACGCCGTCGTTCGCAACGGCTCCGTACGCGGCCGCCAGCTGCACCGGCGTGACGCCGAACTCGTACCCCATGGCGACGCTGGCGCGGGTGTACATCGGCTGCCATTGATCCGGCCGCGCCAGCCGCCCGCGGGATTCCGAGGGAAATTCCACCCCGGTGGGGCTGCCGAAGCCGAAGTCCCGCAGTACGCCATATTGCTCCTCCGGCGCCAGCCGCTGAGCGAACTTGGAGATCGCGATGTTGCTCGAGATCTGAATTGCCTGTGCCAGGGTCAGGTTGCCGGACGACTTGTGGGTATCGGTGATCCGCCGGGTCCGCCCGTGCGTGTTCACCGGCATGAGCCATTCGCCGTTCTCGCCGCTCACGGCGGCCGTGCTGTCCACCCGGTCGTACGCGAGGAGCGCGGCCGCGGTGAAAAGCTTCGCGGTCGAGCCCGGCTCGAACGGATCGGTAATGGTGGATGCGGCCGCCACACCGCCGGCATGGCGGGAAGCCAGTGCGAGCAGCTCCCCGGTGCTGGGGTCGAGAAACACCACGTCGCCCCCCGCCGCACGCATCTCCTCCAGCGCATCGGCGAGGCCCCGCTCCGCGATCTCCTGCAACTCCGCGTCGAGCGTCAACCAGACGTCGCGTCCAGCGACCGGCTCGCGCACCAGGCGGGAGGGCGAGTCGTACCGGCGCCCGGCCCGGTCCTTCAAGAGGACCGCCTCGCCCGGTCGACCGGTGAGCACCGAGTCGAGCGCCAGCTCGACACCCGAGGCGCCGGTCGCCGTCTCGGGTGCGAGCCCGCCGATGATTGGCCGGGCGAGCTCCCGCGCGGGATAGAATCGCAAGAACTCGCCGTCCAGGTGGATGCCGCTGACGCCGCGCAGCCGTTGCACCTGGGAAGCCGTGAACGGGCCATGCCAGTAGGCCCACTTCTTCCGGGCGAGGTCGCGCTCGATCTGGGCGGCGGCGATCCCAAGCTGGGTGCTCAGCACGCGCACGGCGGCCCGGCGATTGCCGAGCTCGTTGGCGGCCACCCCCACATGGTAGAACTCCTGGGTCACAGCGAGGGGAACGCCGTTGCGATCGTAGAGCGTTCCTCGCCGAGCCGGGAGCATGGCGCGCTCGGTCCGCTGAGCCTCTGCTTCGCGCGACCAGCGGGAACCTTCGAACAGTTGGAGCTGCGCCGCCCGACCCACGATCGCGGCGATGCCGGCGGCAAGACAAAACTGAATCGCGGCGATCCGGGCTTCCGGCTTGGCCATCAGCGCTTGGGGACCGGCCCAGTGGGCGCGGCAAACAGGATGAATTCGTTATCGCCCGGGAGGTGAAGACCCAGATCGCGCTCGGCCTTGGGCACCAGTACCTGGCGGCCCGAGGCTTCGCGGATCCGCCGCTCGAGATCGGCTCGGCGGGCTTCCAGCGCGGCACGCTGGTCTCGAAGATCCCTGAGCCGGCGCGCTACCTTGAATGCGGCGGTCTGCCGAGCCACCACCGCCACGGCCACCAGCAGAAACAGGAGCAGCCAGAGCAGGAGCCAGTGCCGGCCCTTAACCCTCATCGGCCACTCGGAAGATGCGCAACTTGGCGCTCCGCGCCCGGGCGTTGTCGGCGATCTCGGCGGGCTCGGGCCCGATGGGCTTGCGGGGCTCGAGTCGGCCGAGCGCCCGGCCACGACAGGTGCACACCGGCTGGCGCGGGGGGCACACGCACCGCTTGCTCCACGCCTGGAACGCTTGCTTGACCACCCGATCCTCGCCCGAATGATAGCTGATTACGGCCAGCCGGCCGCCAGGCCGCAGAGCATCCCGGAATGCAGGAAGCGCGCGCTCGAGCTCGGCCAGCTCGTCGTTGACCGCGATCCGGATCGCCTGAAAGATCCGGGCGAAATCCGCCGGCCCCGATCGGGGCCCCAGAACCGCGCGGATCGCGTTCACCAGGTCGTCACTCACGGCGAACGGGCGCACGGTCCTCCGCCGGACGATCTCCGCGGCGAGCCGCCGGGCTCGCGGCTCGTCGGCCCAGTCGGCGAGGATGGCGGCCAGGGTGCGCTCGTCGGTCCGGTTCAGCAGATCCGCGGCCGTGGGGCCGGTGCCACCCATCCGCATGTCCAGCGCCGCCCCGGGGC
This sequence comes from Gemmatimonadales bacterium, assembly GCA_044866195.1. GTDB lineage: Bacteria > Gemmatimonadota > Gemmatimonadetes > Gemmatimonadales > GWC2-71-9 > DASQPE01. The sequence goes on from JBIOTT010000078.1 coordinate 14,510, forward strand.
GAAAGCTGAAGCCGCGGGCGTCCTGGTCCAGCTGCCGCGATGAGACGCCGAGATCGAGCAGCACGAGGTCCGGGCGGAACTCTGCCACCTCGGCCAGTGCCACGGCGGAGCCATAGGGGGCCGAGAGATACCGGATTCCGGTCTCCCCAAGGCGCTCGCGCGCCACCGCGATCGCAGCCGGATCGCGGTCGATTCCGAGCAGCTCCGCCCCCAGCGCGCGCAGCGCCAGGGCGTGGCCGCCGTCGCCCAGCGTGGCGTCCACCGCCCGCGCCGGCCGGCCGATGGCGGCGAGGAGGGGGGTGAGGAGGACGGGTTGGTGGTAGTTGTTGGGCATTTAGCCGTTAGCCGTTAGCGATTGCAGCCGCGACGCGACGTAGCCTCCGCGGACAGCCGCTGACGGCGCAACCAAAGCTAACGGCTAATGGCTAACGGCTAACCCCAACAAACAACACCCCGTCCGCAGTTGGGACGGGGTGTTGTTGGAGGGCGGACCGAGCGGGGCTGACGGGGCTCGAACCCGCGACCTCCGCAGTGACAGTGCGGCACTCTAACCAAGCTGAGCTACAGCCCCTCCGACGGCGGGAGAATATAGGCACCCCGCCGGCACCGAGGAAGCCCCTACTTCTTCTTCTTGCAGTACGCCTTGATCATCGAGGCCGCACGCGGCTTGTACTTGGCAATGATGCCGAGATTGCGGGTCGCCACCTCCGGGTTCGCGGCCTGGCCGGCGGTGAACGCCTTCTCTGCCTCGTCGAGCAGTCCGCTCTCCTCGTTGGCCAGGTCGCAGGACTTCTGCTTCTCCGCCTTGGGATCCACCTGCGGGACCTGAAGCAAGGTGGCCAGGCCGAGCAGATAGTTTGCCGCCGGGTACACCTTGCCCTGCGGGCTCGCGGTCGTCACCGCCGAGCGGAGCAGCTCCGCCGCTCCGGCATAGTCCTGGGTCGGCTCCTGGAGCAATGGCGCGGCGGCCTGGTAGAGCAGCGCGGCGGCATTCTCCTTGGCCTGGGAGTCACCCTTCTGGGCTGCCAGCTGAACCAGCGGAATCGCCTCTTTCTGCCGCTTGTTGTTGATCAGATTCTGCGCCAGCTCGAGGGCCGGCGTCACGTCGTTTGGATTGGCCTGAACCAGCCTCTGGGTCACCGCCATCGCGCTGTCGAGCTGGCCGGCGAGGCTGTAGGCCTTCGCGAGCGACTGGAGCAGCGTCACGTTGTTGGGAAACTTCTGGTTGGCAATGCGGGCCCACTTGAGCAGGCGAACCGTGTCGGGCTTCTGCTGGGCCGCGACCGTGATCTTGGTGAAAAAGAGCGTGTCGGCCTTGGTGGAATCGATGGCGTAGCCCGCTTCCAGCGCGTCGACCGCGCACTTGAAGTCGCTCAGGAACAGGCAGGCGTTGCTCTTGAGATCGTAGAAGTCGGGGTTGTAGGGATCGTTCTTGATACCCGAATCAGCGATGTCCTTGGCGATGTCGGGCTTGTTGGCGTTCAGAAAATACTTGAATGCCTGCTCCCGCAGCTTCTGATTGGTGGGCGCAACCTTGAGCATTTCCCGGAAAGTCGCGAGGACGTTGGCGGTGTCGTTCTGCGCCTGATAGAGCTCCGCCAGGTTGGCCCAGGCGTTGATGCTCAAGGGGTCGTTCTTGGCGGCGGCCTGGAAGTGCTTGATCGCTTCCTTGGTGTCCTTCTTCGCCAGCGCGATCTGTCCCAGGCAGAATTCGGCCAGGCCGTTGCCGGGATATTGCTTGAGCGCCTTGTTGGCGGCGTCGGCGGCCTTGTCCGGCCGGGTGGACCGCAGGCCGGCGCAGCTCTTGGCGTCGACGATCGACTTGTAGGCCGGCTCGAGCTGTTGGGCGACCCGGCTGCCCAGGTCGCTTAGCCCCGCCCCACCCTGCGGCACCGTGACCACGCTACCGGCCTCATCGTTGACGCCGGCCAGGCGGGCCTGGACCGCGTACTGGGAGCCTCCCGCCTTGCTCATGCTGGATGCCAGCAGCACGCGCGCCTGTACGCTCTTGGCGAGGGTCGAGGCCAGCGAGGGGCTCAGAATTGCATTGGCAGGGTAGCCGTACTGCTTCAGGGCCTCATTCATCTGGTCCTGCGTCAGCACGTTGTAGTCGCCATCCGTGATCTTGGCCATCCGCTCCCGCATCGCGGTTCCCACCTGAACGGCTGCGGCCGAGTCGGCGTTGGCCGTGACATAGGGATTGGCGACCATGAACCGCGGCAGCGCTGCCACCTGCTGCTCCCGGGGGCGCCGCGGAACCTGCGCTACGACAGGGGCCGCGAGCGCGGCGCCGAGCGCGGCGACGACGGCGAGACGAACCAGGGACATGCCCGACCTCCGAAACGGATCAGATCCACCGAAGAAGAATCGCCCGCGCAGGGGCGCAGGCAGCCATGGGCGAAGAGGGATTCGAACCCCCGACTTCCTGCGTGTAAGGCAGGCGCTCTGAACCAGCTGAGCTATTCGCCCGGTCGCTTGATTGGCCTGCCCAATAAGGGACCCACCGACGCAGATAGTGTGCCGGGGCTGGACCAAATGCTATAACGCAATACCAACAGGGAAGAGCACGCAGTAGCCGAATACCAGCAGGACAGCGGCCAGGGTCGGGCTGCCGGCCTGAAGTACAACATACCCGGCGATCACCGTAAGCAGCGCCGCGACCAGGAGAACGATGTTCCGCCGTCCGAGAGGCGTGCGCCGGGTGGCTTCCCGGGTCCCCAGATTGGACATAGACGTGGAGGCTATCACCCACCGCGGGTGTGGTCAAGCTGCCGGGGGAGGTTCACGAGGCTCCTGGGGAACCTCCCAGCCGATGTCGAGAGCCGCGCGCCGTCCGCGATCGGTCCACCGGCGCCACCAGACCAGGACGACCACCGCCGCAGCGACTATTACCCAGACCCCGCCGGCCGCGAGCCAGGTCACCAGGGTATAGCGGGTCCGGACCGACCGGCGCCACGCGTCCTCGAACCGGGTTGCGGACAGCCCGGTGGTGGCCAGCACTGCCGCCTCGAAGTCGTCGCCCTGCGAAAGCCGGCCGAGCAGCGGGCCCAGGCCACCGGTGGGATTGCGCCGCGCCAGCTCCAGCACCGCCGACATGGCCAGCGCGTACGCGGCATCGGCGGCTCCGCCGGTGCCGCGGAGCGCCGCGTCCAGGCCGCGAAAATCAGGGACCGCACCGCGGGCTACCGCGAGGTTGAGCTCGAGCCCGCCCATCCGCTCCCACTCCCCGGCTGCCAGCGCCGCGTAGCCCTCGTCGAACCACAACGGGACCCGTACCCGCACCCGCTCGTGCAGTACCAGATGGCCGAGCTCGTGGCGTAGCGTGCGGCGCAGGTCGCCGGCATCGGCTCGAAGCAGAATGGTACGGGAGGCAGGCAGTGCGAGAGCGGCGCCCCACTGCGGCGCCTGACCGTGCGCCAGCGAGTCGAGGCGGGTTCGATCGGGGACGACGATGAGAGTGAGCGAATCCGGCGCGAGCCGGCCCAACCCGGGCCATTCCGACCCCTGCGCGGCTTCCCGGGCGAGCGCCTCCGCCAGGTGGAACTGCGCCGGCCAGGCGACTGCGGTTACCGGACCGACCTGCACCGCGCGGGGGCCGGCCTGTTGGACAATCAGCCACGCAAGGAAGAGAAGTCGAACGATGCCGCCGCGCCCCTACTCTGCCGTCAGGTTGCGCGGGATCTCCCCGTCACCGGCGGCGAGATCCAGCATCTCCTTACAGCGCTTGGCCCAGGGATTGAACTTGTTGGCCTTGATCCCGTCGTTCCAGGCTTGCTTCGCGCCCTCCCGTTCGCCGGTGAACCAGCGGGCGCGACCGAGCTCGAACCAGGCCTCGACCAGGTTGGGTCCCAGGGCGAGCGTCTTCTGAAGGAACGTCTGCGCATCTTCGTACATCTCACGCTCAAGGTACACCAGGCCCAGATAATAGTGGGCGTAGAGTGTCGCCTTGCGGTCGTTGTCGAGCCGGATGGCCCGGGACAGGTGTTCGATCGCCTCGCCGAAGATCCGCTTTTTGAGGCAGATGTAGCCCACGTTGATCCGGGCGAGAGCGTTGGCCGGTTCCTTCATCAGGACCTTGGAGAAGGTGCCCAACGCCTCGTCGTATTGCTCGCTCAGCATCTGCGCCCAGCCCAGCAGGGAGAGCGCCTGGGTCGCCCCGGGGGAGCGGGTCAGCGCGTTCTCCAGCGCCTGGATCGCCCCGCCGTAGTCTCCCAGCGAGATGAGACTCCACCCCTTCTCGATGTAGGTGGAGGCGTTCAGGTGGTCCGCCTGGATGGCGGGACGGGCGCCGGTGAACTCAGGGGCCCGCGGCGCGTCCGCCGCCACGCTCACCTGCTTGTAGCGGTCGACCAGCGCCCGGATGTCCTCCTTGAGCTGGGTCAGCTCCCCCAGCGCGCCGTCCACCCGCTTGAACAGGCCGATGATGTCGCGCTTGACCGCGTCGCGCTCGGCCGCGTCCGCAATGGCCCCGAGCCGCTGCTCGATGTCGCGGTACTGACCGCGGAGACCGGCAACCCAGCTGTCGCTCATGCCGAGACCCCGGCTTCGGACAGTGCCAGCCGCTCGGTGGAGGTGAGCAGCTTGAGCGCGTGCAGCAACACGATCGTGCGATCACCCCGGGCGATGATTCCCGCGATGTAGGCCGCGGCCAGGCCTCGCACCACCGGCGGCGGCGGCGTAATGGTCGTGCTGTCGACCCGCATCACCTCCCGGACCTCATCGACCACCACCGCGATCCGCTGGTCCTCGAGCCGGAGCACCATCATCCGGGTTTCTTCCCGCAACGGGTCGGGCAGCTCGAGCCGCTTCCGGAGATCCAGCACCGGAACCGCGGCCTCCTCGTAGCGTACCACCCCCTCGAGAAAGGCGGGCGCCTTGGGCAGCGGCGCCGGTCGCTGGTAGCGGAGGATCCGCTCGACCTGGAGAATGTCGAGCGCGAACTCCTGCGACCCGACCCGGAATGCCACGACCTGGATTTCGTCTTCGGTGCCCACGGGTCAGCTCCCTCCATTTGCGAGCCGGCCGCCGAGGGCCGGAAGGTCCAGAACCGGCACGAGGCCGTCGGGGCCCCGGGTGACGCCGAGGGCCCAGGGAAGCGGTTCGGCGCCGGGCGGGACCGGCAGCGCCGGCTGGCGAAGTACCTCCTCCACCCCCTCCACCTCGAGGCAGATCCGGCGGTTGCCCACGGCGATGATCACACCTGCTTCACCCACCCGCTCGGGGCAGGTGCTGCCCTCGAGCAACGCACCGAGGTGTACCAGCGGGATGAGCTTCCCGCGAATGCTCGCCAACCCCCGGAGGGCTGGCTGCCGGGCCGGCACCTCGATGGGCACGCCCGGATCGACGACTTCGACCAGATGGTCCAGGGCAAGCGCGACCAGCCGCCGCCCCGCCCGGACCAGCAGCACTGCATCGCGGTCGCCGCTCACGGCGCCGCCATCCGGGCGAGCTCGCGGTTGACCCGCTCGGCGATGCGCGACACCGGCAGCACATGGTCCACGCCGCCCGCCTGAACCGCGGCGTTGGGCATTCCATAGATGGTGGCGCTTTCGCGATCCTGCGCGATGCCGACCCCGCCGGCATCGTGGATGCTGCGGAGCCCGTCCGCCCCGTCGCGCCCCAGCCCGGTGAGGACCACCCCTATCGCCTCGGCGCGGAAGAGTTCGGCCACCGAACGAAACAGCGGGTCTGCGGCCGGCCGCACGCCCCACACCGGCGGGTCTCGCGACAGCTCGAGTTGGGGGCCGCCGGTGCCGAGCGCTACTCGCATGTGCCAGTCGCCGGGCGCCACGTAGGCAGTGTCGACCAGCAGCGGAATGCCGTGCTCCGCCTCGACCACGCCGATCCGGCTCTGGGCGGCCAGCCGCTCGGCCAGGCTGCGGGTGAACTTGGGCGGCATGTGCTGGGCGATCACGGTAGCGGCCTCGAGGCCCCGTTCGAGTCCGGGCACCAGGTCCGCCAGCGCCCGGGGCCCGCCGGTGGAGGCCGCGATCGCAACACAGAAGCGGGCCCGGCCCGGCAGGGTGAGCGCCGGCGCAACCCGTTCTCCCTGCGCCGGCCGGGCGAGGACCGGCAGCCGGTGGATGTCGGCGGCCCGCGCCGCCCGGAGCGCCGCGAGCACCCGCCCGCCAAAGCGCTCGAGCGCGGCTGCACTCCGGTCGTCCTCCTTGGGGACGAGATCGACCGCGCCGAGCTCGAGCGCCCGGATTGCGGCGGCGGTCCCCGGCCCGGCATAGGCGCTCACGACGACGATCGGCCGCGGCGACTCCGACATGAGATATCCGATGGTGGCGAGCCCATCGAGCTCGGGCATCTCGAGATCCATGAGCACCAGGTCGGGCAGCCGTTCGTGCACCTTCCGGATCGCATCCATCCCGTTCCGGGCGGTGGCTACCACCCGGAATTCGCCGGTGCTCTTCACCACGTCGGTGATGACCCGGCGGAAGAATGGGCTGTCGTCCACCACCAGCACGCTCGGCTGCGGCGCGGTCCGGTCAGAGCGTGCGGCTGCCATGGGCCACCGAAGAGATGTCCACCCGCCCATCGGCGACGCGGAACCGCACCGTGCGTCCGTAGTCGGCCCCCACGTCCTCTCCCACCAGCGGGATGGCGTGCGTCATCAGCGAATTCCGGGTGGAGACCACGTTCCGCTCGCCCATGTTGACCGTCCCCGGGGCCGTGAGCGCTGAGAACATGCTCGCACCCCCGGTGATACGGGCCGTGATCCGGCGGGGACTCGCGCCCAGCCGCGCCATCTGCTCCAGCAGCAGGGGGACGGCGGTCTGTGCGCTCTTGGCCGGATTCTCTTCCCGGCGGGAGAGAGCGGGCGACGGGAGCAGCACATGGGCCAGGCCGCCAACCCGCACGGCCGAGTCGTAGAGGATGATGGCAACGCAGCTGCCCAAGCCTACAGTGACGAGAGTATCCTCCGCGCCACCGACTTTGAGGTCGGCCACCCGCACGATCAGCTCCCGCCCGTTCGGTCCACTCATGCGGGGCGCCGGTAAATGCGCTCGCGGGCATCCAGCAGAGTGAGTTGCTCGCGGGCGGCGCCGAACAGCGTCTCGACCTTGCCCAGCACCAGGAGACCGCCGGGCCGCAGCGCCCGAACAAAGGCGACGAACAGACGCTCCTGGGTGGGCCGCTCGAAGTAGATCACCACGTTGCGGCAGACGATGAGGTCGTAGGCCCGTGCTGGCAGCGTCGCCGCGCTCAGGTCGAGCGCCCGTACCCGCACCCGCCGCCGGATCCGCTCGACCACCCGATACTCGTCGCCGGCCCGCTCGAAGTAGCGCTCGCGCAGCGCTGGCGGCGTCTCCATCAGCGCCTCGGCCCGGTATTGGGCGGCTTCGGCCCGCCGCAAACTCTCGCGGTCGACGTCGGTGGCGTCGACCTGCACCCGCTCCAGCGCCTCGGGATGGCCCCGTGCCTGTGCCAGCTCCGCCGCGACGATGGCGAGGCTGTAGGCCTCCTCGCCGGAGGCGCAGCCGGCGCTCCAGATTCGCAGCGATGCCGCGCGAGGCTCCCAGAGATCGGGAAGAAAGCCCGCGGCCAGCCGCTCCCAGGTCTCCACGTTGCGGAAGAACCGGGTCACGTTGATCGTGAGCGCGTCGCGGAGCCGCTCGTATTCGGCCGGGCTGTGATCGAGCAGCCGCTGATATTCGGCGTACGTGTGAACCCCGCAGGCCCGCATCCGCACCGCGATCCGGCGGCGAATGCACTTCGCCTTGTAGGCCTCGATGGCCAGGCCGCCGCCCTCGGAGATCCGCCGGGCCAGCGCCCGGAAGGCGAGGTCCTCGGCAGCCCCGGTCACGAGGCCCGTTCCAGCATGTCGAGGTTGGCCCGGGCCAGCTGATGCCCTGGGTTGAGCTCCGTCGCACGCTGCCAACTGGCCCGCGCGCGGGCAGGGTCCCGCCGCTTGTCCGCGAGATTGCCCAGCTTGAAGTACAGGTCGTCGCCCAGATCGGGCTGCAGCTTCGCGGCGCGCTCGTAGCCTTCGTACGCTTCGTCGTAGCGGCCGCTGCGGTAGCACAGATCGGCCAGATTCTTGAAGATCTGGGGGAGCGAGGGATCTTCCGCCAGCGCCGCCCGCAGCTCCGCTTCCGCGCCGGCGAGGTCGCCGGCCGCCTCGAGCAGGACCGCGAGATTGTTGCGCAGCACGGCGTGCTGGGGAAAGGCGGCGACTCCCGCCCGCGCGACGGCGACCGCGGCCTCCGACTCGTCAGCGCCGGCGTGCGCCAGCGCCGCGGCCCAGTACCAGGCTCCCGGCACCGGCTTGGCGCCGAGCAGCTCCTTGACCCGCGCCAGACGACCGAGCGCGACCGAATGCTCGCCCCGCTTGAGCGCCGCGACAGCCCAGCCCAACATGATCCGGGCATCGTCGCGGCCCCTGCCAGCCGCATCGCCGAATGCCTTCTCGGCCTCGTCCAGCTGCCCGAGCTGCTCCAGCGCCAGCGCCAGGCCGTGCAGGGCGGCCGGCCGGGGCCCGGCCTTTTCGGAGGCGGTGCGGAGCGCCTCCACCGCCTCGCTCCAGCGCCCCTGCCGCAGTGCGATGAGACCGAGATAGAACGGCGCGCTTCCCTCGGAGGGGCGCAGATCCGCGACTCGGCGGAACTCGCGCAGCGCCTCGTCGAACATGCCGGCCTTGTAGAAGGCGATGCCGAGATTCCGGTGCTCCTCGATGCGGGTCTCGTTGACCCGGGGCGCCGGCGCGGCGGCGGAGGTCCCCACCCGATGGGCGAAGCCCGCCTGGATCAGGCCGTAGAGCGCCTGTCCTACGTCGAACTCCACCAGCCCGGATTCTTCCACCACCTGCTGCACGTCGCGCGAGCCATCGAGCAGCGGCAGGATCGCGCGCTGTCCGGCCGAGAGCGTCACGTCGGACTGCCCCACATGAGCAGCATCGGCCGAGAAGATGAGATCGAAGGTCGGGATCTTCTTCTGGATCAGGCTCCACTCGTCGACCCGGCGGGCCCCCTCGAGCAGCAGGTACTCGGGGTTGATCCGGACCGGGAAATCCTCTCGCTCGGGGCGGACTCCGGCCTCGAAGTTGAACGTGCCCTGTGACCAGGTGAACAGGTAGTAGACCGCCTCCTCGATCTGGAGACGGACGTAGTCGTGCAGCTCCTGAGAGCCGAGCGCGCCCTGCTCCACCAGGATCTCGCCCAGCTTGCGGTCGCGCGCGCCGTCCTGGGCATCGATGGCGCCCTGGAGCTGCTCCGGCGTGATCCGCTTGCTGCGGACCAGGATGTCGCCCAGCCGGTCGCGCCGATTGACGATCGAGGCGTATGCGACCTGACCTTCGTCGAAGTAGATCGTGCCGAAGTTTTGCCGGTCGGC
>JBIOTT010000079.1:0-2095 GCA_044866195.1 Gemmatimonadales bacterium
GAGGGTCAGCCGCCCAAGACCCCCTGGGTCTCGACATAGAGGGCGTAGATCGACTGGCTCGCGGCCATGAACAGGCGGTTGCGCTTCTTGCCGCCGAAACACACGTTGGCGCAGCGCTCGGGCAGCATGATGCGGCCGATCATTGTGCCGTCGGCGGCGTAGACGGCGACCCCGTCCTCGGCCTCGCCGCCGGACCATGCGCACCAGAGGTTGCCGTCCGTGTCGACCCGGAGGCCGTCGCTGCCGCCCGGCTCAGCGCTGCAGAACTCGCGCCGGTTGGCCGTCTTGGTGCCATCGTCGACCACATCGTAGACCTGCACCGTCCGCTGCCCAGGGCCGGGCGTGTCGACAACATAGAGCAGTTGTTCGTCGGGCGAGAAGGCGAGCCCGTTCGGCCGTTTCATATCGTCGACCACGATCGTCAGCGCTCCGGTGCCAGGGTCGAGCCGGTAGACCCGGAACGGCAATTCCCACGGCGCCTTGTGCCCGAGGTAATGGCCGCGGGTGCCGGCGCCGTTGTCGCTGAACCAGATCGACCCATCCGATTTGACCACGACATCGTTGGGGGCGGTCAGGCGCTTCCCCTCGAAGCTGTCGGCGAGCACCGTGATCGTGCCGTCGTATTCGGTGCGGGTCAGCCGTTGCGCATCCATTTCGCACGTGATCAGGCGGCCCTGGCGGTCGCGGGTGTTGCCGTTGGCGTAGTTCGAGGGGCGGCGAAACACGCTGATCGCGCCGGTTTCCTCCTCCCACTTCAAGATCCGGTCGTTCGGGATGTCGCTCCACAGGAGGTAGCGGCCATCGCCGAACCACACGGGCCCCTCGGTAAAACGGCAGCCGCCGGCGATGCGCTCGATCGCCGCGTTGCCCAGCACATATTGCTGAAAGCGCGGGTCGAGCACCTTGATGTTGGGCTCGGGATAGCGGATCGGCGTCTCCGCCGCCCAGGCCGAACCGCCGCCCGATCCGCAATCCGCCGCCGCGGCACCGGTGATCATCCATGAGCGTCTTCCGAGCATCATCGCTGTGTCCTCCATGTTTTGGATGAATTCGGCCCACACCCACCAGTGGGTCGTGTCCCTGGAGGGTGCGGGTCAATCCACAGGACCCGTCTGGCAACCTCCAAAGCCGCTAAATGGCCTAGAGAGGGGAGCTCGCATGGCGTCATGGTAGCCCCCTGAGTCACGTGTATGCCCTCAAGGGAGTCTATGCGGACGTACTTGGCCTTCTCAGGCCGCCTGACTACGCCGCTTCCCACGACGATCGCTCGCTTACCACCTCAGTGGCTGTGGACGGCCTTGATCATGATTGAAACCTCCTCCTCAACCTCCCCATCCGGTATGCTCATCATACACACCGCGAAGGGTGAAGAGGAGGACGGCGAATGCGATTCTACACCAGAGTGCACGAAGCCTACTGTGGCATCGATCGGCATGCCCGGACCATGGTCCGTCTGTCGCGTCAACCGAGACGGGGAGATCCTGCTCCACCGGCAGACGCCCACGACCCCCGAGATCTTGCTCAAGGCGATTGCTCCGTCTCGCCAGGATCTCGTGGTCGTCGTAGAGTGCATGGCCGAGCCCCTTGGCAAAGCGTCGCACGGCCGGCAACGCACTGGTGGCGCCGCGCGCCAGCCAGGCATCGCGGCGTTCGGGCTGCCGTTGGCGCACGAGTGCCGCAAAGTCCTGGGCCAGGTCGATGGCTTCGGCCATTTCGGCCTGCTGGGCTCGCACGTGCGCGAGCTGCTCCGCCTCGGCTGTTGTACGCTGCTCCGCGCGCCGGAGCACCAGCCAGGTGGCCCGGCGCGGGGTCAAGGGCTGGTACGGGGATGCGGCCACTCTTGGCAGCGGCTGCCGCGCCCGGCGTTGTCCGGGGGCCAGGCCCTGGACCTGACGCAGACGGCGGGCGTAGGCCGCGACGAGGCCAGAGCTCCCGGCATCGCCACACCGTTGGAGGTCGCGAAACAGCCACATCGCGGTGCGGCACCCCGCATTCCAGCGCTCGAGGCGCGCGGCTTTGGAGGGATTCAGCAGGCTGCGGCCGCGGTCACTCCGCCGTTGGCGCCCCATCAAGGTGGCGGTCTGGAGATCCCGCT
>JBIOTT010000080.1:0-2952 GCA_044866195.1 Gemmatimonadales bacterium
ACCGTCGACCTGTTCCCTGCCGTACTGGGCTGGCTCGGGGTCGAGCTGCCTTCGGTGGTGGACGGCGCGGCGCCCTGGCTGCCCAGTCCGCGCCCGGCGGCGGTCGAGAGCCGCCGGGTCGTCGTCGGTTAGCCCCGGCCGTTCTCCCGGCCCGCCTCCGCGGTAACGGTCTTACCCTGCTGGTGAGCCTCCACGAACCACAGCCACTTATCCACCCCGCGCGAGATCTCGGTCAGGATATCGGCGCTGTCGGGGTCCTCTAGGTCGTTCATCTCGTCGATCCCGAGCCGAGCGGTGCGGCCGAATTCGGCCAGCGCGTCCGAGAGCGCGGCCACGTGCTCTTCGCCGGAGGAGAGGGCCAGTGGATAGTCGACCAGCGCGCTGCGCTGCGCCACGATGCTGGCCGTGCCCTCGGCGATCCCGCCGAGCTGCACGATCCGCTCCGCAATGAGGTCGACGTACTCCTCGACGTCCTCGTTGACCTCGTCGAACAGCTTGTGCAGCGCGATGAAGTTGGGGCCCTTCACGTTCCAGTGGGCCTGCTTGCACTGGGTCTGCAGGTCGATGCAGTCCGCCAGCCGTTGGTTGAGCAGATCGATGGCCTCGACCCGGCTGGCCTGGGGGAGGTCGTTTTTTGTGGGATAGATCCGTGTCGTGTGCGGCCGGACCGACTCCCGGGAAGTTCGGGCGGGGGCTCCCCGGGTCGGGCGGGTGGTGATCGTGCGTGCCATGCAAAGCTCCTGGTTGGTGGTTCGTTCCCCTGCAACCTGCCGTGGTGCGGCTCGGAGTCTTGAACGTCCTTGCTGCCGTCGGGACCTACCGTCGGCAGGGGCGGACGTTAGAATTGGGGTCCGGAAACCAGCATCAGCCAATCAGGGTCCGTAGCTCAGTTGGATAGAGCGCTTGCCTCCGGAGCAAGAGGTCGTGGGTTCGAATCCCGCCGGGCCCATTCGCTCCAAGCCTGATCCCCGTGAGCAGTTAGCGGCTCGCGGGGATGCTCGTTTTCAGCGGCCTGATCCGGCTTTATGACAATCTTTATGACAAACCCAAGCCGACTGAGCTCTTCGCCGAGCCGCTCGTAGTGCTGCTCCACCCAGTACTCGACCACGTCGGAGCGGTGCCGGGCTGAGCCCAGGTGCGAGTAGACCCTGCGCACCATCTCCTCGGAGCCATGCCCAAGCTCGCGCGAGACCGTGTACAGGCTCACGGGGGCGCCGCGGTCGAGTGTTTGGAGTCGGGCGGCACAGTAGGTGTGGCGGAAGATCCGGTGCCGGATCTCACCGCGTTTCCACCCGGCCCGTAGGGCGACCCGGTCCAGCAGTCTTCGGGTCTCCTGGAGCATCCTTCCTGCCCGCTCGCGAACGATGGGAAGATCAAGCTGCCCCCCAGTTCAAGCCGTGGCCCAAAGACCCAGACCCGCAAAATCTCCTCAAGCTGCGGCCCCCAGAGCGGGACCACACGCCATGAGGTCTGCGTCTTGAGGCGGCGCCAGCGATTGGGGGCGGAAGGTGACCGTCTTCCGGTCGAAGCTGACGTCGTCGAGCTCGAGACCAAGCACCTCGCGATAGCGCCCGCCCGTGAGCAGGAACGTCGCGACCACTGAGTAGGCAAGGGCAGCGTCGTCCAAGGGGTCGCGCGCGTTCTGGCCGCGCAGGATGCGACCGACGACCACATCGGACACGCCATATGCGCCGGCGAGCGCGCACTTGGAACGGTTTCCCGCTTCCCACTCGGCGCGGAGCCTCGCGACGCCCTCCGCATCGAGGCGCGTGCCCCCGAGGGGCGGGAGACGGTGGGCCGCTTCGAGATAGAGCGCGGCTTCGTGCACTTCGAGCCAGTGGGCCTCGCGGCGAACGATAGCCGGCTTGTCCATGAGCACGGCGACGGGATTGTAGCCGAGCGGCACGACCTCGCTCTCCTGAGCCCGGCGGTAGAGGTTGGACAGGGCAAACAGGTGGGCGCGGATGCTATAGGGCGTCATCGTCCGCCGCGGGCGGTCTGGCCCCGCCGCCCCATTGGCCGATGATCGGTTGGCTCGCTGCGGCGGGTTCGGTCGCGGCGGGCGCAGATCGAGGGTACCCAGATGCTCGACGTAGGCACGGTCATCCCGCGGTCGAATGTTATCGAGGGCGCGGTCGGCACCGAAGAACGCGATCGCCCGGCGGAAGAACCCCTCGGTGGCCGCGAGCCACTGGTAGGTCACCTTGCCCGCCTTCTTCTTCGCGATCAGATGCTCCCGGGCGAAGGCCGCGAGGCTCGGAGCCAAAACAGCCCCGCTCTCTTGCCGGCGGCGTCGCAGGGCCCTGAGTCCAGTGAGTCGCCCCGACGCGAGCGCGGCGGCGAGGTCCGGATCGGTCGTCGCCTGGGCGTCACCTTTGGGGATCAAGGGCTCACGTTTGCCGCCCACGTCCGCGAAATCGCGGAAATCCCCCCAGAGTCGGCCGTGATTCCAGTAGATGCGGCTCTTGCGTCGGCGTGGGGTCATCGGGCAATAATGCCTTAGTCCAGTTTCATACTACGACGTGCGCCGCCAGTCAGAAAGACCAACAACGCGCGATCGTTGGCCATCGGGGATGACTTGGCGGCCGCTCGACGCTGCCCGCCAGCAGCTCAAAGTCCTGGATGCCCAGATCGCCTCGGCACGGGCCGCGGAGGCCGAGGCGCGGTCCGACCTCGAGACGGCGCGGCTCGACCTTGGCTACACCGAGATCCGCTCGCCCATCGAGGGCTACGTCAGCAATCGTGCGGCGCAGGTCGGCGCCTATGTGGAGCCGGGGGCCTACCTGATTTCCGTTGTCCCCGCCACCGGCCTGTGGGTAGATGCCAACTTCAAGGAAGACCAGTTGGCCCGCATGACGCCGGGGCAGACAGCGAGCGTCTCGGCTGACGTCCTGCCAGGCCATGCCTTCCGCGGCCGCGTCATCAGTCTGGCCCGTGGCACCGGCGCCGTGT
>JBIOTT010000081.1:0-5137 GCA_044866195.1 Gemmatimonadales bacterium
CCGAGGCGACACCGCTCGCCGAGATGCTGGCTCAGCGCGGGGCCGCGGTAGTCGAAGCCCACGTGCTCCGGGCGCGGGTGCGGCTCGACGTGGGCGACGCGGTCGGCGCGCTCGACTCGGCCCGGGCAGCGCAGGCCTTGGCGCCCGGACGGGCCGATCTGCTTCACCTTCAGGCCCGGATCGCGACTCGCCTCGGCGACCGCAATGCGGCCCACGACTCGTACCGCGAGGCGCTGAGGCTGGATGGTTCCATGGCGCAGGTCTGGTTCGAGCTGGGCCAACTGGAAGAGGAACGGGACCAGCTGGAGGCTGCTCGCACCGCATACGAGCGCGCACTCGAAGTGCTCCCCACCTTCACCCCCGCCGCTCTCGCGCTGGCCAGTCTGGTGCAACGCACCCAGTCCGCGGTGGCGGCCGTCAACATCCTGGTGGCGGTACTGGAGACCGATCCCTACGAGCTGGAGGCACTCGCCGCGCTGGGCCGGGTGCTGCTCGATGACGGCAGGACGCCCGAGGCGCTGGAGGCCCTCGAGCGGGTGCTCCGGTTCGATCCCGAGCATCGCGCCGCGCTGTTTCATCGGGGCGTCGCCCGGGCCCGGCAGCGTCGCTTCGGTGATGCCGTTGCCGACTGGGAGCAGGTCATCCAGCTGGATCCGGCCGGCGCGCTGGCCGCCGACGCGAGGAGCCGAGCCCGCTCGGCCCGCGATCTCCAGCATATCTTCGCCACCGTGGCGGGGTGAGCCATGGCGATCGAAGGCCCGCTCAAAGAGCTGAACATCCATGACGTCTTCCAGCTGCTGGATCTGGGCCGGAAGACGGGCGTGTTGCGGGTCACCTCCGAGCTGCGGCAGAACGCCGGCGTGGTCCAGTTCGAGCGCGGCGCCGTGATCGGGGCGCACATCACCAGCAACCCGCACCCGCTGGGCGGGCTGCTGCTCCGAGCCGGCAAGCTCCGGGAGGAGGATCTCGCCCGGGCCCGCGCGCTGCAGGAGGGCGGCGATCGGCGCCGGCTGGGGGAGATTCTGGTGGCGATCGATGCCGTCAGCGGCCGCGAGCTCGAGCGCTGCGTCCGAGCCCAGGTCGAAGAGGTCGTGTTCGAGCTGATGAGCTGGTCCGAGGGCTACTTTTCGTTCGTCGAAGGGTCGGCCGACCGGTCGGCCATCGAGGCGCCAGTGAGCATCCCCACTGAGGCGCTCCTGATGGAGGCTGCTCGGCGCATCGACGAGTGGGCCCGCATCGAGAGCAAGGTGCCGCATCTGGGCATGGTGCCTCGCCTGAGGGCCCCGGAGGACAGCGGCACGCCGCTCGACCTGGTCCCGTTCGAGTGGGAGGTCCTGGCTGCGGTCGACGGTGCCCGGGATCTCCGCTCGATCGCCGATGCGCTCGGTCGCTCCGATTTCGACGTCGCCCGCACCATCTATGGGCTCACCAGCGCCGGCGTCGTGTTGCTGGAAGCCCCGGCCCCGGCCCCCGTGGTCAGCGCGGCGCCTTCTCAGGTGGCTCCGGGTACTGCCCGAGTCGACGAGCACCTGGCGATGGGCGATTTCGAGGCCGCCCGGCTCGCCGCAGTCGATCTGATCGCAGCGGAGCCCGAGCGGGCCGACGGCTATCTCGGGCTCGGTCGTGCGTTGCTTCGGCTCGGTCGCTGGGACGAGGCGGAGGACGCGCTGATCCAGGCGCTGCACCGCGACCCGGCCCTGGGCGCTCCCCGCCGCCTGCTCGCCCTGGCCCAGGCTGCGCAGGGTCGCTTTGCCGATGCCGTCGAGAGCTGCGATCGCTGGAACCGCGGGATGGGCCATACCGCCGCCGAGGGAGACCACGCGGCCGCCGTGGCGCGGCTCCGCGACGCCGCTCAGGTGCTCGCCCAAGCGCTGGGGGAACGCGATGTCTGACGATATCCGCGGCATGACGGCGGAGCTCGCTGCCGATCCCGACAGCCTGATCTTTCTCGAGCTGGGTGAGGCCCTTCGCCGGCGCGGCCAGCTGGATGCGGCCACGAAGGTTGCCCGTACCGGGCTCGCTCGCTATCCGGAGCTGGCCCGGGCGCACGATCTGTGTGCCCGCATTCTCTGCGACCGGGGCGAGCCCGACCGTGCGTTCGAGGCCTGGGTCACCGCGCTCCAGCTCGACGGCAGCCTGGTATCGGCGCACAAGGGTCTCGGGTTCCTGTACTACCGGGCGGGCGATCTTGCTTCGGCCGAGAAGCACCTCGCGTACGCGGCGCAGGCGGATCCGGATGACTCCGGGACGGTGGGCGCGCTGGAGCGGGTGCGGGTGGACGGTGAAGAGGCGGACAGGCGGACAGGCGGGCAGGTCGAAGAGGCGGACGGGCGGACGGTAGCGCCTCGGTAGAACCGGGGGCCGTTGCTGACGTTGGTGCACCTGAGGCTGACGAGCTTTCTGTCCGCCCGTCCGCCCGTCCGCCCGTCCGCCTGCCGTCCGCCCTGACGTTCTCGTTCGACGAGGGTGCGCCGTCACCGGTCCAGGAAGCGGTGTTCGCCGGGCTGGATGGCGGAGCGGACGGCCTCCTGCTGGTGGACGCGAATGGTCTCCGGCTTGGTGGCGGGCTCCGGAATCCCGACGGGGCGGACGTGGCCGACGCGGTGGCTGCTCTCCTCGCGGGCGTGTCGAAGGAAGCTGCCCGCACCGCCCGGCTGCTGACGCTGGGCGAATGGCGCGGTCTCGCAGTGGAATGCGGTGACGGTAACCTCTTTCTCTCCGCCCCCACCGACTCCACCCTGCTCCTCACCGTGCGCGGCCTCGACGTGCCGATGGGGCGGGTCGCGCGCTTCGCGGAGCGCGCGTCCGTCGCCGCCCGTGCCTGGCTGGAGCAAGCTGAATGAGCGATCCGGTGGAGTTGCTCGAGCGCCTCTCGTCGGTGCGGGGAATGCGGGGCTCTGTGCTGGTCTCCGCCGCCGACGGCCTCATCGTCGCCGAGTCGCTGATGACCGGCGTCGACGGGCGCGCGGTCGCGGCGCTGGCCGCGAGCCTGATGAATCGGCTCCGGCGGGCGACCGAGTGCGCCGGCCGCCGAGAGCCGGTCTTCCTCCAGCTACAGGCGCAGGGGGGCACCGTGCTCGCCACCCCCTGCGGGACCGAGCTCGTGCTGGTGGCGGTCGCCGGCCCCGATGCCAACGTGGGTCTCGCCCGCCTCGAGATGCTGAACACGGCGGGAAGGCTCGCCTGATGCGAAGTGTCGAGCCGTGGGTGACGGCGCCGCTGGAGCGATTCCTCGAGGAGTCGTCGGCCCGGCTCACGCTCCTCATGACCTCGGCCGGGCAGGTCGTGGCCCAGCATGGGTTCGCCCGTTCGGTGGACGTGATGACGGCGGCCGCGCTCGGTGCTGCCATCATGGCGTCCACCGGTGAGATTGCCCGGCTGGTGGGCGAGTCGCGGTTTCTTTCGCTGGTCCATCAGGGCACTCAACAGCACGTGTTCCTCTCAGGGTTCGAGACCTCGCGCGGGCGCTGGATCGGTCTGGTGGTGTTCGACGGGGAGAGCACGGTCGGCCTGGTGCAGCTCTTCTTCGACCGGCTGGTGGCCGAGCTGGCGGCAGCCGCGCCGCAGCAAGCCCCGGCGCAGCAGGTGCTGCCCGAGAACTTCGAGCGGGAGCTCAATGCGAGCCTCCGCGCGCTCTTCGGGCGGTGACGCGATGTCGCTCGTGAATTTTGCGGCCCGCGAGATTACCTGCAAGATCGTGTATTACGGGCCGGGACGCTCCGGCAAGACGACCAACCTGCAGTACATCTTCGGTCGGGTCCCCGAGTCGCGCCGCGGCCGCATGGTCTCCCTCGCGACCCACACCGACCGAACTCTTTTCTTCGACTTTCTTCCACTGGACCTCGGCAGCATCTCGGGCTTCGCGACCAAGTTCCAGCTCTATACCGTGCCGGGGCAGAGCTACTATGCGTCGACTCGCAAGCTGGTGCTGCAGGGAGCCGACGGCGTGGTCTTCGTAGCCGACAGCCAGGCTCGCCGGCTCGATGACAACCTGGAGAGTCTCCAGGACATGCATACCAACCTGCTGACGCAGGGCGTCGACGTGCGGCAGCTGCCGGTGGTGTTCCAGTACAACAAGCAGGACCTTCCGGGCGACCTGATCCTCTCGCCGCCCGAGCTCGACGACGCGCTCAACTTCCGCGAGGTCCAGAGCTTTTCGGCCGATGCCCTGCATGGGGGCGGCGTGTTCGAGACGCTCAAGGGAATCTCGGAGCTGGTGCTGCGGCGGCTGGCCGCCGGGGATCCCGTCTCGTGACGCCGCCGCTCAACCCGTACTTCCGATTCGACACGCTGGTGGTGGGGGCCGCCAACCGGCTGGCGGTCACCGCCGCTCGCGCGGTCGCCGAAACCCCCGGCGCGGTATACAACCCGCTCTTCGTGTACGCCCGGCCCGGCCTCGGCAAGACCCACCTGCTGATGGCCATCGGCCACGGGGCGAAGGCCATCGATCCTTCGCTGGGCGTGGAGTACCTCACGCTCGACCACTTCATCGAGTCCTTTCACGCCGCCATCGGCTCGGGGCAGGGGGAGGCGTACCGCAAGCGGTTCCTCGATGTCGCGCTGCTGTTGGTGGACGACGTTCAGTTTCTCACCGGCCAGCGCGAGACCCAGGCGGAGCTGCTCCGGATCATCGACGCATGCAGACGGCCAGCCGGCAGATCGTGCTGACGAGCGATCGCCCGCCCGCCGAGATCGAGGCGCTGGACGAGCGGCTCATCCGCCGGTTTGCCGGCGGCCTGGTGATCGACATCGCCGCGCCGGACTACGAGACCCGGGTCGCCATCCTGCGCCGGAAGGCGGAGGAGCGACGGGCCAGGTTCGAGCCCGGCGTGCTGGAGGCCGTGGCAAAGCTGAGCATCGACAACGTGCGGGAGCTGGTCGGGGCGCTCAACCGGCTGGTGGCACACCAGGCGGCGGGCGAGCGGGTGAGCGCAGAGCTGGCGCCGGCGTTGTTGGGCGGACAGGCGGACGGGCGGACAGGCGGACGGGCGGACGGACGGGAGCAGACGGGAGCAGACGGGAGCAGACGGGAGCAGACGGGAGCAGTCGGGAGCAGTCGGGAGCGGGCGGCAGCGGTAGACGAGCTCGGCTCTCCGTCTTCGGCGCGTCCGCTTGTCGCCGAGACTCCCGCTCCCGC
>JBIOTT010000082.1:0-9944 GCA_044866195.1 Gemmatimonadales bacterium
TCGAACAGGTTGGGCGAGCGCCAGGCACGCCCGCCGTTCGCCGTCAGGGTAAGTGCCGGTGTCATCCGGAAGACGGCGCCCAGGTCTCCGGTGACCGCCGTGTAATCATGCGACGTCGCGGGCGAGCCGAGGGCTGGCGTAGCATCGGCGTCGACTCCGCGCAGGTCCGCCCGCGCCCCCGCGAGCAGGCTCCAGCGCCCCAGATCGACCCGCTCGAGCCCGAAGACCGCGCCGCTGCGTATCCGCGCGTCGGGCACCAGCGCCTCCGGGCCGCGGCTGTCGTTGTCCTGCAGCATGCCCGAAACCCCGACGGTCCCGCTCGCCCGGGATCCCAGCGTGTGATGCAGCAGCAGGTCGAGCGAGCCGGTGTTCAGCAGGAGATCAAAAACCCGGCCTTCCTCCGTGCCGCCATCGGGCGCCGGAGCTTCGTCCGAGTTCTCGGCGATCCAATGGCGCTCCCATTGGGCCTTGGCCTCCAGCCGCATACCGCCCAGCTGCCGGCTGGCATTGAGCTGGACCCGGTCGTCCGAAAGCTTGCGCTCCGGTCCCCCCTCTTCGGCCTCGTCTTCCTCGCCCGCGCCGCTTGCTCCCGGCCCGCCGGCTTCCAGCAGCCTGAACTCGCCGCCGTAACGGGAATAGCGCAGCGACGCAGCGCCGGAGGATCCCGAGAGCCCGACCGCAAGCTCGCCGTTCAGTGCGCTGAACCCGGTGTTGGCCAGCTCGCCGGCCGGGGTGTGCAGGTCGCCTGCGGTGCGGCCGACGAGAGTCGCGCGCGCGCCCAGTCCGCCTCGCGCGCCTTCGAGCCCGACCAGCGCGCCGCCCTCCGCATTGTTGCTGGACCCGAACAGCTCAGTGCGGAACCGCGACACCGTGTGACCGGCCTCGGCCCGCGGGAGGTCTGCCGGGAGCACGTTGATGACGCCGCCCACCGCGTCCGAGCCATACAGCACGCTGGCCGGCCCCCGAATCACTTCGACTCGATCGGCAAGGCGCGCGTCTACCGAGGGGCCGTCTTCGTCGCTCCAGGAGTAGTCCTCGAGCCGGAGCCCGTTTTCCAGCACCAGGACGCGTGACCCCGCGAGCCCGCGGATCACGGGCTTCCCGATCTGCTCGCCCGTGCTCAGGGTGCGGAGCCCGGGGAGGGTTTCGACCGCTCGAGCGAGGGACACACTCACCGAGCGGCGCAAAGCGTCACCCGAGAGCTCGGACGCGGGGAGGGGCGACTCCCGCGGATCGATCGGATCGCGGGTCGCCGTGACCGTGACGGGAGCCAGCAGCGCCGCGCCTCCGGCGATGAGGCGTAGCACCAGCGGCTCGCTCAGCGGCACGCGGACCCGCCGTGCGATCGGCCGGAATCCGGGGCTGCTGGCAACCAGGGTGTATTGGCCTGGCGGAACCTGGCCCAGATCGAACTGGCCGTCGGCGTCGGTGAGGGTGCGCCGGCCCAGCTCGGGGAGGGCCACCTCGACCCGGCCGAGCGGAGTGCCGGTCGAGTCCACCACGGCGCCCTTCATGAGGTCGTTCTGGGCCGCGAGGGTGCGCGGCACTGCGGCGGTGAGCCCCGCGAACGCCAGGCACGCCGCCAGCAGGAGGCGCATGCGTCAGGCCTCCTGCATGAAGGGGTATCGCCAATCGGTCGGAGGAACGAAGGACTCCTTGATGGTCCGGGGCGAGACCCAGCGCACCAGATTGAGAATCGAGCCGGCCTTGTCGTTGGTACCGCTCGCGCGACCGCCGCCGAAGGGCTGTTGCCCGACCACGGCCCCGGTCGGCTTGTCGTTGACGTAATAGTTGCCGGCGGCGTTCCGGAGCGCGCGGTCGGCCTCGAGCAGCGCCGCCCGGTCCCGGGCGAACACCGCGCCGGTGAGCGCGTAGGGACTGGTCTGGTCGACCAGCGCAAGCGTCTCGCGCCAGCGGCCCGCGGGATATACGTGCAGGGTGAGCACCGGCCCGAAGATCTCCTCGCACATGAGCCGGTAGCCCGGATCTTCCACCTGGAGCAGCGTCGGTTGGACGAACCAGCCGACGGAGCCGTCGGTGTTCCCACCCGCGAGCACGGTCACGCCCGGATCCTGCTTGGCCCGCTCGAGATGGCTGCTGATGCGCTCGAAGGACCGCCAGTCGATCACCGCTCCCATGAAGTTCCGGAAGTCGGCGACGTCGCCCATGCGGATGTCGCCGATCATGCCGAGCACCCGGTCTTTGAGCGCCGGCCAGAGATTGTCGGGCACGTAGGCGCGGGACGCGGCGCTGCACTTCTGGCCCTGATATTCGTACGCCCCCCGGACCAGGGCGACCGCGAGCGCGTCGACGTCGGCGCTCGCGTGCGCCAGCACGAAGTCTTTGCCGCCGGTCTCGCCCACGATTCGCGGGTAGCTGGCGTAGCGCTCGAGGCTCTGCGCCACCCGCTGCTGGAGCAGACGGAACACTTCGGTGGACCCGGTGAAATGGATGCCCGCCAGCATCCGATGGGCCAGCAGCACGTCGCTGATCTGGGCGGAATTGCCCGGGACGAAGTTGATCACCCCCGGCGGCAGCCCTGCCTCGTCGAGCAGGCGGAAAAAGTGCCAGTTGCTCAGCATGGCGGTCGCGGCCGGCTTCCAGACCACGACGTTGCCGAGCAGCGCCGGAGCGGTCGGCAGATTGCCGCCGATCGCGGTGAAGTTGAACGGCGTGATCGCGTAGACAAAGCCCTCGAGCGGGCGATGGTCCATGCGGTTCCAGGTGCCCGGCGCCGACTCGGGCTGCTCGGCGTAGAGCCGCTCGGCAAAGTGGACGTTGAAGCGGAGGAAATCGATCAGCTCGCACGCGCTGTCGATTTCGGCCTGGTGAGCCGTCTTGCTCTGGCCCAGCATGGTGGCCGCGTTCACCAACGGGCGATACCGCGTCGCGAGCAGATCCGCCGCCCTGAGGAACACGGCGGCCCGGTCCTCGAACCTCCAGTGGGCCCACTCCTGCTGGGCTTCGACCGCCGCGTCCACGGCCTGGCCGACCAGCTCCGGCGTGGCCTGATGAACCCGCGCAAGCACCCGCGCGTGGCAATGGGGAGCAGTAACCGGCTCGGTGCGGTCGGTGCGGATCGCTCGGCCGCCGATCACGATCGGAATATCCTCCAGGTGCCCCGCTACGGTCTTGAGCGCCGCCTTGAGGGCGGCGCGGTCGGGGCTCCCGGGCTGGTAGGCGAGGGCGGGCTCGTTTCGCGGAATCGGGAACTTGAACGGACTGGTCATGCCACAAAACCTTGGGCCTGAAGAGGAAGAAAAGGTAAACCAGCGCGCCGCCAAACGGCGGCCGCGGTGTATGTTTGGAACTGTCCTTCGCCCGGCGATCTCCTCATGCCGCCCCGCCGCACGCCGACCCTCACCGACAGTCTGACCGGCCGCATCAAAGGCTGGCTCACGCTCAACGGCGAGTTCCTGCTGGGTCCCCGCTACGTCCAGCTGCTGGAGGGTATCGAGCGGACCGGGACGATCCGGGAGGGCTGTCAGGCCACCCGGATGAGCTACCGTACCTGTCTCAGCCGTATCCGCCAGATGGAGGCGGCGCTGGGGGCACCGCTGGTGCTCACCCACCGCGGCGGCGCCACCCGTGGTTCGGCCACGCTGACGCCACTGGCCAAGCGCCTCATCCGAATCTATCGCGCGTGGCGAGAGGCGGTCGAGCAGGCGAGCCGGGCGGCGTTTCTCGAGGTGGTGCAAGACGGCCAGACGGCGCGGCGCGGCCGCCGCGCGCGGAAGGCGGGCGGGTAGCGTATAGCGGGTAGCGGCTAGCGGACAGCGGCGCAGCCGATGTGAATCAGCTTGCCTATCGGCGCTGCGCGCGGTACGTTGCCGCTCATGCGCCTCGCCCTCGCCTCGATCCTGGCGGCTGCCCTGGTCGCCGGCACGTCCCCCACGGCACCCGCGCAGGCCGGCGACCTCATCCTCGCGACCACCACCAGCACCCAAGACACCGGTCTGCTCGACTCGCTGGTGCCCCGGTTCGAGCTCACCTGCCGCTGCCGGGTGAAGACCGTTGCGGTGGGCACCGGCCAGGCCCTCGCCCTGGGCGCCCGCGGCGAGGCCGATGTGGTGCTCGTGCACGCCCCGTCACTGGAACAGCAATACGTCGCGCGGGGGAAGTTCGTCGGCCGGCGGCTGGTGATGACCAATGATTTCGTCCTGGCCGGCCCCGTGTCGGACCCGGCCGGCTTGCGCCGAGGCCGCGGCTCGGAAGACGCGATGCGGCGGCTCGCGCAGGGGAGGGCGCCCTTCGCCTCCCGGGCCGACAGCTCCGGGACCAACCTGCTCGAGCTCGAGCTCTGGAAGCAGGCCGGCGTCGAGCCCCGGGGAGCCTGGTATCTCCAGGTGGGCCAGGGCATGGGCGCAACGCTCCGGGTGGCTTCGCAGAAGGGCGCCTACACCCTGACGGACCGCGGGACCTTTCTGGCCCTCGAGCGGGGCCTCGAGCTCACGGTCCTATTTGAAGGCGCGCCCGATCTGCTCAACATCTACCACGTCATGCTGCCCAATCCCGACAGCTTCCCCCGGGTGAACGCAGCGGGCGGCCGTGCCTTCGCCGATTTCATGGTCGCACCCGAAACTCAGGCGTTCATCGGGCGGTTTGGGCTGGCCCGCTTCGGGCGGCCGCTGTTCACTCCAGCGGCGCATCGCCGCGAAGACGAGCTCCTGCGCCGTGCCAGCTGACGAGCCCGGCTCATGGATCTGATCGTTCGCGGTATTCGGCAGGCGCTCGAGCTGCTGCTTCGAGGCGACCCCGAGGTCATGGAGATCATGTGGCTCTCGCTTCGGGTCTCGGGGCTCGCCACCGCGCTAAGCCTGCTGATCGGGGTGCCGGTCGGCATGGCGCTGGCGCTGCGGCGCTTTCCGGGCCGCACACTCGTGCTCGCGGCGATCAACTCCGGCATGGGCCTGCCGCCGGTGGTGGTGGGTCTGGTCGCCTCGATTCTGCTGTGGCGGACCGGCCCGCTTGGATTTCTCGACCTGCTGTACACCCCCGCAGCCATCGTCGCAGCCCAGTTCGTCCTCGCGGTGCCGGTCGTGGCCGGGCTCACCGCTGCGGCGGTCCAGCAACTCGATCCCAAGCTCCGGGTTCAACTCGCCGGGCTCGGCGCGTCCCGGCTTCAGACGCTCGGCTGGCTGCTGCACGAAGCCCGGCTTCCGCTGCTGGCCGCGGTGATGGCCGGCTTCGGAGCGGTGATCTCCGAAGTCGGAGCATCCATGATGGTAGGCGGCAACATCCTCCATTACACCCGGGTGCTCTCCACCGCAACCGTGCTGGAGACGTCCAAGGGCAACTTCGACGTCGCCATTGCGCTGAGCGTGGTTCTGCTCGCGGTCACGTTCTGCGTCACCGTGGTGGTCACCGCCGTGCAGCAGCGAGGCGCGAAGGTGCAGTGATTGGAGTGCTCGGGGTCCGCGATCTCGCGGTGGTCTACCGGCAGCAGCCGGTGCTCGCAGTGAGAGCGCTGGAGATTCACGAAGGCGCCCACGTCGCCGTGGTGGGACCCAATGGCGCCGGCAAGTCCACCTTGCTCCGGGTGCTGGCCCTGCTCGAGCGGCCGGCGGCGGGCACGGTGCTGGTGCGGGGACAGCCGGTGCCCCGCAGGACGCGGGAGCTGCTCGCGCTCCGCCGCCGGTTTGCCGTCGTGCTGCAGGGCGCGCCGCTCTGCGACACTACCGTCTACCGCAACGTGGCGATGGGCCTCCGGTTCCGCGGCCTGCGCGGCCCCGACGCCGACCACCGGATTCAGCGCTGGCTGGAGCGGTTCGGCATCGCCCACCTGGCCCAGCGACGCACCCGGACCCTTTCCGGCGGCGAAGCGCAACGGACCGTGTTGGCCCGCGCGTTCGTGCTCGACCCCGAGGTCCTTTTCCTGGATGAGCCCTTCGCCGCGCTCGACGCCCCCACCCGCGACTCGCTCCTCAACGATCTGGAATCGATTCTGCGCGACGCCCGAACCACCGTGGTCACCGTCACCCATGACCGCGAGGAGGCTGCCCGGCTGGCCGACGCGCTGGTCGTGCTGACCGGCGGGACGGTGCGCGCAGCCGGTGCCAAAGAAGATCTGCTCCGGCGGCCGCCCAACCGGGAAACGGCCGAGCTGTTCGGGTTCACCGTGCTCCCGGCCGGCGACGGTCTCGTCGCCGTACCGCCGGGCGCGCTGACACCTGGGCAAGGGCCGGCGTCGTTTACCCTCGAGGTGGAGCGGGTGGTCGATGTCGGCTATGTGCGCCGCATCCGCGGGCGAGTGGGCGACGTGTGGATCGAGGTGGAGCTGCCTGGAGGATGTCCGCCGCCCGACCCGGGTGCCCACCTCTCCGTCGTGGCGAAGCGGGCGATTCCGCTGGCCGGCGACTGAGCATTTCAGCGATACGGCACCAGCCCGGTTGCCTTGAACGCGGCGTGGACCTCCAGTCCCTCTCTGAGCCCCAGCGCCTCCACCGCGTGCCGCGTCACCTCGGCGACCAGCGGAGGCGACGTTGCCAGCGCGATGCGGACTCGCTCGCCGAACGGCGGCTCGGGGACCAGCTCCACGATCCGCCCGAAAAAAACGTTCTGGGCGCTTCCGCCAGGCGGCGTCAGGTGAAGGGTGATCTCACGAGGGTTGAGCGCCACCAGCACCTCGCCCGGCTCGCCCGGATCCACCGCCACGACCGACCCGAAGGGCGTGCGCACCCGAACCAGCCCGCTGCCCTCGGCGACATCGACCGAGCCCTGCAGCAGGTTGACCCCCATGAACTCGGCCACGTAGAGCGACCGCGGATGCCGGAGCAGGTCGTCCGGCACGCCGTTCTGGGTGATCCGGCCTGCTTCCAGCACCGCGATCCGGTCTCCGAAGACAATCGCCTCTACCGGGTTGTGGGTGACGTAGATGGTCGCGCAGGGCAGCGCCGCGAGGGTGCGCCGGAGGTTGCCGCGGACCGCGCGGCGGGTCTGCAGATCCAGCGCGGAGAGCGGCTCGTCGAGCAGCAGCAGCCGCGGCTCCAGCACCAGCGCTCGGGCGAGAGCGACCCGTTGCTGCTGGCCGCCGGACAGCTGATGCGGTCGCCGCGCCGCGAGCTCGTGAAGGCCGAATCGACTCAGCACCCCTTCGACTCGCAGCCGGGTATTGCGGCGGTCCAGCCTCTGGGCCCGGAGCCCGAACGCGACGTTCTCGAAGACCGACAGATGGGGGAAGAGCGAGTAGTCCTGCGAGAGGTAGCCGACCTCGCGCTGCCACGCTGGGACCGTGACTCCTGCAGCTGCATCGAACCACGCGCGCCCATCCAGCGCGATCCACCCTTCATCGGCGTCGGCGAGACCAGCCAGGAGCCGGAGCACCGTGCTCTTCCCCGCCCCGCTCTCGCCCACCAGCGCGAGGGTGCGGCCGGCCTCGACCTCGACGCTGACGGCGAGCGACAGGTTGCCGAGCCGCTTAGCGAGCGTCGCGCTGAGCACGGATCGCGGGGGGACCGAACCGGATGGTCCGCACTGCCAGCAGGACGGCGAACGACAGGACGACGAGGAGTACCGACAACGTGATCGCCGCTCCGAGGTCGGTCTGCAGCGCGACGTAAACGGCGAGTGGCATTGTCTGGGTTACGCCGGGGAGGTTACCGGCGAACGTGATCGTCGCGCCGAACTCCCCAAGCGCGCGGGCCCAACCCATGGTGGCGCCTGCCAGCACCGAGGGCATAGCCAGCGGCAGCATGACGCGAAAGAACACTGCGGACGGAGACGCCCGCAGCGTCATCGCGGCATCGAGGTAGCGGCGCTCGACCCCCCGGAACCCCGCCGTGGCCGCGCCCACGAAGAACGGGGCCGCGATGAAGGCTTCGGCGAGCACAACCGCGGTCGTGGTGAACGGAATGCTGATCCCGAAGACGCCGAGCGCGCGGCCCGCGAGGCCCGCGCGACCGAAGGCCAGCAACAGTCCCACGCCGGCGACGGTGGGCGGGAGAACCATGGGCAGGTCGACCAATGCCTCCAGCACCCGCTTGCCTCGGAACTCCCGGGTGGCGAGAACGTAGGCCAACGGCGTGCCGAGGACGACGACGAGCGCCGCCGCGCAGACGCTGGTCTCGAGACTCAGCCGCAGAGCGTCCAGTGCCATGGGCTGGCCCAGACGCGCGAGGAGCTGGGGAAAAGGCGCTCGCAGCACCAGCGCGAGCACCGGCAGGACCAGCAGCCCGACGAAACCTGCGATCGCGATGGCAACGGCGACTCGAATCGCCAGGTCGCGCCAGGACACCTTTGCCACGTGCGCGTCCGGGAGCTTACCGCGAGCCGCAGTTCGCCGGCAGAGCAGCCGCCGTCTCGGCCGGAAGCAGGCCGTATCGCGCGAGCAGCGCCTGACCCTCGTCGGAGAGCACCAAGGCTACGAACGCCTGGGCTGCGGCCGGTTGCGCGGCGGCCCGCAGGACGGCGACGGGGTAGGTGGCGAGGACGTTGTACTGGTCCGGGATCTCGATCTGCCGGACCGCACGACGCACGGCCGGCGTGACGTCGGAGCGGTACACGATCCCGGCGTCGGCCTCGCCCAACTGCACCTTCGCGACCACGGCTTTCACGTTCTCTTCCTGCGACACCACGTTCCGGAGCACCCGCGCGGGGTAGTCGGGGCCAAACCCCGGAGCGCCGGCCAGCCGGCTCAACGCTTCCCGGCTGTATTTCCCCACCGGTACCGCCTCGGCCGCAAGGACGAGCTTGAGCCCGCGCCGGCTCAGGTCCTCGAGCCGGTCCACTCGGCCCGGATTGGCGGCCGGCGTGATGACTACCAGTCGGTTGCGGGCAAAGACCCTCGGGGTACCCGCTATCAACCCGCTATCGCGCACCGCCTGCATCCAGCGCTGATCCGCAGAAGCGAAGACATCGGCCCGCGCTCCCTGGTGCAGCTGAAGCGCCAGCTGCTGCGAGCCGGCAAAGTTGAACCGGACAGAAATCGGCGGATCCCGCCGAGCCAGCACTTGGGCGATATCGGCAAAAGCGTCCTTGAGCGATGCGGCCGCGAACACGGTGATCCCGGTCGGCTGCTGCGCGAGCACGGTCGTCGGGCCGCCCGCCCCGGCAACAGCCCCGAGCAGCAACACGCCTCGCCGCCACCAACCCGTCGTCACGGCGATTCACCCCTTTCCGATCATGACTTCGGTGGACTTGATCACGGCGTAGACCTGATCGCCCACTCGAAGCTGAAGCCGCTCGGCCGCACCCCGCGTGATAACCGAGACCAGCTCCTGGTCTCCGATCGCGACTCGCAC
Organism: Gemmatimonadales bacterium; assembly: GCA_044866195.1. Lineage (GTDB taxonomy): Bacteria > Gemmatimonadota > Gemmatimonadetes > Gemmatimonadales > GWC2-71-9 > DASQPE01. The sequence continues at coordinate 9,240 of JBIOTT010000082.1, forward strand.
CTCCGCCATCAGTCCTTCGGTCGTGAGTCCGACGATCCGGCCGCGAAGCTGGTTTCGCGCACTGAGATCGATCGCCTGCGGCGACGCGGATTCCGGCGCAGCCTGAGCCAGCAGGCTCTCCAGCTCGCGGCGGGGAAACAGCCATTTCCGGCCGAGCCGCATGGCGGGGATGCGACCGTTACGCGCCAGGAACTGGACCCGTTTCGCGTTGAGGTGCAGCAGCTCGGCCGCCTCCGCGACACTCAATGTTTCCATAAGTCACCTTTAGCTCGCCCGTAGGTCCCTTAGGGGATAGTATAGCCACAAGCCGACGCAGGCCAGAGCCACCCGGCACCCGCAGATCCTCTTCCAAGGAGGCCCTCATGTCGTCTCGCCTGGTTTGGTGGTGGTGCCTCAGCGCTGTCCTCGTGGTAACCGTCTTGGCGCGGCCGCTCGCAGCCCAGGTGGGCCAGGGATACTCAGCTCCCGCCGGCCAGGCGAGCGGGCCGACGGTGAAGGTCGGCGGCTATATCCAGGCCCGGGAAACCTGGCGCGAGGACTCGAAGCTGACCGCGACGCTCAACCGGGCCCGCGTCTTTGCCGAGGGGAGTCTCACGGGAGGATTTTCCTATCGTATCATGGCGGAGTACGAATCCGGCGGGAACGGGAGCACGGCCGCCGGCGTGAGCCTGAGAGACGCCTACGTCCGGTGGACCCGGGGAGACT
>JBIOTT010000083.1:0-3128 GCA_044866195.1 Gemmatimonadales bacterium
CATGCCGCTGTAACCTGCGCATAGTCCTCTTCAAAGATCTGCCAGGCCTTCTCGGGCCCGCCGTACAGGTCCAAAAGCTCTCGAATAACGGCCTGAGGATCGATGGGCTTCGAGTTCATTGAATATCGGCTCGTCGACCTAACTCGAATTCGGCCACTGGATTGGCTGACCGGCATAATCCCGTGACTCCTGCGAGTTCTTGCAGCCGATTCCGACCGGGAACCAACCTCTCGTTTCGACCTCCGGCCCTTTCCATTCAGCCGCTTGCCTTCGGTTGAGAAGATCCTTTCCGGCTGGGAAAGGCTGCAGGACCATGCAGCCTATCCCGCTGTGGTTGGGTTCAAGGGCAGCGAGCCAGGTCACGGAGTGAACATCCGGTCCACTGGGCTCCGCACCGCAGCCGGCCCACGATTCAGCACGTGCGTGTAGATCATCGTGGTGCTCACGTCCCGATGCCCCAGCAACTCCTGAACGGTGCGAATGTCGTGGCCGTCCTCGAGCAGATGCGTCGCGAACGAGTGCCGGAGCGTGTGGGGGCTGGCGCGCCTGGCGAGCCCCGCCCGGCGGACGGCGTCCTTGACCGCGCGCTGGAGGACCGTCTCGTGCAGGTGGTGGCGACGCCGCTGGCCCGTCACCCGGTCGTGGTAGATCCGCGTGGCGGGAAAGATCCACTGCCAGGCCCACTCCCGGCCCGCGTTCGGGTACTTCCTCAACAGCGCGGTCGGCAGCTCGACCCAGCCGGCGCCGACGGCCAGGTCGTCGTGATGCTGGACCCGGACCGTCTCGAGGTGCCGGGCCAGATCGGCCTTGGCCACGGCCGGCAGCATCGTGACGCGGTCTTTGTCACCCTTGCCGCCACGGACGACGAACTGGTTAGCGTCGAAGTCGACGTCCTGGGCGCGGAGCCGGCAGCACTCGAGCACCCGGAGCCCGGCGCCGTAGAGCAGGCAGGCCATGAGGCGTGGCACCCCCTCGAGCCGCTGGAGCACGGCGCGGACCTCGTCGCGTGTCAGGACGACCGGCAGCCGCTGCGGGCGCTTGGCGCGCACGATCCCGTCGAGCCAGGGAAGGTCGACCTCCAGCACGTCTCGGTACAGAACAGGAGGGCGCTCAGGGCTTGGTTCTGGGTGGAGGCGGCCACCTGGCCATCGACCGCCAGCGAGGAGAGGAAGCGGGTGACCTCCTCGGCGCCCATCTCGGCAGGATGGCGCTGGGCGTGGAAGAAGAAGATGTAGCGCTTGATCCACGCGACGTAGGCCTCCTCCGTGCGCCGACTGTAATGGCGAGCGCGCAGCGCGGCACGGACGCGGTCGAGGAGGCGCGGTTTCGGCGGGGTGACATGGGTGGTCTCCCGCACGACGAACGGTCTCCACGGACCTGGCGGGCTCGCCGGCAGCACCGTGTAGACGGGGAGCGTCAGCATGACTCGGTTCCCTCCGCTCGGGTAGGGGTAGGATAGCCGACCCGTCAGACCCCGGCAACACAGGGCGGCCCGGAGGCCGGACCGCCGTACGGTGACCTGGCTGACGTGCAGGGAGCATGCTTCCCACGGCCGCGGTCCCCTTCCACCCGCGGAGTGGGGCATTGTCGCCGCGCGTGCGGGCGATCTGGCGTATCGAGTGTCAGCAAAGGGATACAAGCTGTCGCCCTGCGATCCACAGTCAGCCGACCAGAACGTCGCGGAGGGGAACGCACCGCGGGTGAGGTCAAGAGGGTGACGGGCGCAGTGGCGGCGTGTTGAATGAACCGAAGCGGGGACGGAACCTAGGAACCGCAAACGCACTTTCTGGGCATCGTGTCCCCCGGGCGGACGGGCCGGAGCCGCAGCAAAAGGGCAACGGTGAGAGCGAGTCGGGTCACCGTGAGCCTCACACGCGGCGCTCCACAGGCAGCCACACCCTGGAACCGGCCGTGGATTCGTTGGGCCCTCATCGTCATGGTAATCTTCACTGGTCCGCTCAACGCTCCGGTTCAGCGGCGGCGCGCTGGCGCCGGCCGCTGCAACCGGTTGTTGGGCCGCGTCCGCGTAGAATGTGTATACTACGTCCAATGACCCGAGCACTGGACGCTGCACTCGCGAAACTTGCGACGCTACCTGCCGACGAACAGGAGCGGATCGCCCAGTGGCTGCCTCGATGAGCTCCGCGATGAGGAGCACTGGGCGCGCCAGTTCTCAGCCTCACAGGACGCCCTGAGCAAGCTAGCAGCCGAGGCCCGGGCTGAGCGCGCAGCCGGCAGAGCGACGGAACTCGACCCCGAAAAGCTGTGAGATCGCGCGCGACGCCGCGTTTCTGGGCGGCGTATCGCGACCTGCCACCTGAGATTTGAGACCCCGCTCGGAAGGCGTATCGGCTGTTCCTCGAGAACCCCGGGCACCCGAGCCTCCACTTCAAGAAGGTTCACAATCGCGACCCCATCTACTCCGCTCGCGTGACCCTCGGATATCGAGCCCTCGGGCTTCTGGAGGATGAGGACATCACCTGGTTCTGGATCGGGTCGCACGCTGAGTACGATCGTCTTCTTGGCAAGCTGTAGCTCCATCCCTGTCGGCCCAACGGCCACGTTGACGTGCTGTTAGCCGGACGGGTGGATTGAAGCATTCGTTCACGAACCGGCAGATTTCAGAGCAAACAAGGCACCAGCGACCTTTGCAGTCTTGCTCGGAAGCGGGAGGGCAGCACAAGAGCCCGCGAAAGCGATACCGGCCCTCCACAACGCCGCTCCGGCTCCTCGCAGCCTCAACGCCATCGCTGAACGGGGCTGGAGGCGTTCAGCCACCGAGGACTCTTGCCGCTCATCGAACACCCCTGCCCAGCGGAGGAGAGCGCGAACGGCTTCCGGATCGGTGCGAAGTGGTTCGTTGAACGCCCGAGGTGCACCGGCGAGCCGCCGTCAAGCGGACGCTGGTGGAACTCTGGCGAGCCCGTCTCCAGGATCGGTGGCCGGCGGAATGTCCCGAAGGGCGCTGGGAGCGGCTGGCGTGGCTCGCCTACGTGGGCTTCGCGCTGCCGCCGGTGTTCGCCGACCAGCGCCGCTGGGAGGCTCTGCCGCGCTCGGGTTGACCGCGGCCCTGGTGGTCGGCGCGCCGCTCGCTGCGATTCATCGGCTTCGCCCCGGTGGCCCTGGGG
>JBIOTT010000084.1:0-4898 GCA_044866195.1 Gemmatimonadales bacterium
CCAGCGCACTCGGCAGGTAGAACAGGCCCACCGAGAAGCCGGTCAGCAAGCTGAATCCGCCCAGCAGGAAGGCGCTCGTGACCGCAGCGGGCCGCCGCACCGATGCCCGCCCGAGCAGCAGCGGTACTCCCGCGAGCACGCCCGGTACGGCGAGCACCACGAAGACCCGCGGCCCATTGGCCGCGACCAGGGTGCGCGAGGCTGCCGAAGTCGCCTCGACCCGCTGCGCGCCGGGCCCGAGCCGGACCATGCGGACGACTTCCTTGTGAGTGGGCGCCCCAAGCAAATACGGCGACGCAGCGCCAGCGCAGACGAACGAGACGAAGGCGGCGACCCGGCTCCGTCGGCGCCCCGGTGCGGCCGCAGTGGCCTTGCCCCCCATTGAGGGTGCCCTCCAAGGATTGATGATCTGCTTAGATCCGCGCCACTACCCTCTTCACCGCCGCGGCAACTCGCTCCGGCTCGTCCTCTTGCAGGTAATGCTTCGCCTCGGGCAAGCGGTCCACCGGCGCTCCCGGGAAGTACGACAGCCAGCGTTCAAGGACCGGTTCGCGTCCAAAGGCAGCATCCTTCATCGCCCAAACGAACTCCACCGGCTTGGCCCGCAGCCGTGGCAGCTGCCGTTCGATCTCCGCCAACCAAGCGGCGGACCTGCGGATGGCGCGTGGGAAGACCCAGGTACCGCTCCGCGACGCGGCAGTGGGGAAAGGATCGGTGTACGCCTTCAGGATCGCGGGTGTGCGCCGCTCGGCGCGCGCGATGCCGCTCGGCACGATCTTCCGAGCGAAGAAGTTGCGCCTGAGATGAAGGTATTTCCCGACCGGACCCCCCATGATAAGCGAGAAGACGACCATCCTGGGGTCCGGAGGCCATGCCCAGGTGTTGAGGATCACTAGGCCGGCCACGTCGTCGGGGCGTTCGACCGCGATCGAGAGCCCGATGGGGCCACCCCAGTCCTGGACGACAAGTACGAACCGCTTCAGGCTGGCGCCGTCGATCAGCGCGCGAACCCATTCGGCGTGCTCCTGAGGGGTGTAGCCGTAGCCCGGCGGATGGTCGGAGAGGCCGAAGCCGGGATAGTCCGGGGCGATGGAACGACACCCGCCGCCCAGCTGCTTGATGACGTTGCGATACAGGAACGACCACGTGGGGTTGCCGTGCAGCATCAGCACCGCTGGGCCCGACCCCTCGTCCACATAGTGGAGCGCGCTTCCACCACGCTCGAACCACCGGCCGGCAAAGGGGTACTCGGCCCGGTCTACTTCGAACTTCCTGGTACGCGGCGCGCCCGTCATTTGCCCTCCGGCCGGCACCTGGCGGGTCGTGGCCGCGGCGCGCCGCCGCTTGGTCCGGCTACGCCGATCAGGCACGCTGCGCCGCTCGCCTCCGCCGCGGCGCTCGAGCGGCACGAACATGGTTTGGTCGCGGCGGCCCAGGCCGCTGCGCCGTGAGAGTATCCCACGGCGTTCGGCAACCCGGCGCTCGGGAAATGACAGGGTGGAGTCGTTGGCGACCATCGTGCACCTCTGTGAGAATGGACGGTCGAGGTTGATATACGCGACGCGCGGGCGCTCGGCTAGGCCGCCGGGGCGTGGCGCCTAGGCTGTATCCCGGAGCAGCCCTTCCTGGTCAGCATGGAGGGGGCTACCTAGGCCTCATCGATAGCCTGAAGCTCGAACCGGAGTGGCGCGGCGAGCGGGCAGACGGATAGCACCTTCAGCGGGCACGCAGATGGATCGGCACAACCGTCTCGCCCCAGTGGAGAAAGAGGTGGGCGCTGTCCGCGTCTACCAGTGGGAAGTAAAAGGCGAGGGTCTCGACATGCGGCCCGGCCGCGGGGATCACGGGGAGCCGGAGAGCGTCCTGGCCCTGGGGATAGGGCTCGTGGAACACATGGGCGGCGCGACTGAGGATGAGCGTCCAGGAGTCGCGCCCCGGTATGGCCCAGATGCTGTAGATGCCCTGCGGGAGCACCTGGCCGTCGACTTCGACATCGCGACTGAAACGAATGGTGGTCGCCGCGTCCGCGCCAGGATTCCACGCCTGGCCGAAGGGGACGATGCCCCCGAAGAGCCTGCGGCCGCGGGCGACGGGTCGACTGTACTCGATGGTGATGGTGGCTCGGCCCACCTGCTGCTCCAGCCTGGCATGCTGACTCTTCGGGATCGCCACCTCGCGGGACCCGCAGGCGACGGTAAGACCGATCCAGGCGAACGCCGCGAAAATGGTGACGGCTCGCCGGGCGCCCTCCCGGAGGCCGCCCGCGTCAGCCATGAGCGTTCGCCTGGGATAGAGCTTCGGCGGCCGCCCCCGGTATGCGCGTGATCTCCATGAGGAGCACATCGGTTCCTTCGAGGACACCAAAGTACGGGCCAGTCTTCACGGTCACCGCGCGCCCCGCGGCGGCGGGCGCCCGAGGCACGCCTAGGCCGCCTGCGGCGCTGCGGCCCCGACCGGGCGTCCGACGCTGAGGATGGCGTCGATGAACAGCCGCGGCCGCCCCCACAGCGAGTTGACAAAGATCGCGGTGACGCTGACGGCCATCGCTACCATCGCCCACACCGGGTAGATGAGGCCTGTCGCGGCGACCGGAATGCCGATGCCGTTGAAGAGGAACGCGAGTGTCACGTTCTGGAGCATCCTGCCGTAGCTGTACCGGCTGATCTCGCGGGCGACGGGGAGCGCGTCCAGCCGATTCGACAGGATGATGATGTCCGCCGACTCGATGGCGATGTCGGTGCCGCCGCCCATGGCGATGCCGACGTCCGCCTGCATGAGGGCGGGGGCGTCGTTGATGCCGTCGCCCACCATGGCGACCCGGCTCCGATCCGCCTGAAGCCGCCGCACCAGTTCGGCCTTCTCCGGGGGCAGGATGCTCCCGTGCACCTCATCGATGCCGAGCTCGCGCGCCACGCGCCGCGCCGTGCGCTCGGTGTCGCCCGTCACGAGGATCGTCTCGAGGCCCACCTTGCGGAGGGCGGCGACGGCCTGCAGCGCGTCCGGTCGGAGTGTGTCACCGAGGCCCAGAACGCCGAGGACCCGTCCGTTCCGACCGACCGCGAGCACGGTCCGTCCGGCCTCCTCCAGCGCGGCGATGCGCGCGCCGAGGCGCGTCAGGTCGACGGCCCGTTCCGCGAGGAAGCGCGGGCTGCCGACCAGGACCACGTCCCCCGCGATGCGCGCGACGACGCCCTTCCCGAGAAACGCATCGAACGACTCCACCTCCGGGGGAACCGCGCCGCGCTCGAACGCGGCCTTGACCACCGCTTGCGCGAGGGGATGCTCCGAGGACGCCTCGGCGGCTGCGGCGATCGCGAGCAGCTCCTCTTCGGTGCCGTTGAGGGCTTGGATCTCCCGCACGACCGGGCGGCCCTCGGTGAGCGTGCCGGTCTTGTCGAGCACGATCTGGGTCACCAGGCGGAACCCCTGGAACGCCTCGCCCGTGCGCATCAAAATGCCCTGCTCGGCGGCTTCCCCTGCGCCCCGGACGATAGAGAGCGGCGCGGAGATGCCGACCGCGCAGGGGTAGCCCATCACAAGGACGCTGAGTCCCGCGAAGACCGCCCGCTCGACATCGGGGTGCCCGGTGCCAAGCCAGGAGCCGACCAGCCAGCCGATGGAAGCGAGCGCGGCGACGACGAGGACGCTAGGCGTATATACGCGCAACACCCGGTCGACCAGGTGGAGGATGCCGGGCTTGAGTGCGCGTGCGTCCTCGACCTGGCGGATGACCTGCTGGAGGAAGCTTTCCTCCCCGACCGCCGTCACCTTCACCAGCAGCGTGCCGGTGCCGTTGATCGAGCCGCCTATGACGGAATCACCCTCCGCCTTCTCGACAGGAACCGGCTCGCCCGTGACCAGCGACTGGTCGACGCCGGAATGGCCGCTCACGACCGTGCCGTCGACCGGCACGTGCTCGCCCGGTCGAATCCGCACCAGATCCCCGACCTTGACCTCCTCAATGGGCACGTCGAGCTCTGTGCTGCCCCGCAGGACCCGGGCGGTCTCGGGCTGCAGATCGAGCAGCTTCTTGACGGCCTGGGAGCTGCGTGTCTTCACGATCAGGGAGAGCCACTCCGAGAAGACGTGGTAGGTGGCGACCAGCACCGACACGGCGAAGAAGGGCGCCGTCGGATAACCCGGACGATGCAGCACCAGCCCAATGATGCCGCCGGTGATGCCCGCGAAGGCGCCGATCTCCAGCAGGACATGCTGATTGAGGATGCCGCGCCGCAGGGCCTGGACGGCCATGTGGAGGATGTGCCGCGCGATGCCGAACACCAGGCCGAGAGCCAGTGCCCCGACGATCCACGGCGTGGCCACGGTGAACCAGCCCTGCTGCTTGAGAATGAAGAGCGCGACCGCTGCGGCGGTCAGCCCCGCCGTGCCTGCGACGGCTGCCCAGAGACCCCGAGCCCGCAGGACGAGGAAGACGAGCCCCAGGAGGCTGGCGAACACCACGCCGTGGAGGGCGATGGCGGCAATGCCGGTCGGATGCGCGATGAGCGCGACGGCCACCAGACTAAACGCCGTGGCGGCGAGGAAGCGCCGCCCCTCGCGGACCAGGTCCTGTTCCTCCTCCTCGAACGGGCGCAGCTTGCGCGGGTCGGAGATGGTGTAGCCGATGTCCCGCAGGGTCTGGAGCAGTTCCTCAGGACGCGAGACCTTCGGGTCGTATTCTACGAGGGCCTGCTCGTGCGTCAGACTCACCGCCACCTTGTCGACGCCCGGCTGGCGGCCCAGCGCTTTCTCAATGGTGCCGATGCACAGCGAACAGTGAAGGCCCCCGATCCGCGCCCGGATTCTCGCCCGGTCGGTGCGGTTCGACCGTTCCTCCGTCCATGGACGGACGGTGGCGGCTGGTAGTGCTGTCGTTGCGGTATTCATTGCGATCTCCA
>JBIOTT010000085.1:0-13666 GCA_044866195.1 Gemmatimonadales bacterium
CAGCAACCCAAGACCAGAAAGAAGGAAGCCGCCAAACCCGCCGCCGCGCCCGAGGCTGCGGTGCTCGACTCGCTGGTGGTCCCCACCGCCTACAAGGCCCGCAACATCGGCCCCGCCATGATGGGAGGCCGGGTCGCGGCGATCGCGCTGAATCCAGCCGATCCCTGGACTTACTACGTCGGCCTGGGGACCGGCGGGATCCTGAAGACGAATGACAACGGCCAGGCATTCAAGGCGATCTTCGAGAAGGAATCGGTCGCGTCCATCGGCGCCCTCGCCATCGCCCCGTCGGACACCAGCGTGATCTGGGCGGGCACCGGCGAGGCCAATGACCGGAACAGCTCGAGCTGGGGCGACGGCGTGTATCGCTCCATCGACGGCGGAAAGACTTGGACCAACGTGGGGCTCAAGGCAAGCAAGACGATCGCTCGCATTGTGGTCCACCCCACCGATCCCAAGACTGCGTGGGTGGCCGCAACCGGCGATCTGTGGATCCCGGGCGGCGAGCGGGGCTGCTACAAGACGACCGACGCGGGCGCCAGCTGGAAGCTCGTGCTCGGCGCGTCCAGTCCTTACGGCGACCGGGTGGGCTGCGGCGACATCGCGCTCGATCCCTCGAACCCGAACGTGCTCTACGCGGCCCTCTACGCCCGCCGGCGCTATCCCTGGAAGTTCGTGTCCGGCGCCGATGCGACCGACGGGAAGGACCTGGGTGGGATCTGGAAGAGTATCGATGGCGGCTCCACCTGGAAGAAGCTGACAGTGGGACTCCCGCCTCGCACCCAGCGCATCGGCCTCGCGATCTGGGCCAAGGATCCCAAGGTGGTGTATGCCGTGGTGCAAAGCGACGCCGAGGGAACCTCCGGCCTGATGGACGTCGAGAGCAAGGCGGGCGGCGTCTTCCGCTCCGGCGACGGCGGCGAGCGCTGGACCCGCGTGAGCCGCCTCAACCCGCGGCCGTTTTACTTCAGCCAGATCCGGGTCGATCCCACCAACGACAAAGTGGTCTACGTCCTCGGATTCCTGCTCCACGTCTCCGAAGACGGCGGCAAGACCTGGCGGGAAGATCGCTTCAAGGCGGTTCACTCCGACAACCACGACCTCGTCATCGACCCGCGGTCTCCCAAGCGCCTGCTCCTCGGAACCGACGGTGGTCTCTATCAGAGCGTGACCGGGGGAGACGGCTGGGAGTTTCAGAACCGGTTCGCCGGTGGGGAGTTCTATCGAATCAACGTCGATCAGAGCGTTCCCTACCGCATCTGTGGCGGCTTGCAGGACAACACCAACTGGGTCGGCCCCAGTGCCACCTGGTCGAAGGACGGAATTCTCAACGAGGATTGGATCCAGATCGGCGGGGGCGACGGATCCTACTGCGTCTTCGATGCGACCGATTCGAACCTGGTCTACGCCGAGTCGCAGGAAGGCTTCATCTTCCGGTTCGATCTGCGCACCGGGCAGGGGAAAAGTCTCAAGCCCGAGCCGACCGAAGGCAGCCCCACCTACCGGTATCACTGGAACTCACCGCTCATTCAAAGCCGGCACGACAAGACGGTGCTCTACTATGGCGCAGACCGCGTGTTCCGCCTCACTCACAGGGGCGAGGCCTGGCAACCCATCAGCGGCGATCTCTCGACCGGCGACCTGAGCAAGATGACCGCGCTCGGCAGCGGCGCCGAAAGCTTCGGGGTGATCTACACCCTGGCCGAGTCGCCGGTGAAGCAGGGGCAGCTGTGGGCCGGCACCGACGACGGCAAGCTGTGGAAGACCGAGAACGACGGAGGGGCTTGGACCGACCTCACCGGGAACCTGCCGGCAGCGGTCAAGGGCCTCTGGGTCTCGCGGGTGGAACCGAGCGGTCACGATCCGCTGGTAGCGTACGTCGCTATCGACGGACACCGCACCGGCAACTACCACCCCCATGTCTATCGAACCGGGGACGGCGGCAAGAGCTGGCAGAGCATCGCCGGCAACCTGCCGGACGGCGGGCCGGCCAAAGTCCTCCGGGAAGATCCGAAGAATCCCAACCTGTTGTTCGCCGGCACCGAGTTCGGACTCTGGGCCAGTCTGGATCGCGGGGGGCACTGGTACAAGATGGGCAGACTGCCGACCGTGGCGGTCGACGACATCGTGATCCATCCCCGCGACCTCGAGCTCCTGGCCGCGACCCATGGGCGCAGCATCTACATTCTGGACGACCTCCGCCCCCTGGAGGAGCTGACTCCGGAGGTGCAGCGCAAGGACGCCCACCTCTTCAGCATCCGGCCGGCTATCGGCCGCCCCCTGCTTCCCGGCTGGAAGGAGAGCGCCGGCGGCGCCGTGTTCCGGGGTGAGAATCCACCGGAAGGTGCGTTGATCAGCTGGTACCTCCGGCGCTACACCGGTGACTCGGTCAAGGTCGCGATCACCGGGGCGGGCGGGAAACCGGTCGCCAACTTCACCCAGCCCGGGCTCGCGGGGATAAGCGCAGTGGCCTGGAATCTCCGGCTCACCAAGGACCTGCTGAACGACTACGGCGGCCAGGACAAGGACCGGCTCGTTCCGTCCGGCGAGTATACCGCCACTCTGACGTTTGGCGACCTGAAGGAAAAGCAGAAGTTTCAGGTTACCGTCCCGCCCGGAGTCGAGACCCGGTGACAGATCACGCAGACCCGGTCGCGTTCGTCGCGCTGGCGCTCGCAATCATTCTGGCGAGCGCCAAGCTCGCTGGGGACCTGGCCGAGCGAGTGGGACAGCCGGCGGTCCTGGGCGAGCTGCTCGCCGGCATCGTGCTCGGCAACCTGCACCTGGCCGGCGTGAGCTGGATCGAGCCGATCAAGGCGAACGCCACGCTCGACGTGCTCGCCCGGCTGGGGGTCATTCTGCTGCTGTTCGAAGTCGGCCTGGAATCCACCGTCCGCGACATGTTGCGAGTGGGACCCCGGTCGCTGGTGGTGGCGGTGCTCGGCGTCGCGGCGCCGTGGGTCCTGGGGTATGGCGTGGGTGCGGTAATGCTTCCGCAGCACAGCATCTATGCCCACGTGTTTCTCGGCGCCGTGCTCACCGCGACGAGTGTCGGCATCACCGCCCGCGTCCTTCGCGACCTGGGGCGGGCCCAATCGCCCGAAGCCCGGATCATCCTCGGCGCGGCAGTGATCGACGACGTGCTTGGCCTCGTGATCCTCGCCATGGTTGCCAGCCTCATCGCGGCGGCGGACGCCGGCACGGCGCTCTCGATCGGCTCCCTCGCCGGCGTGTTGGCCAAGGCTGTCGCCTTTCTGTTTGGGGCGCTGTGGCTGGGGCTGCTGCTCTCGCCTCGGATCTTCCGCGCCACGGCCCGGCTCCGCGGGCAAGGGGTCCTGCTCGCAACGGCCCTCGTTTTCTGCTTCCTCATGGCCTGGCTTGCGTCGGTCATCGGGCTCGCGCCCATCGTCGGCGCATATGCCGCAGGACTCATCCTGGAGCAGGTGCATTACCGCGATTTCACCGACAAGGGGGAGCACGAGCTCGAGCACCTCATCCGGCCGATCGCCTCGTTTCTCGTGCCGGTCTTCTTCGTCCTTATCGGCATGCGGGTCGATCTCTCGTCCCTCGCCAGGGGCGAAGTGCTCGGCCTGGCGGCACTCCTCAGCCTGGCAGCGATTCTGGGGAAACAGGTCTGTGCCTTGGGCGGCCTCGGGGCGTCACTCGACCGGCTGTCCATCGGGATCGGGATGATCCCGCGGGGCGAGGTCGGCCTCATCTTCGCCAACATCGGTTTGGGTCTCTCGATCCGGGGCGAGCCGGTGATCGACCGCGCGATCTATTCGGCGGTAGTCATCATGGTGATGCTGACGACGTTGGTCACTCCGCCGCTTCTCCAGTGGAGCCTGGCGCGCTCCCGGGCTCGCGCCAACTGATCGTCCCAGCCGCCAACGCCTTCAGGGGGTGCTCGCGACGCGGCTGCCATGCCGAGGGGGCTGTGGTGGCGGGCCGCCTGGCGGCGTGACGGTCGCAGGCCGCGCAAGCCGCCTCGCTGGGGAAAAGCGCCGCATGGGCTGATTTCTAAGGTGTGCATAATCTGCAAAGTTTCACTGTCGTTACATCAAAAAACCTCCCAATCTCGCGACAGTCAGCGGCTCGATGTGCACAAAGTGCACGTTGACATTGACATCTCATATTTCGCCGCCTACTGTTGTCCATGCTTGCCCAACCTGATCCTCGGATGCCGACCGGCCCGCTGTCATGACCTCTCCGCTGCGGGATGTCGAAAGCCCGTCCCCCGAGTTCAGGGGAGAGGCCACGGCCGGCCCCCTCCCGGCCGTCGCCCCGGCGACGGGCGACCCGACCGACGAAATCCGACGGCTCGCTGCCCTGCTCGATGTGAGCCATGCGCTGTCGGGGACCCTCAACCTCCGGGCAGCGCTGCAGCGGGTGCTCGAGATCCTGGAGCAGTCCCACGGCGTGCTCCGGGCGGCCGTCACGCTGCTCGATTCGGAAGCCGGCCATCTCTACATCGAAGCCTCGAGCGGGATCGCCGCCGCCGGTCAGCGGGCCCGCTATCGCATCGGTGAGGGCATCACCGGCCGGGTGGTGGCAAGCGGGCGCCCGATCATCGTGCCCCAGGTCAGCCGGGAGCCCCTCTTCCTGCACCGCACGGCGGACCGTTCGCGCCAGGAGGTCTCCTTCCTCTGCGTGCCGCTGGTGATCAACCGCGAGCCTGCGGGCGCCCTGGCGGTGGACCTCCGCTTCGAGCCAGGGCGGGACTACGAGCAGGCAGCCAAGTTCTTCGGGGTCGTGGCCTCACAGATCGCGCAGGCGGTCAAGATCCAGCGCCTGGTCGAGGTCGAGCGCGAGCGGCTCACGGGGGAGAATGCACATCTGCGCGAAGAGCTGCGGGAGCGGTACGACTTTGCCAACATCGTCGGCAACAGCGGGCCCATGCGCCGGGTGTTCGAGCAGGTGGCGCAGGTGGCCGGCACCAACACCACGGTGCTGATTCGGGGAGAGTCCGGCACGGGCAAGGAGCTCATTGCCCATGCCATTCACTATCACTCGCCCCGCGCCAAGAAGCCGTTCGTCAAGGTGAGCTGCGCCGCGCTCCCGGCCACCCTGATCGAGTCCGAGCTGTTCGGGTACGAGCGGGGCGCATTTACCGGGGCGCATGCGCGCAAGAAGGGCCGCTTCGAGCTGGCGGAGGAAGGCACCATCTTTCTAGACGAGATCGGCGAGCTCGAGCTGGCCACCCAGGTCAAGCTGCTTCGGGTGCTCCAGCAACGAGAGTTCGAGCGGGTCGGTGGCACTGAGACCATACGGGCCAACGTGCGAGTCATCGCCGCGACCAACAAGGAGCTGGAGCACGCCATCGCCGAGGGGGCATTCCGCGACGATCTATACTACCGGCTCAACGTCTTCGCCATCTGCGTGCCCCCCCTCCGCGAGCGGAAGCCGGACATCCTGCTGCTGGCCGACCACTTCGTGGAGCAATACGCCCGCGAACACGGCAAGAGCGTTCGCCGGATCTCGACCCCCTGCATCGACATGCTGGTGAGCTATCACTGGCCTGGCAACGTACGCGAGCTGGAGAACGCAATCGAGCGCGCGGTGGTCGTGTGCGACGATCACGTGCTCCACGCGCATCACCTGCCGCCGACGCTCCAGACCGCGGAGGCTTCCGGCACCGTCGTCCGCCAGGCGCTCTCGACCGCGGTGGCGGCGTTCGAAAAGGACCTCATTTGCGACGCGCTCAAGACCAGCCACGGCAACCGCGCCAAGGCGGCGCGCCTGCTGGACTCGACTGAACGCATCATCGGCTACAAGATCCGCAAGTACGGTCTCGATCCCGCCCGCTACCGAGCCTGATCCCCCCGGGCCGTCTCGGCTAACGGACGGCAGGCTTCGCGACCGATGACGCGCTCGGGCGGCCGCCACCCGAGGCCTGGTGGATCGAATCGAAAACTTCTGGGTCGACGTGTCCGTGGCCGAGCCGGTGCGGGTCCTGGAGACCTGAGGCCTAGCGGACTCGCCGCGCCAGCGCTCGCAGCGAATCGGGCGTGAGATCGCCCTGAAGCACCAGCATCACCGAACCCGCCATCCACGACTGCTGCCCGTTCGGCCCTGTCTGCGGCGTAAAAGGAAGGTCGAGCTGCCCCGGCCGCACCCGCTGCTGGTCGAGGTAGAGCGTGCGCCCCGACCGATCGACATAGACCGCGCGGACCACCGGACGGGTGGGATCGGCTCCGGGAACGAGTTGAGGCGACACCAGACCAACGAGCTGGCGGGTCATGCCGTCGATGGCATGCAAGGGGCCGCCAAGCTGCCGGGCGGCCTCGTCGAGGCCGATGCGGCTCGAGAGCCGAGCCTGCTGGTCGACCGTGGGCACCGCCGGCTGGGCTGCCGCTGCCTTGGCAGCTTCGGCTTGGGCGGCTTCCCGGCGCTGCGCTTCTTCTGCGGCCGCCCGCTCGCGCTCCCGTTCCCGGTCCAGCTCGGCGGTCGCGGCGGCCGCCCGCTCGCGCATCCGCTCCCGGTCGAGCGCCTCGGTCGCCCTGGCGGCGCGCTGGGCCAGCTCGCTTCGGCTCTCAACCGGCGGGGGGGCGGCTGCGGCCGGGCGCCCAGCCTTTTCGCTGTCGGCGCTCCCGCTGTCGGCGCCCCCTTCGTCGGCGGCAGGCTGCGGGCTGGCCGCGGGACTGTCCGCCGCCACCTCCCGGCGCGCGGGAGGCGCGGGCGTGGGTGCCGCCTTTTGCTCCGGCGGCGCGGCCGGCTTCTGGGCCGGTGGGGGCTGTGGCGCGGGCGGCTCGTTGGTCCTGGCGCCCGATCTCCCCGCCTGCGCCGGCGGCGTAGGAGCGGCGGCAGGCGGCGGAGCCGGCTTTGCCGGCGCCGCCGGGGTCACCTTGCCGGCTGCCGGCGGAGTGTTGTCGGGCTTGGGCGGGGTCGAGCTCTCAGCGGGCGGGCTGCTCGCCGGCGGGCCCCCGGCTGCCGTGCCCCGGCCCGCCGCCGGAGCCACTGAGTCCGACTTGGTGTGAGCGAAGGTGAAGTCCTCGGGTCGAATCCGCAGCGACCCCGCCCGGGGCCGGTCGGAAAACGCGCTCCGCATCTCGAGCCCCAGAAAGCCGGCTCCGACGACCATCAGAAACCCGGCCGCCCACCCCATGATCTTGAACCGGTTTCGGCGCACCTCGGTGGGCGTCGGATTGTCCGGGATCAGCACCACCGGGTCCAGCGGAATCATTGGCCGTCCGACCAGCAGCCGAGGGGCGCTGGCCGCGCCACCGGCGGGCGGCTCGAGCGCAGTCACCAGCCGCTCGGTTTCGGCGAGCAGCTGGCGCGCCTGATCCAGCCGTGCGGCGCAGGCAGCACAGGTCGCGAAGTGGGTTTGCACCTCGAGCACCTCGGCAGCGCCCAGCTCACCGTCCAGCAATGCGTGCAACGTACCTTCATCAACGTGCGGCATGCTTCGCTTGACCTTCCCTATCGTGATATGCCTCTACCAGGCGGCGTCGCGCGCGGGCCAATGTAGTACCGATCGCGCCCTTTGCGAGGCCCAGGGTTTCGGCGATCTCGTCGTAGTTGAAGCCCTCCGCCTTGAGCAGGAGCGCCTCCCGATCGCGCTCGTTCAACTGCCCCAGTGCGGCGCGCACCCGGGCAGTCCGCTCACCCAGCTCCAGCGCTTCGTCTGGTGACGGAGCGGACGGATCCAGCTCGTTCTTGAGCAGCTGGAGCCGCCGGCCCTGGCGCAGCGCCTTCCGGGCATCCTCCCGGATCAGGTTCAGCGCCACCGCGAACAACCACGGCCGCGGGTTCCGGGGCGGCGCGGCCACCGCTCGGGCGAAGGTCTCCTGCGCGATCTCCTCCGCCCGGTCACGATCGCCGGTCCGGCGCCAGAGCATGCGCACCAGCGAATCGTGGTACTCCACGAACAGTCGCCCGACGTCCCTGGTCACGCTGCGCCTGGGCTCACGGTCAAACCCCCCGGAAATCGCGAACCAGTTGTTCTAACTGGCCACCTTGCCACGCCTGGATCCCGGAGGGTCCGATGCGGATGCTTATCCGCCGACCGGCGATGAGGACCTCGTCGCCCACCCGGAGACACGCAGTCAACTCCGGAAGCGCGCGGACCAGCGCGAAGTAAGCGTCCGAGAAGGATGCCACGACCGTCACTTTGACGGTACCGCGGTGGTCCACGTCAGTCCATACGCCGCCGTGCTGAATAAAGACCCGGCCAGCGGCCGCGCGGGTTGCAGGAGCTGGGCCAGCGTCCGGGCGGGCCGGGACGGGCCGGGAGCTCGCCTCTGCAGCGGCGTCTAGACTCTTGGCCTGGGCCAGCTTAGCAGCGGCCCGAGCAGCCTCGAATGCGGCTTGGCCCGTCTGCCGGTTCGCTCCCAGGGCCCCCGTAGCCGCCACCTTGTCTTCCCGGAGCGCCCGGCCGCGCCGGCCACCGGCGAGGGCCTCCGGTTCCTGGACCAGGTAAGACGTGTACTCTGTCAGTATGCCGTACCGGAGTCCGAGGTCGCGAACCTGGGCTACCAGGTCAGGGGTGGCACCCTCGAGGCGGATCTGACGCGTCAGGTCCCCAACTCGCCGCGAGGCCCACAGGCGTGGGATATAGTCGTGGTCGCTCCGGCTGGTTGGGAAGTCGGCCTGGACCACGAATCGCTCGCGCCGGCCATTGCGCTCGCCGGTGATGATCAGGTCACCCGCGCCGTGACCCCGATAGCGTCCCAGGGCGACCAGTTCCTCACCGAGGAAGAGATCCGGGAGCTGCCCCGGCGTGAGATCGATCAGGGTGACCGGCGAGCTCTCGATACGAAGGTTCATCAGGGCAGGGTGGCGGATCTTCGTCGTGATCGCGCCGATCGCGGTTTCCACGCTCGTCCCGGGCGCAACGTACTCGACCGCGCCGTGACCCTGCGCGGCCAGCCGGTCCAGCAGGTAGGTGTTGACGTCGTGGCCGACACCCACTGTAAATATTCGCCTGCCGGCGAGGCGACCGGCAGCCCGTTCCGCGATGCGCTCGGGGGCCTGCTCCCCGACCGATGGAAGCCCGTCGGTCATGAAGAGTACGATGGGCAGCCGGTTCGGCTCGACCGCGCCGTCGAGCGCAGCGTCCAGGGCCCCGGCGATGTTGGTCCCTCCATCCGCCGCGAGCTCGTCCACAAAGCGGCGCGCGGCGTCGAGCGCGTCCGGGGTCGCCGGGGTCAGGCCCGGACGGAACTCGCGCACCGCAGACGAAAAGGCGATGAGACGAAATCGGTCGGCTGCGCCGAGCGAGCCCAGGGCCTGGCGAAGACCAGCCTTCGCCTGCTCGAGCTTCCCGCCGGACATGGAGCCGGATATGTCGACCACCAGCGTCAGGTCACGCGGGACGGCGGGGGCGGCGCTTACCGCGCCGGGAGCGACCAGCAGCATGAAGTAGCCGTCCTCACCAACCGGCGCATGCGCCAGCAGGCTGGTGCCGACACCGCCTCTCGGGAGCGGCAGAAACAGCTCGACGTCGCCGGAGGCATCGGGAGCGATCGCGATCTCGAGGCGGTCGCCGGCACGCCGACTCTCGAGGCGGTGAGTCGGGGAATACGGCTCACCCATTTGCTCGGCGTGCTCGACCGTCAAGTGAAAGCCGAGCGCGGCAGTGCCGCCGCGCTCGCCGATGGCATACCGGAAACGGAGCGCGTCCCCGGCCCGGATCAGGAGCTGCGTGTACCGCAGCGCTACCTTCCGGGTCTCGCCCGGTTGGATGGGAAAGATCTGAGCCCGCAACAGCCGGTGCCCCGCCAGGGTGAGAAGCGCCGGATCCTTGCGCCGCCGCACGATCTCTTCGTATACCCCGCGCGCCTGGTCTGCGTTGAGCATCTCGCCTTTGAGCTCCTGCTCGCCCATCCAGAGCGAGAAGTTCTGAAATACCGCTTCGCCGGGAAGCGGATACAGGTAGCTTCCCTCCGCGATCCCGCCGCCGTCGTTGCGAAACCGCTCTTCCACTGCGATCCGGGCCACATGGCCGTCGACGGTGACCCGGACATCCGAGGCCGTTCGGACGATGGGGCCCCCGATCGATCCGGTCGGCCTGGAGGGGCGCTCGATTTCGACCCAGCCCTGGGCCCAGGCGGGAGAAGGGGAGAACGGGGGAACGGGAGAAAGGAAGGACGCCGCAGCTAGTGCGAGGAGGGCCTGGGCCGAGGCACGCATCGAAGACTCCGAGAGATCGGGACGGCGGGGAGATGCGTGTGGGGGCGATGCTTGCACGGCCGCGCCAGAGTTCGTCGCCCCCTTTCTCCCCTTCTCCCTTTCTCCCTTTCCCCGTTTCCTCCTGCTAGGTTTGGAAGACGATCCTCCAGCCCAGGAACGCGCCATGCAAACCGAGACGCTCGGCGCCGCAACTGCCGCGACCGACACCTTCCCGATCAACGGAACCGATTTCATCGAGTTTTACGTGGGGAATGCCAAACAGGCATGTCTCTACTATTGCACGGTGTTCGGCTACCGTCTCACAGCCTACCGCGGGCCGGAGACCGGAACCCGGGACCGGGCGAGTTATGCGTTGGAGCAGGACAAGATCCGGCTGGTGCTCACCACAGCCCTACGGCCGGACCATCCGATCGCGAAGCACGTCCACGCGCACGGCGACGGGGTGAAGGATATTGCACTCTGGGTCGACGACGCCCGGGAGGCGTTCCGGAAGGCGGTCGAGCGCGGAGCTCAGCCGGCCTTCGAGCCGACTGTGCTCCGGGATGAGGATGGCGAGGTCATCCTCGCGGGGATCCGTACTTACGGGGACACGATTCACTCGCTGGTCGAGCGGCGGAACTATCGAGGCACGTTCCTGCCCGGCTTCAAGCCGGTGGAATCGCGCTACAATCCGGCTCCGGTCGGGCTTCGCTACGTCGACCACTGCGTCGGCAACGTCGAGCTCGGCGCGATGAACCGCTGGGTCAAGTACTATGAGCGGGTGCTCGGGTTCTACAATCTGATTTCGTTCGATGACAAGACGATCTCCACCGAATACTCCGCGCTCATGTCGAAGGTCGTCTCCAACGGCAACGGCCGCATCAAGTTCCCCCTCAACGAACCGGCTCAAGGGCGCAAGAAGTCCCAGATCGACGAGTATCTCGAGTTCTATCGGGGGCCGGGCGTGCAGCACATCGCGATCACCACGGATGATATCGTTCGCACCGTCACCGCGCTCAGGGATCGCGGCGTCGAGTTCCTCCGCGTACCTCTCACCTACTACGACACGGTGTTGGACCGGGTGGGCCGGATCGACGAGGACATCGCGCCGCTGCGGGAGCTTGGGATCCTGGTGGACCGCGATGACGAGGGTTATCTCCTGCAGATCTTCACCAAGCCGGTCGAGGACCGGCCCACGCTCTTCTTCGAGATCATCCAGCGCAAGGGAGCCAAGAGCTTCGGGGCGGGGAACTTCAAGGCGCTCTTCGAGGCGATCGAGCGGGAGCAGGCGGCGAGAGGCAATCTGTAGGGGGAGCGCACGGTGCGGAAGACATAAACGTTCACCGTTCACGCAGTTTCTCGAGGACGTTATGCCCATCTACCACACACTTGGCCAGATCCCGAGAAAGCGCCACACCGCCTTCCGCAAGCCCAACGTCGGGATCTATGCGGAGGAGCTGATGGGTCACGAGGGATTCATCGGGACCTCGTCGCTCCTCTACCACGTGCATCCGCCGACGACGGTGAAGTCGGCGCGGCGGGTCAGGGAAATCGTGTGGGAGGCCGACGAGGACACGTCGCTCCGCCACCGTCATTTTCTCACGGCGCGCGCAAAGAAGGGTGGCAGCCCGACGCTCGACCGGATCCCGATCCTGTTCAACCAGGAGATTGCGATGCTCTACCTGGAACCGGACGAGCAGGACGCCCACTTCTATCGCAACTCCATGGCTGACGAGGTGACGTACGTCGTGGAGGGCAAGGGCGTCCTCGAGTCGGTGTTCGGGGACCTGCCGTTCCAGTCGGGCGACTACGTGGTCATTCACCGGAACATCACCCATCGCTGGCGGCTGGACCTGGCGGCCGGGCCGACCAAGCTGCTGGTGTTCGAGAGCCGGGGGCACGTCCGCTGGCCCAAACGTTACCGCAACGATGTGGGACAGTTGATCGAGGGCGCCCCTTACTCCGAGCGGGACATCCGCCGCCCCGGTGAGCTGCGGACTCATGACGAGACCGGCGACTTTCCCATTCTGGTCAAGCAATACAACCAGATCAACGAGCTCATGCTCGACCACCACCCGTTCGACGTGGTGGGTTGGGACGGCTACTTCTACCCCTGGATCTTCAACATCAACGACTTCGAGCCGATCGTGGGGCGGATTCACCAGCCCCCGCCGGTCCATCAGACGTTCCAGGGCGATGGGTTCGTGATCTGCAGTTTCTGCCCGCGGCCGTACGACTTCGACCCTCAGGCCGTACCGGCGCCGTACAACCACAGCAACGTGGATTCGGATGAGGTGCTGTTCTATGCCTCGAGTGAGTTCATGAGCCGGAAAGGGATCGAGTACGGCAGCATCACCCACCACCCGGACGGCTTGCCGCATGGTCCCCACCCAGGCCGGGCGGAGGCCAGCATCGGGCAGAAGTTTACCAACGAGCTGGCGGTGATGATGGATTCGTTCCGGCCGCTCAAGGTCGCGAAGCAGGCCGTGACGTTCGAGGACCCCAATTATCACCGGTCCTGGCTGGAACAGCAACGCGCGGCGTTCAACCCGCCAACCACATGAACGGCGTGAACGGTGAAGGGTAAACGGTAAACGGGGGGTCCCCACTGCAAGGAGCCCCCGTTCACTGTTCACCGTTCACTGTTCACGCAGTTCCCCAAAGTAGCGCGACCCTCCGGACCGGGCCCCCGTCGCGCCCGACCGCCTGAGGTTCCGGTCGAATTGCGTCGGTGGTGCCGGCGAAGGGCCGCCGGCGGGTGGTCACGCACTCCACGTGCCACGCGGGCAAAAAAGGCAATTCGGTCCGAGACTTTGGGTTGGAGCGGGAAGCCCGGCCGCATCGATGCCACTGGTGATGGGATTCCGCAACGCCTGGCTCACCTTACGCCCAACCGTGCCAGCACCGACCGAACCAGCGCGCGCGGGTCCGACCGCAGCCGGTACCTCAGGCGCGACAACCGGCCGAAGGCTTCCTCAGGCGGGTTGAAGGGAAACGCCCCCAGTGGCGGGACGAGGCGGGCGACCAAGTCACGTTGATGCTGGCCGCTGGCCCGGACGTCCTCCGGAAGGCTGAGCAGGAAGGGGTAAGTCGCCGCAGCGTTGGCCACATGGACCCGTTCGGCAAACGTCAGGTCGAGCGACTGCTCCAACGCGCTCAACCATCCTGCCAGGCGCTGCTCCAGGTACAGGCGGTCTCTCCAGTCCAGCTCCAGCAGTGGCGTCCGCTCGACCGCGGCGATCCATTCGGCTAGTGCTGCGGTGGTGGCGGTGCCGGGCGGTTCGCGCAGGCCTTGTGCGATGGTGGCCGCCGGCGGTGGCCTGGATCCAGCAGCCATCGGCAGCCGCCGGTGATAGTAGCAGCGCCCGACCTCGAAGCATCCGCCCCGGAGCACATAGTCGTCCGGGTCCGTGAAATCCCACTGGCCGCGGGCGAAGTAGGCGCGATCGACCCCGACAGTCTCGCCGGCCGAGTGCTCGTCGTAGGCCCGTTCAGCGTCCGGCCGGGGGGGCCCCGGCCGGTGCCACTGGTGGGGCCCGCCGGCGGCCCGGGC
>JBIOTT010000086.1:0-2610 GCA_044866195.1 Gemmatimonadales bacterium
GGGTCGACGGCGATGGACGGCTCCACCTCGGCGTCGCGCTTCGCGATCGCCTCCGCACCGCAGGGCCCCGGAAACGGGCTCGCCCCCGACAGGCGCACGAGTCGCTCGATGCGAGCCCGGTCCGCGAGCGCGGGCGATGCCGCGCTCGCCGCCACTGCGCAGGCGACGGCGAGCGCCACCGCGGCGAGCCTCTTGCCCGTCGGCAGATGGTGGCGCGAGCGGACCAAGTCGAGGGCTGTCACGATTGGCGAGAGTGGCGAGTTTCGCCGGCGACACCTTAGCGAGTCGCCGCCTTCTCGTAGATCTGCGGGACGGCGTACGAGTCCTTGAACTGGTGCTTGGCGCGTACCCGGTGTCAAGGAGCTTCTCTGAAGTCAAGGGGGACCTCGGCGAGCCGTCTGAAGAGGGCGCGCGAGATGTGGCGTTTGAGCGCCCGGATCGCTTCGCGCGGACCACGGGACGACTCCCTAGCGCGCGAAACGGGGCTCGGGCTTAATAGGCGGCCAAAAGGCCTGGAAACAGTGGAATGGCGAGGGCCGGAATCGAACCGGCGACACCACGATTTCATGTCAAGGCCGGTTCGCGATACGCCAGTCTCGGGCTCGATCCGAACCATGCGAGGAGACCGCGTGAACGCCCCCCTCCTGACCGCCCGCACGGTCGCCGACCTGCTCGGCGTGAGCACCGAGACGGTCCTGAGATGGAGTCGCTGCGGCTCGCTCCCTTCGCTCTGCCTACCGGGCGGGGCGATCCGCTTCCGCCAGGACGACCTGGACGGTCGCGGTAGGGACCGCCCTTGGGCCATTCGGGACAGAGTCCATGCAGGCGTTCGGGCGGCCCCCCGCGCAGATCCCAGCGTGCGCGTCTAACGCACTGGGCTCCTGCCTTGGGTACGAGCGTCGAACCGCTTCTCAGGCCAGGGGTGCTGGACGCGGGCCAGCGGGAGCCATCGGCTAGCAAGGCGATCCATGCGCTCCCAGTCCAGGCGGGTACGCTGGCTTCGGTGCCGGAGCGCCCGATGCCAGTGTCTCGTCACCTGGCCGCGGAACGCAAAGAGCGCGTGGCCGTTGCCGGGCACGGCGTAGTACGCGAAATGGCCGCGCACCACGCTTCCCAGCCACTGGCCCTGCTCGAGGATGGGGTGATGGCGCCGCCGCTTGAGCTCGTCTTTGACCTCGCGCAGCTTGGCGCGCATCCGCTTCTTGATCGTGATCCGCTTGAGCATGAAACGCCCGCGCCTGTCCTTCGTGCATATGTGCGTGAAGCGCAGGAAGGCGAACGTCTCCGGCCGCCCGAGGCCCCGCGCCCTGCGATCCCGGGCGGCGACCGCCCGAACTCGATCAGCCGCGTCTTCTCGGCCGCCAGCTCCATGCCGAACTTCGCCAGCCTTCTGCGAAGGTCAGCCAGGAACCGCTCGGCGTCCTCCCGATGCTGGAAGCCCGCGATGTAATCGTCGGCGAAACGCGCCAGCATCACTTCCCCGCGCGCGTGCCGCCTCCTCCACCGGTCGGCCCACAGGTCGAACACGTAGTGCAGATAGATGTTGGCGAGCAACGGCGAAGCCGAAGCTCCCTGCATCGTCCCCTGCTCGGTCTCCGACCACTTCCCGTCCTCGATCACGCCCGGCTTCAACCACTTGCCGATCAGGCGCAAGCAGGCAGGCGACGCCCAGGTCGCGGTCGAGGTCGAACGGCTCTGGCAGCTGAACGCCGACCGGATCGGCACCGGCAACCCCGACCTGATCTACCCCGGCCAGGAGCTACGCCTGACATGACCCCCGAACCCGACCAACCCAAGACTTCGACCCCTGCGCACAACGGCCAGCCGGACGGGCCGCCCGAGGCCGCTGCGCTGTTCGACCACCCCGAGCACCGGCCACGGCTCCCGCCCCCGCCCAGGCGTTCGCTCACGCGCGCCGAGCTGCACCGCCGCGCGCGCGTCGACGGGCCCGAGGTGCCCGACCGCCTCTGGGTCCGGCTCCGGCGGCTGTGGCAGCAGCTGCTCACCAGCGACCGCGTGCGCGAGGAGGCAGAGCTCGGGCACGCCTGGGCGAGCGCCGGCGCGTCACCCGCACCAACCTGGCGGCCGTCGTCTCACCCAAGGGCGGCGTCGGCAAGACCACCTGCAGCTTCCTGATCGGCGACCTGCTCGCCTCGCGGCCGAAGCTGCGCGTGCTCGCGATCGACACCAACCCAGACTTCGGCACCCTCGGCAAGCTGGCCCCAGACGCCTACCGCTCCGAGCACCAGCTGACCGACGTGATCGCCCAGATGGAGAACATCCGCTCGGCACCGGAGCTCGACCCGTACATGTCGACCACCCCGACCGGCCTGCACCTGCTGGCCGCCCCCCAGCGGCCCGAGGCGATGGAGGAAATGACGCCCGAGATGTACGGCCGGCTGCTCGCCTTCCTCGGCCGCTTCTACCACGTCATCCTGCTCGACCTCGGCACCGGCCTCACCGAGCCATTGGCCCGCTTCGCCCTCGAGCGCGCCGACCAGGCGGTGGTCGTCAACACCTCCGACTGGATCACCTCCAGCACCGTGCTCGACGCGCTCGACTACGTGTTGCTGCGGCTCGGGGGCCACCAGCTGACGATGGTGATCAACA
>JBIOTT010000087.1:0-22605 GCA_044866195.1 Gemmatimonadales bacterium
GGACGAGGATGACGAACGGTTGGGGTGCTTCATCGCCCAGCTGATCCAGGCCCGCTCCCCCGTATGCCGTGGCTCTCTCTGCCCCGCGGTGGATCGCGGCTGCACGTTCCAGCGCGGCGGCGAACTCTGAGATGGTCTGGAAGCGTTCGGCGGGCGCCGGGGCAAGCGCCTCGGCGACGACGGTGCGTACAACCTCGGGAATAGACCTTCCCTCCAATCCGGAGCCTGGAGGCGCACCGCTAAGGAGCTGATGGAGCACGGCGCCCAGGCTGAACACATCACTCCGCTCGTCGGGTGGGTGTCCAGCGAGTCGTTCGGGGCTCGCGTACTCGGCGCCCATCGCCGTCTCGGCGGGTCGCTCGGGCCCGTGCTGCCACAACGTCGCGGCTCGCCCGAAACAGAGGACTTTAGCGAGCGGACGCCCGTCCGCCGCGCGCGTCACGAAGATGGCATGCGGTGAGAGATTCCCGTGGACGATTCCGGACGCATGCGCCGCCTGCAGGGCAGCGGCCGCTTGCAGGAAAAGGTCCACGGCCTCTTCAAGTGTTGGGGGGCCGCGCGCAGCGAGAATGTCGGACAGCAGGTCCCCCTCGAGATACTCACCGACGACGTAAACCAGCCCCTCGGGGGTCTCGGCCATCGTATGGACGGCGAAGATGTTTGGGTGATTGAGCAGGATCGCTTGGTGGAACTGGTCTCGGAGCCAGGCGCGTGTGATGGAGCTGCTGGGAGACTCGGGGTCCTGCGGTCCGGGTCGCAGGATCAGGAGAGCGACGTCGAGCTGGGTTGTCAGGTAGTCGGCGTGATATAGAGTCCCCGCGTTGGTCTCGGCCAGCCTTTCGATTACGCGAAGGCTGCCCCCGAGGGTACGCCCCACCAGGGAGGATTCGCGGCACGCACCTGCACTCGGCTCGTGCTCGCCGCCGCAGTCGGGGCAGGACGTCCCGCTCATGCCCCGCCCTTGAGGTGGACCTCCGGGGCTGCGCTGACCGCCCCCAGCCACAGGCTCTCCTGCGCCGGGCGGCGACCGAGTCCATCCGCAGGCTTCAGATTGGTCTTCTGCCGCACATCACGATCGAGCAAAACGGCGGTCATCGTCCCTAGCTCAGCAGCTCGGCCTCTGGCAGGTGGTTAAGAACGTTACACGGACCGGGACGACGTTTTTGACCGGCAGCGCGCTGTTGGGGAAACACGGATTTAGCGTGACGAGGATCCGGGGGCTCGAGCTGCTGGCGAGTCTGGCCTCACCCCAAATGATGCGCTCCGAGCCTAGACCAGCTTGCGCAGCAACCGTCTGACTTCGAGCACCTCGCGGAGGCAGGCTTGGCACTCCACCAAGTGGCTTTCCACTTCCCCCCGCATACCCTCCGTCATTGTCTGGTCGATGTAGCCAACAATCTCCTCGGAGCTGAGATGCGCTTGGCTCGTCGTTCGGTCGCTCTGGCTCATGCCCGCCCGACTCGATCGGGTCTACTTCATCGGTACACGGACTCGCTCCAATGGTTTTCCTAGGAACGTCTAAGGAATGGCTTCCACATACTCCCGGGGCACCCGCCTGCCGAGCGTCGCCAGGACACCCCTGAGTCTGCGGTACACATGGAACTGCGTCGGGAACCCCATGATCTCGGCGATTTCATGAGCTGCGAGCCCCTGGTCGAAGCGGAGTGTGAGCAACAACTTGTCGCGGGGCTCGAGGGAGCTCACGGCGGCGTGCAGCGCCTCTCGGCACTCGACCGCGTACGTCGTTGCTTCAGGATCCGGTGTCGAACAATCCTCAATGGCCGATAGGGGGATTTCATCGCCGACCATTTCGGCGAGATGCCTTCGCATCACCGATGAGGCCGTGGTCTCTTCTCTCTCCTCTTCGGCAGGCGGCCGAGCCCGCCCATAGCGCTGCCGGTGGTAGTCCAGAAACAGCCGGCGCGCGACCACCACAAGCCAGGTGGTGAACCTCCCCGGGCCGATCGCTGCAAACGCTCGAAGCCGACGGAAGTCGTTGCAGTATAGGTGCTCCAGAAGGAACGCATAGCGGTCCATGGCCCCATCGTAGGTGTGCCCGAAACGATAGGCCGTATGGAGGAGGAGGGGGGTGTACGCCTCCACCAACGCTGCCCACGCCGTCTCCTTGGCTTCTCGGCCGGTCGCGCTGAGGAGCGAGGCCAGCACCGGCGGTAAAACGCCGATCTCGTCCACCGCGCGAGCCGGCGTCCCGAGCGATCTTCGGGCCCCCCCCTCACGCCACCGCATTGCTGGGTCCAGCATGGCAGGAAGCACCCTCGCGCTTGGATGCCGCGGCAACCCCCTACACGGGACCGCTGTTCATTGCGCAATTTGAGATTCAGGGCGGTATAAGTAGACTCGGAGGGGGTAGACCAGGGTTACGTGCGGGTTAAGCGAACTGAGCTCCAGGGATAGTCCAAGACCTTGCTGATCGGAGCCGCCGAATGGGCGTCGGTCGGTCTTGGGGTCTCGATTGACTGCTTCAGCCGGCAACGGGCCTGATGCGAGACCACCTCCGCACACCCACTTCCGGATGCTGGCGCAGCCACTGGGCGTAGGCCGTTACCGCTGCGTCCGCTGGTGCACCGAGCTCTCGGCGACCCAGGCTTTCGTGCGCGCGGGCGTACTCCAGCGCGTGGGTCCGATCCCCCATCGCAGTCAGCGCCCGCATGAAACCCACGGCGATCCTCGAGCTGAGTGGGTCGAGGGTCGTAAGTTGCCGCCACCACTCGACCGCGGCGCTGCAATCGCCGGCGTCGTACGCCGCGGTGGCCAGTCCTTCAAGGGCGGCCTGGTACCGCTGGCTCAGCCGGAGGCGCTCGTCGTCGATCCAGTGCCCGAGTTCGAGGAGGTCGGGGATGTGGAACCCGTCGAGGAACGGCCCCCGGTACAGGGCCACTGCGTCGCCGTATGCCCGGCGTGCGCAAGCCGCTTCGAACTCCAGCACGTCAGTCGTGATAGCGGCTGGATTGAGTCGCAGGAACCCGCTGCCCCCTTGGAAGAGGTCGTCGTGAAGGTCCCGCCGCAGCGTAAAGAGGGTCTGCTTGAGACAATTCCTGGCATGCTCAGTGTCACTCTCAGGCCAGAAATAGGCGAGCAACCTGTCGCGACTTATGCCCGGCGCTCGCGCCAACGCGACAACCACGAGCAGCGCGAGTGGTCGTGGCCGACCGGCGGCACCGGTGAACGGCCGGTCGGTTCGCTCAATCTCCAGGCACCCGAAAGTTCTCAGCCCAAGCATGGCTCGACCATGTAGTCCCGCCACGCAAGTGCGCCGACTGGGTCACGATGGACGGATCACCAGCGCGGGCTAGCGTCGCGCGCCACCGGCGCAGCGGGCACGGCTCGCAATTTTTGCGGTGCTATATCCGGCAACCGGTGCCTGGAACGAGCGCGAGATCGGCCCCCGGGAACCCGGGAAGCTTCTGCGCCCGGAAGGGGCGCCATCGATATCGTCGCGATCATCGCGGTTCCCGCGGGCATCCGGACCAATCCTGCAGAAGGACCGACGCTAGAGCAGTTCTTTATGATAGGACAGCGCTGTCAGTCGACCGGCGCTGGGAGTTTCGGGAGTTGTTTAATTCCTCTGCAGTGAAGTGCAAAGATCTTGCCAGTGAAGAAACCTGCACCCGAACCAGCGCGAACCAGCAATATCTCTCCGACGACCGCGAGGCATGTCGCCGCGGCATCGGGCGTTGTGCTGCGTCAGCTCAACCGATCTTCGAGGTCCCCGGCGAGGCGAGACAGCGCACCAGTGTTGCGGTGACGCACCGAGGACCTGCAGGCCATCCGCAGCGACTTCAGTCCCCACCATCTGTCAGTGAAACGACTTGCGCCTGAGGCAGTGCCGCAGGGAGCAATACTATAGCGGGTACTGCGACGCATGTCGTTTCCGCACCAAGTCTTGCGCTGTGTCAGCCAGCCGGCCTCCGAGGCGCCTACTACGCTGAAACCCACGTGCCTTGCCCGAGGCATGCGCCAATGTTGCGGTGACGCATCGAGCCCTCGCGGACGCTCAGGGGCGACCTCACCCCCCTCGGCCACTTGCCGCCCCAGTCCCCCAACGGTCCGCCACGCGGCCCCGCAGCCGTGAGTCGCGACAGGCTAATGATCTCCCGCGAGCATGTCTTCGCAGGGGGCAGCGCCGCCCTGCTACTCGACCCGGCTGTCATCACGACCAACGTGATTGCTTATCCAATCCTTGTTATCGCGCGGTCACCGACGAAGGGATAAAGGCCCCGAATCGAGTTATCCCTAAACGGAGCCGGTTAGCCCCAGGTTAGAAATCGGTTAGTCGTCCCCTCATAGCCGTCCATCCGCGCGCTCGTTGTGCTGGTCGCCTACGGCAAGCATCACCCGTGAAAGGCGTTCGCCACCTGTGGCCCGAGTGCGGGATGCTCGGTGGCGCAGAGCACGGTGGATCGCCGATTGAAACGAGCAGGTTGAGCTATGCTCCGGTTGAGGACGTTGGGGGGCCTTGAGGTCCAGGGGATCGACCGCCAGCCCGGCGGGGCCGCCGGTCGACGGCGACCGCTCGCGCTGCTGGCATTCATCGCGTCAGGGCGGGAACGGGGTGCAAGTCGCGACACGCTGCTCGCCTATTTCTGGCCAGAGAGCGACACCGAGCACGCTCGGAACTGTCTCAAGCAGACGATTTTTGCGCTGCGGCGGGATCTCCACGACGACCTCTTTGTATCACGCACCGGGTCCCTCCGACTCAACCCGGCCCTCATCACAACCGACACGCTGGAGTTCGAGGCCGCTCGAGCTCGCGGCGCCCACGCCAATGCGGTCGCCCTGTACCGCGGGCCATTCCTCGACGGTTTCCATATCCCCGGCCTCCACGAATTCGAGCGCTGGATGGAAGGCGAGCGCCTGCGGTTGGTAGAGTGCTACCGTGCCTCGCTCGAAGCCCTGGCCCGCGCGGCCTACGAGGCCGCCGATTGGCGCGCCGCGGTCGAGTGGTGGCGCCAGCTCACGATCGTCGATCCTTTGAACTCGCAAGCCGCGCTGCGCTTCATGCGGGCGCTGGTGGCGACGGGGGCTCGGACCGAAGCGCTGGCGTACGCCGGGGTTTACCACGACCTGGTTCGCAGCGAACTCGGTGCGGCGCCGGACGCAGCGGTAACCGCCTACGCCGATTGGCTGCGCCATCATCCCGAAGCCAGGTTGCGCCGGTGGTCACACCCCTGACGCCGGTGCGGGATTGAAGCAGCCCGCGCTGCCAAGAAAAACAGTGCCCGGCAACGGGGCGCTCGCCGAACCGTGACGCCCCTGTTCACCGTTTGCCGTTCACCGTTTACGTTGTTGGATGACCTCCCCCTCGCCCCGCATCCCCGGCTTCCGCGCCGTTCCCTTCACCGGTGTCATCTACGTCATGGCCGAGGCCGCCCGACGCGGCTTTCGCCATGGCCATCCGGAATGGTGCAATCTCGGCCAAGGCATGCCCGAGACGGGCCCCCTTCCGGGGGCGCCGCCCAGAGTGCACCAGGTCGCGATCAGCCTGGACGACCAGGAGTACGCGCCGGTCCCGGGTATCTGGGAGCTTCGCCGGGCAGTGGCGGAGCTGTACAACCGACTCTACCGCCAGGATCGCGCGTCGAAGTACACCGAGCGCAACGTCTGCATCTGCGGCGGTGGCCGTGGCTCGCTGACCCGTGCCGTTGCCGCGCTGGGACATATCAATCTCGGCCACTTTCTGCCTGACTACACAGCATACGAGGAGCTGCTCGACATCTTCAAGCTCTTCACTGCGATCCCGATCCTGCTCGATCCGGCCAACGGCTACCACTTCGGGATCGACGAGCTCCGCCGCGAGATCACCGGCCGCGGACTCTCGGCCCTCCTGCTCTCCAACCCCTGCAATCCGACCGGCAAGGTCATTCAGGGCGCGGAGCTGGAGGCATGGGTGAGCACGGCGCGGGAGCTCCAGTGTTCGCTCCTCATCGACGAGTTCTACTCTCATTACATCTGGACCGGCGATGATGGCGCCGAGATGGTGTCGGCCGCGCGGTACGTCGAGGACGTCGACGCCGACCCCATCGTGTTGTTCGACGGGCTCACCAAGAACTGGCGCTATCCGGGCTGGCGCTGCACCTGGATTGTCGCCCCGCAGCAGGTGATCGATGCGGTCTCGAGCAGCGGATCCTTCTTGGACGGCGGAGGCAGCAAGCCGCTCCAACGGTCGGCCGCTCCGCTGCTGGCGCCCGACGTCGCATGCGGAGAGACCGCGGCCATCCGCCGCGCCTTCGGCCGCAAGCGCCGCATCCTGCTCGAGGGGCTTCGGGCGGCCGGCGCGCGGCTCGATCTCGAGCCGGAGGGAACGTTCTACTGCTGGGCCGACGTGTCCGGCTTACCCGCGGGACTGAATGACGGGATGGCGCTGTTCCGCGCCCTGCTCGAGCAGAAGGTGATCTGCGTGCCGGGAGAGTTCTTCGATGTGAACCCGGGCAAGCGGCGCAGCGGCCGCCCGTCGCGGTTCAAGAGCTACGTGCGGTTCTCCTTCGGAGCGGAGGAGGCGGAGGTGCTGGAAGGAGTCAGACGAATACGGGAGCTGGTGAGAAAGGCGTGGACGGTGGCCGGTGAACGGGGGCCCCGATGTGATTGGGAGCCCCCGTTTACCGTTCACCGTTCACGCTTTTCTACGTCTCGCTTCTCAGCTTCCGGATTTCCTCGGTAAGTCTCGGCACCACCTCGAACAGGTCGCCCACGATCCCGTAGTCGGCCACCTTGAAGATCGGGGCATCCTTGTCGCGGTTGATGGCGACGATGGTCTTCGCCGTTCGCATGCCGGCGAGATGCTGAATCGCACCGGAGATGCCGACGGCAATGTAGAGACCCGGGCTCACGGTCTTGCCAGTCTGCCCCACCTGGGCTCCATGTTCCCGCCACCCGGCATCCACCACGGCCCGGCTCGCGCCTACCGCCGTGTTGCCGAGCGCCTCGGCCAGTGCTTCGAGCAGGGCGAAGTTGGCCGGCTCCTTGAGCCCGCGCCCCCCCGACACCACGATCGGCGCCTCCGCCACATCGAGCATTGCTTTCTCCGGCGCCTTGATCCCGGTCACCTGCACCCGGGTTTCGAACGACGGCACCGGTATCGATTCGATCACCCCACTGTCCGCCTGCCCGGCCGTCTGCCCGTCCGCCTGAAACGTGTTCGGGCGGATCGATACCAACCCGGGCGTGGCCTTGAGCTTGACCCGTTGAATCACCTTGCCGGCGTAGACCGGACGGGTGGCTACGATGGCGCCGCCCTCCCGTGCCAACCCGGTAACCTCGGCGACCAGTGCCACGCCTAGCTTGGCCGCAACCCGGGGAGCCAGGTCTTTACCAGCCGCCGTTGCCGCAAACACGATGGCGTCGTAGCTCGCGGCCAGCGACGCCACCGTCGCGGCAAAGCCGTCCGGATGGTAGCGCCCGAAATCCGGGTGGTTCGCCGAGAGCACCCGGTTTGCGCCCAGTGCACCCAATTCGCCGGCGCCAGCCGGTGCCGATTGACCGAACACGAGGGCGTCCACCGACGCGCCGTTCCCCGCCGCCAGCCGCCCCGCCGCGGCGAGCACCTCGTGGGAGACCCGTCGCAGCGCGCCGTCGCGCGCTTCGAGCACCGCCAGGATCGCGTTGCCGGACACGCTACAGCACCCTCGCTTCGGTGCGGAGCAGGCGCAGCAGCTCGGGCACCGCGTCGGCCCCCTCACCTACGATCTTGCCCGCCTGCCGCTCCGCGGGATACTCGAGTCCCAGGATGTCGACCGATCCCGGACCGAGCGTCGCGGGCTTGGTCTCGAGCGGCTTCTTCTTGGCTGCCATGATCCCCTTGAGTGAGGGCAGGCGAGGGTTGTTGAGTCCCTTGTCACAGGTGAGCACGGCGGGAAGCCGGCAGGTGACCGCTTCCACCCCGCCCTCGATCTCCCGCTCCGCCTCGACCGCCCCATTGGCGATGGCGAGGTGCGCCACCGAGGAAATGCACGGAATCCCCAGGAGCTCAGCCAGCATCACGCCCACTTGATGGTTGTAGTCGTCGACCGCGAGCTTGCCGCAAAGGATCAAGTCGAAGCCGCCGCCCTGAAGCTCGGCGGCAAGCGCCTTGGCCACCTCGAGGCCGTCGGGCGATCCGGGGCCTTGGAGCAGCACCGCGCGGTCGATCCCCATGGCGAGGGCGGCGCGGAGGGTCTCCTGAGTGGAATCGGTCCCCACTGAGTAGGCCACGGTCTCGCCTGCCCCAGCCTTCTCCTTCAAGGCGATGGCTTCTTCCACCGCAAATTCGTCGTACGGATTGAGCACGAACTTGAGGCCGGCCTCGTCGATCGACTTCCGGTCGGATCCAATGGTGATCTTGGCAACCGTATCGGGGACCCGTTTGAGGCAGACAGCGATCTTCAAAGGCGCATCCTTGCTGAGCGGAGGGGTGGAAGCCGCGGCAAAAGTAGCGGGCCGCGCGACCGGTCGGTAGCGGGAGTTGCGGCTCCCATGCCGCCTAGATAATATGAATATGAATTCAGTTTCATATTGTGCTCGAAACGGACATCTAGCATCGTGAACCGACCACGCGCCACGTCCCCCTCCCACCCTGCCCCGCTGCCCCCCAAGCAGGCACGGAGCCGGGCGGCCCTGCGCCGCCTCTTCGACGGCATCGAACAGGTCATTGCCGAGCGCGGGGCCGCGAAGCTCACCGTACAGGAGGTCGCCGCGAGGGCCGGACTCGCGGTCGGAACGCTCTACACCAGGTTCGCCGGCAAGGACGCGCTGCTGCGCGCGTTCACGGCGGATTTCTTCGGGCGGGCGCGACGCACGGCGGAGACGGTGCTCGACGACAGCCGCTGGGGCGGGCTCCCGCCGCGGGAGCTGGTGGCGGCGGTCGTGCGCATGCTGGTGCGGAGCTACCGGGCCAAGCGGGGGTTGCTGCGAGCGCTCCATCTGTACGTGCGCACCCATGCTGATACCGAGCTCACCAGCCTCGCCGCCGCGTTCAACGCCGAGTTCGTGCGCCGACTGACTGGGCTCCTGCTGCGCCATCCCAATGCGATCGCGCATCCGGAGCCGGAGCGGGCAGTGCTGGTCGGATTCTTGATGGTGGATGCCGGGGTCAAGGAGACGATTCTCTTCGGCGACGGCCGGCCCCCCGACCAGGCGGTGCCGGACGACGAGCTGATCGAGACGCTGACGCAGCTTTACTGCCGGTTTCTGGGTCTGCCGTGATCTCAGCCATGAGTCGAGCCCGGCCTGGGCGCGGTTAATCGACATCGCCTCCAGCACCGCCGGGGCGGGCTGCGCCGCCGAACGAGCGCCGGACCACGAGACGGAACGCCAGCTTCTGGCCCGGCGCCAGGAATCGCTCCAGTGGCTCGCCGGGGGCGCCTTCGTTGAAGTTGAAGGTCCCGAAATTGGCGTAGTGGCGGTTGAACAGGTTGGTCACGATGCCGACGACTTCCCAGCGGGCCGTTTCGAATCCGACCCGCGCGTCCACCACGAAATAGCTGGGGAGCCGCGCGGTCTGGTTGGCTTCGTCGCCCCGCAGCCACTGAGGCCCCACGAAGCGGCCCTCGAGGCCCAGGGCCAGGGGGCGGACCGGATGCACCTCGACGCCTCCCTTGACCTGATCCTTCGGGACCAGGGGAAACTGGTCTCCCGGCTCCACGTCGTTGAGGAATCCCTCCGCTTGCAGCGGGCTGAAGATGACGGCCGGTGACTCGAACGTGGCCAGCGTGTGGGCGTAGTTGAGATAAACCGAGTGCCCGCCCGGCATCAGGTAGCGCGTGGTCGCCTCGATGCCTTTCCGGCGCGTCTTGTCGAGGTTGATGAAGTAACCGGCAATCGTGCTTCCTTCCGGAGCCGTGGGATTCGGGGTCACGAAGATGTCGTTGGAGACGTTGGTGTAGTAGGTCGACAGGCCGGCGTAGAGCCGCTCCGAGGCGTAGGTGACGCCGCCCTCGAACGTGCTGGCCTTCACCGGCTCGAGGGGCGGGTCCTCGCCCAGGGCGACCGGCAGCGGGCAGCCGCGGTCTGGATCGGCGCACGCGTTCTCGATGACGGCCGGTGCCCGAAAGCTCAGTCCCCAGGAGCCATAGGCGGAGAATCCTCGGCCCAGATCGACGTTGACTCCGACCCGGGGATTGACCTGGTTGTAGACTCCGGTCGTGTCGAGGCTCGGGTCCTGCAGGTCCTCGAAGGGAATTTCGACGTGATCGTAGCGCACCCCGGCGGACCAGCTCACCTTCCCGGTCGTCAGGTCGGCCAGCGCGAACGGCGCTACGTCCCACAGGGGTGAGCGCGCCTTTGTGGTCAGGGTGCGCGCACCGCCAAACTTGAGCGAGTCGGCATAAAGCTCGATGTTCGCACGGTTCACGCTCCCATCGACGCCCGCCCGCAAGCTGAGCGCGGCGTTGGGCCCCACCGGCGTGCCCCAACGGTAGTCCAGCGTGTAGCCGAAGCTGTTGTTGCTCGAGATCCCGAAGGAGTCGGGGTCGTCTTCCTGATTGACGTTGAACCGCTCGGACCGGTGGTGTCGAAAGAACGTGATGAACGACCCTCGCCCAGGCCCTAGCTGGGCATAGCCCGCCATCGAGGCCTGGATCTGCCAGAGATCTTCGTAGTCGCCGGCGGACAGATTGGAATCGGGCTGTTGGTCGAACACTGACTCGGGAAGCGAGCCGGCGGTTTCGGCCCTCGACTTGGCATAGAGCGCCTGGAATCGTATGCCCGACTGCTGGCCCAGCTTGCCCACATTGAGAAAGCCATTGTACTCCCGGGCACCGGTCAGCTGGCGCCAGCCGTCTTCGCGGTTGTACATCCCGCCCGCGTAGTAATCGATGCCGCCGGGCGTAAGCCCCGACAGGTTTCCCTCTCCGCGGAAGGTGTTGAAGCTTCCGCCCGAGAGCTCAACACTCCCCCCGAGCGGTCCCTCGCCGCGCGCCGTGACCAGATTCACGGCGCCGCCGAGCGAGTTGCGGCCCAGCAGCGAGCCGTTCCCCTGGAGCAGCTCGATCCGCTTGATGTGCTCCATCGGCAGCAGATCGAAATTCACCTCTGAGGCATCCACCTCGTTCATCCGCACGCCATCGAGAAATACCGAGATCCCCTGGGGAACCCCGACCACCGGCGAGGCATAGAACCCACGCGAGGAGAGGTTCAGCTTGTAGGAGCTGCCCAGATCGTCGTACGCCGAGACACCGGCCTGCTGCTGCAGCACGTCCGACAGCAGCCGCGGCTCATAGGCGTCGACCTCGCGACCAGTGAGAATGGTGATCCGCGCCGGGATGCCCGAACCGATCGACGGGCTGGCCGCCGGCCGGATGCTCCCGACCACCTCGATGGGCGGGAGCGTGCGCACTGTGTCCCGCTTCGTGGTATCGGGCGTGGCCGCGGGCGCCCCGGGCTGCTGCGCCGCCAGGGGCCAGCCAATGGTCATCAGCGCCACAATCCGGACCAACGGGGGTCCACCTCGGGAGAGCATCGGGGCGGGCAATCCGGTGTGAGTGGCGGAGTCGAGGTGGGTCGTGATCAGCGCAGGGGGAGCTGACCCGGCACGACACCGGGCCGGCGTTCGTACAGGGCCACCAGGCTCACCTGATCCGGTGGGATGGCGACGAGGAGAAGCCCGTCATCGGGAGGTCCACCGCCATCCAGATCGCTGCAGCAGTGGCGGGTGGTGATCGTCCCTTCCGCGAGCCCGGCAGTGACGGCGAGGCGAGAGCCGCGCTCGAATCGCACCACGTCCCGGGAGCTGAAGCTGCGTGACCCGTCGCGATCCTCGTAGACGGCGATCCGGCGGACGGCCTGACCGTGGGCCGACACGACCAGCACACCATCGTCCGCTGGACCGCCCCCATCGAAGTCGTAGCAGCAGTGGTCCACCGTGATTTCGCGCATCCGATAGCTGAGCCATGCACCGCCGGTTGCCGCGATGAGCAGGCCGGCAGCCATGGCCCAGAGGGACGGCCGGCGCAGCCGCGAGGGGCCGGTACCCTTTGGCCACTCGCCCCGACGCAACCGGCCGATCACTTCCGGACCGAGTGAGGCTCTGGGCCGAAAGCGAACAGCCCCGAGGGCCGCGTCGAGCTCGCGGAGGGGGTCAGGAACGCGGGGGCCCTCGCTCATCGGGTCAGCTCCTCCCGGAGGCGGCCGAGCGCCCGCCAGAGGCGGGTGCGGACCGAGCCTTCGCTGACCCCGAGAATTCCAGCCATCTCGGCGGTGTCCAGCTCGCTGCCGTAGCGGAGCCCGATCAGCTCCCGATCAGCCGGCGAAAGGGTCGCGATCCCATCCATCAACCGGCCGACCTCTTCCTCCCGCAACAGCCGCTCCTCCGGCGAGGGGGCTTCGAAGACGAGGTCGTGCAG
This sequence comes from Gemmatimonadales bacterium, assembly GCA_044866195.1. Classification (GTDB taxonomy): domain Bacteria; phylum Gemmatimonadota; class Gemmatimonadetes; order Gemmatimonadales; family GWC2-71-9; genus DASQPE01. The sequence goes on from JBIOTT010000087.1 coordinate 12,336, forward strand.
AGCGCCTATCGGCACGTACTGGCGCAGCCGCGCCCGCCGCCTCCAGTCCGCCAGCACGTTGCGCGCGACGGTGAGGATCCATGCCCTGGCCGACCCTTTTGCCGGGTCGAACCGAGCGGCGGCCCGAACCACCCGTAGGAAGGTCTCGGCGGTCAGATCCTCCGCCACGTCGAGCTGAGGCAGATGGAAGCGGTAGTAGTTGTACACGGCGCCCCCGTGGGCCTCATACCAGTCGCGGCAGAGGGCCTCGGCGCTGTCGGCCGCGGTAGCTCCTGCGCTCGCGCTCGCGTCCCTGGATGTGAACCGGGGGATGGAGGTCACGTCGAATACATACGCATGAAAGGGCCGGGCGTCACGACCGGGGTTCCGCCCTCCGCCTCCCCGGACTATGCTCCCCAGGCCCGCGCTCCTCCGGCCGGGCTCCTCTGGCCGCAGCTCATTCAGTCTTTTGCGCAACGCCGGGCGTGCCCGGCGCATGGTGGTCGCTAGTGGCGTTCTGGCATCCCACGCCCAGCCTCGACGACGAGGCGCGGCGCCGCGGGCTTCACGCCTTTCAGGCCGATGGCGTATGCTCGCAAGTTCGCGACTCCCTGCTGAGCGGCCCCATGCTGGTCGGCTACGCTCTGCTGCTCGGCGCGTCCAATACTGCGGTGGGGGCGCTCGCGGCCATTGGGCCTGCCACTCAGATCCTCCAGCTCCCCACCGTGGCGCTGATCGAGCACTGGCGCGCCCGCAAGGCAATCTGCTGGTGGGCAGCGCTGGTGGGACGTTCGGCCCTGGTCGGCGTGCTCATCCTCCCCTGGCTGCCAACCGCGGGCGGGCGGGTTGCCGCGCTGTTTGGGCTCCTTCTGCTCGCAGCAGCCCTGGGCACCATCTCCGGCGCGGCCTGGAACCCCTGGATCCGCGACCTGCTCCCGGACGACACCCGCAATCGGGTCATGGCCCGGCGGATGGCAATCGCCATCGGGATCGGCGCCGGCTTGACCCTGGCGGCGGGGCTTGCGGTGGACGGACTCCATAGAGGGCTCGGCTCTGCCGCGGGCGCCTATGTCGTGGTGCTGGGTGCAGGTGCCCTGGCCGGCCTTCTTGGGCTGGTCCCACTCGGGAAAATTCCGGAGCCGATGATGGCCCCCTCCACCCACCGGCCCTGGCGCGACGTAATCGGGGCGCCGCTGCAGGATCGGAATTTCCGCGGGTTGGTCGCGTTCCTGGCTACCTGGACCTTCGCGGTGAACCTCTCCACCCCGTTCTTCACCGTGTACCTGTTGCGCCGGCTCGGTCTACCGATGTCGGCCGTGCTCGCCTTCATGGTCCTGAGCCAGGCGACCACCGCGGTGGTGCTTCGGGCCTGGGGCGCGGTGGCAGATCGGTTTCAGCCGCTCGCGGTGCTGCGGGTGTCCTGCGTGGGATTCCTGCTCAGCGTCGCAGGGTGGCCGATGGCGGGCTTGCTCGATCAGCCGGCGGTCGCGATCGTCGCGCTCGGAGCCATACATCTGCTCGCCGGCTTCGCCACGGCGGGCGTCAACCTGTGCACGGGCACTGTGGCCATGGCGCTCGCGCCCCGGGGTGAAGCGGCCGGCTACCTCGCCACCAACGCCCTCGTCTCCGGTGCCGCGGCCGCGCTCGCTCCTGTGGTCGCGGGAATCTCAGCCGACTGGCTGGAGACCCAGAGGCTCTCGGTGACCGTTGCCTGGACCTCGAGCCTGGGTGCGGGACAGCGGCTCGCGCTCCGTCCGCTCGACCTCCACGGGCTCGATTTCCTCTTCGTCGCGACGGTGCTGGTCGGGCTTTACGCCGTGCACCGGATCCTGGCCGTGGTCGAGCGAGAGCCAACCGACCGCCGGGTGGTGGTGGCCGCGCTCGCCGACGAGGTGTGGGAGCGCATGTCGCAACCGCTGCGCGCCATCACCACCGTGCCGGGCGTGCGCGACCTGGTCTACTTCCCGCTCTCGCTGGTGGGACGGTTGCTGCCCGAGCGGCGCCGCCAGCCGCGGCGCGGCGGGCCCGGCTAGAACGCGCTCAATCCCGTAATCGCCTGCCCGAGGATGAGCGAGTGCATGTCGTGGGTGCCCTCGTAGGTATAGACCGATTCCAGGTTCGCCAGGTGGCGCATCGACTGGTATTCAGCCAGGATCCCGCTCGCACCCAGCAGCCGGCGCGCCTCGCGAGCACAGTCGCAGGCCATGCTCACGTTGTTGCGCTTGGCGAGGGAAACCTGTTCGGGCGTCACGGTACCGGCGTCCTTGAGCCGGCCGAGCTGGAGCGCCAGGAGCTGCGCCTTGGTGATCTCGGTCAGCATGTCCACCAGCCGGACCTGTTGAATCTGCGTCTGCCCGATCGGCTTGCCGAACATGATGCGACTCTTGGCGTAGCCGACCGCCTCGTCGTAGCAGGCCATCGCCGCGCCGACGCTGCCCCAGGCGATGCCATACCGAGCCTGGGTGAGGCACATGAGCGGGCTCTTGATGCCGCCCGAGCGGGGGAGGACCGCGTCCTTCGGCAGCTGTACGTCGGCAAGATGGATCTCGCTGGTGTCGGACGCCCGAAGGGAGAGCTTGCCCTTCTGATCCTTGGCCGCGTATCCCTTGGTGGCGGTCGGCACGATGAACCCTCGAATGGACCCCGGATCATCGATGCGACCGGTCTTGGCCCAGATGATCGCCACCGTGGCCTGGGAGCCGTTGGTGATCCACATCTTGGTTCCATTCAGCACCCAGCCGTCGCTGGTCTCTCGGGCCGTCGTGATCATCCCGGCGGGGTTCGAGCCAAAATCCGGCTCGGTGAGGCCGAAGCACCCGATGTCCTGCCCGGTGGCGAGAGTGGGGAGCCACCGCCGCTTCTGCTCCTCGCTCCCGAACGCGAAGATCGGGTACATCACCAGCGATCCCTGCACCGAGGCGAACGATCGGATGCCGCTGTCACCCCGCTCGAGCTCCTGCATGATGAGCCCGTAGGCCACGCTGTTGAGCCCGGCGCAGCCGTACTCCTCCGGCAGGTTGGCCCCCAGGATTCCCAGCTCGGCCATGCCGGGAACCAGCTGCTTGGGAAACCGGCCCTCGACGTAGCACTCGCCGATGACCGGCATGACGTGCTCGTCCACCCAGGCGCGGATGGTGTCGCGCACGGCACGCTCCTCCTCCGAGAGGAGCGAGTCGAGAGCGAAGAAGTCGACGCCGGTGAACCGGGACCGGGCAGTCACGGTAGTCAACGCTGGTATCTCCTGCCGGGTAGTTCAGACGTCTCCCGAGCCGCCGAGCGAACGGTCCGCCGGTCCGCCGGTGCGTCGGTCCGCCCCACGGCGCGCCGCGCCGCCGGGAGCGCCCCCACCTCGCGGGCCTTTTCCCTGAAGGTGGGCCCGTGATCGATCGAGCGCCCGGTCTCAGCCTGCCATTGGTGGACCATCTCGTGCAGCATCGTGTGCTCGACTTCCTGCCACGGGTGCTCGGCGAGGTGGCGGCGGCTCAAGGCGATCTCGATCGGCTTGCCGGTGCGGAGATCGACGCTCACCTCCCCCAGTCGAGTCCGCATGCGGTCTGAGAGGCGAATAGGTATCTCGCCCAGCGTCCCCCCAAAATGCTCCCGGTTCAGCTCGCGATGCAGCGACCGGAGCCGGTGCAGGAGCGCCAGATCACCCGGGCGCGGGCGCTCGGCCCCCGCGCGCGGCCGAGGCGCGTACAGTTCGACCGGAAAGGCGAGAAACACCTGCTCGGCCCGTCGTCGCTCCGTTCGCGAGGCTCGGGGATCGAGGAACCGGACGATCGCCGCGAGGACCCGATCCGGCGCGAACACGTAGCCGCGATGGAGTCGGAGCACTCGCCGATCGTTCAGGCTCACCATCACGGTGCGGTTGGTGTGGGTGCGGAGTGCCGCAACCTGTCGCAGACCCAGCAGGCCCAGCCGGCGCGCCAGCACGTCGTCAGAACCTGCGAGCATCAAGGTAGCCGGCATCTACACGCCCCCCGCAGTCGAGACCACCGGCTCGGGCACGCTCCGGCGGGCGAAGCTGAAACGGTCCGACGCAACGAAGCGCCGATCGGGTGCTTCCCAACGATAGTGTTGCACGTGCACCACCGACGAGTCGATCTGGATCAGGTTGAACATCGAGGGCCGGCCCGCGCGGGAGCGCAGGCTCGGTGTGCCGCAGGTGCTGACCGTAATGCCTCCGTCCACCTGCCCGGCGCCCTCCTGGTGATCGTGACCGCACAGCACGACGTCGGCACCGGTCGCGAGCAGCCGGCGCTGCGCCGACCGCCAGCGGGCCAGCCCCATGCGGCGGGAGATCGCGCCCGGCAGGATGTTGTGGTGGATCACCAGAATGCGGGCCGCGCCGGCGTGCGCCCGCGCAAAGATCTGCTTCACCCGGCTGGTTTCGGACCGGGGGAGGTGTCCCTTCACCGCCACGTCCCGCAGGTTCCAGGTGAGCGAGCCGGCCGCCACGCCGTAGGCGCTGAGCGCCCCGGCGATCACCGCACCGGGGATCTCCAGCACCGGCGTGAGCTCACCGAAGTATTGCAGATACTTGGCATACTTGATCCGCCGCCCGCGGATGCCCAGTGGGCTCTTCCACCATTCGATATCGTGGTTTCCCGGGATCACCAGCGTGGGAGCGTGGGCCTGCATTCGTTGCACGAACACGGTTGCCCGCTGGAACTCGCCGTGGCGGGCTCGTTGAGTGAGGTCGCCGGAGATCACGATCGCGTGCGCCGGGAGCGTCGGGACGAAGCTCTCCAGCGCTTCGACCTGGGGCAGGTCGGCAAGCCCGCCGAAGTGCAGATCGGACAAGTGGACCAGCGAGACGTCGGTCACCAGACGGCCCGGATGCGGTAGGTGAGCGCGGTCTGCCCCCGCGGAGGGACGGCCACCCGGAAGCGGGTGAGCGCGGCGGAGATCCTTTCCGCCGGCACCGAGCTCGAGAGCACGGACCATTCGCCCCCACGCTCCTCCCGCACCTCGATCGTCACCGCGGAGTCGGTGGCGTTCCCGAGCATGACCCGGTAGTCCGCGGTCGCGATCGTTCGCAAGCCGTTGGCGCGAGTACTGTCGCGCCGAGTGGCGTAGTCGGTTTGCACCCGCCGCGCGGTGAGGTCGAATGCGGTGCCCGCCGCCACCCGGACATCTTCGCCCGCGGCGGTGTGGCCGATCGCCGCTTCGCCCACCAGCTGCAGCCGGCCCGCGCTGTCGGGCTGAAACAGGCGGACCACGCCGCCGGGGAGCGGCCGCTCGCCAAAGTCGCTCTTGCGGGAGTGCTTCAAGGTGTAGCCCACCTCGACCGGCACCTGATTCTCGTCGCCCTGCTGTGGAATGAAGCCGTAGTAGGGAAGCTGTCCCCGCACCACGTAGGCCCGCTCGAACGGCACCGAGGCGGGCTCGAACAGGGCGACCGATGTCGTCGCGCCCGGGTCGAGCGTGGCGCGGCCCGGCAGGGTGTACACGTGGAACTCGCCCACTCGCTCCTGCGGCACCTCGAGCGTCTCGCCTGCGGCCTTGACCATGCCCGCGCGCTCCATGAGCGGTCTCGGCGGCGGCGCCGCCCGGCTCACGTTGCCCGCCAGCAGCTGAATCTCGGCCTGCTCGGCGCGCAACGTCTCGGAGGCGAGCACCGCCGACCCGGTGACGCGGGCAGTGCCGCGGCCGAGGATCGCCTGGTAGCTCGCTTCCCACTGAGCGCCGCTTGTGAAATAACCCAGCCGAAGCTCTTTCCGAGCGGCGTCGCTCCGCAGAGAGAGCTGGGAGACCGGACCCGGCACCGCTAGCTCCTCGGGGAACACGGGTCGACCCGGCCGCCCGAACATGACGCGTCCGTCGGCGAACCGAAACCGTTCGGGGTCTACGCCGAGCACCGTGGCGGACACGGTGTCGGGGCCGATCCGAAACAGGATCGGCCGGCCGACGGCACGGCGGATGGCGCCGGCTTCCACGTCGGCGCCGTCGTAGCGCGCGCCGGCGATGGTGATGCCGGGATCCAGCGCAAAGAAGCTGGAGGGCTCGAGCGGACCGAGGGCGAGGCGCTGCTCCGACGGACCCTTGGGGATGGCCACCGCCACGGTACGCCGCACCAGGACCCGGCCGTCGTTATAGATGGTGAGGCTCGTCTGGGCGGACAGGCGGACGGGCGGACCGCCGGACTGGGCGGACAGGCGGACAGGCGGACAGGCGGACAGGACTGCTCCAAGGACGAGTGCTCGTCCAGCGTGGCGGAGCGCACCCGGCCACTGGGTTACCGTCCGCCCGTCCGGCTGCCCGCCGGTCCGCCTTCCGGGCCGCCTCACTTGGGCAGAAACTCCATCGCCAGCCGGGCCGCGATCCGGCGCACGATGATGTAGGTCGCGATCACGGCGATCACGGCATAGTACCGGGCCGATGAATGGGCCGGCAGGCGGAGCATTACGTAGAGACCCATCAGCGCGGTGGCTGCCAGCGCGACCCGGCTGGAGAGCCGCCGCGCCCGAGCCTCCCGCTCCCACCGGCACTCGGGACATAGCTCGGTCCAGGCGAGGCCCGGGACCCGCTTTCCGCACTTGGCGCATGGGACCTCAGGCAACCCGCTTAGCGACGGCATTGCCGAACTCCTGCGTGCTCGCGGTACCCCCGAGGTCGCGCGTCCGCACCTTCTGGTGGACGATCACCTGCTGCAAAGCCTCCCGAATGCGCTGGGCCCGATCCCGCTCGCCCACATGATCGAGCATCATGGCCGCGGCCAGCATCTGGGCCGAGGGATTGGCGATACCCTTGCCGGCAATGTCGGGGGCGCTGCCATGCACCGCCTCGAAGATGGCCGCCTTGGTGCCGATGTTCGCGCCCGGGGCGAGACCCAGGCCGCCGACCAGGCCGGAGACCTCGTCGCTGAGGATGTCGCCGAACATGTTGGTCGTCACCATCACGTCGAACTGTTCCGGCCGCATCACCAGCTGCATGGCGCAGTTGTCCACGATCATGTCGTTCGCTTCCACCTTGCCCTGGTACTCCTCCGCGATGGTGCGACCCACCTCGAGAAACAGCCCGCTTACCATCTTGAGGATGTTGGCCTTGTGCACGATCGTGACCCGCTTCCGCTGGTGCCGCAGCGCGTAGTCGAAGGCGTACCGCACGATGCGCTCGCAGCCCACCCGGGTCACGATCGCCATCGATTCGCCGACGGCCCGGGGATCGTCCCCGATCTGGACGAAGTGCTCGACTCCAATGTAGAGCCCTTCCAGATTCTCGCGGACCAGCACGATGTCGATGTTCTCGAACCGGCCGCCAGGCACAATGGTCTTGGCGGGCCGCACGTTCGCGAACAGCTCGAATTCCTTCCGCAGCCCCACATTCACCGAGCGGAAGCCGGTGCCGACCGGGGTGGCGAGCGGGCCCTTGAGCGCGATCCCGTTCTTCCGGATGCTCTCCACCGTCGCGTCGGGCAGGGGCGTGCCGGTAGCGTCCACCGCCGCTACGCCCGCCAGCTCCTCGTCCCAGGTGAACCTGAGTCCGGTGGCTTCGAGCACCTTCACCGTCTGCGCCGTGATCTCCGGGCCGATCCCGTCCCCCGGGATCAGCGTTACGTCATAGGTCATGGGCCCGAGGAGACGGCCGGGAGGACGGCGGCGACGGCGGCGGCGAGCGCTTCGCCCGGACTCGCGCCGCTGCCGAAGGTATTGGAGCGCCAGACCACCGTGCCCCCGCGGGCATCAGCGAGCGCCAGCGTGAGATCCACCCGGACCGCTCCGCTGCTGTCGCGGGCCAGGCCCAGCGCCGCGGGCGCCATCGCGTAACGACCACCGGACACGGTGATCAGGTTGCGGAGCGAGCTGCGGAGCGGATCGGGGATCTTAGTGAGCTTGGGCGCCCGCAGAATCGCCTGTCCCATCTGGTCGGGATCGGGAATCATGCCGGGATTCCGCCGCGCCAGCTGCCGCAGGCGGGGTGGCGCCACCCAGGTCACCTCGGGCGCGCGAGCCCGAAACTCCTCGCCGATGACCGAGTCCGCCCAGCGAAGGACGTGCAGTCGGTCGCCCAGCGCCGTGACCGCCGTGTCGCTCTTGAGCGCGGGATCGGCGATGGCGAGCGTGACCGGCAGCAACGCAATCGATTCCCCTGCGAGGCCGTCGGTGGCGAGCCGGCGGGGCGGCTTGCCGGACTGCTGAGCGACGGCGAACGTCGGAGCACCGATGAGGAGCACCAGCGCGGCAGCGAGACGGAGACGCACGAAGAGGGCTCGAGCAGTGAGGGAACCGGGACCGGGAATGTTGCGGAAAAGCTAACGACGGGATGGACGTAAGAGAACGCCTACTCGAGCGAGAGCCCGCCGTCCACGGTGATGGTCTGACCGGTGATGTGACGAGCGCCCTCGGAGCACAGGAAGGACACCACGTGCGCGACGTCGTCCGGCTCGGCCACTCGGCCGAGAATGGAGCTCTTCTGGGCCCGCTCGATGACTTCCTTGGGGAGCATCATCATGCGCTCGGTCCGCACGAAGCCGGGCGCGACCGCGTTCACGTTCACGTTCGAGGGGCCCAACTCCACCGCCGCCGCCCGGGTGAGTCCCAGGAGCGCGGCCTTGCTCGCCGCGTAGTTGGACACGCCGAACCCCGGCCGGTCCGCCTGATGCGCGCTCACGTTCACGATCTTGCCGTAATGCTGCTGGCGAAAGATCGGTGCCACCGCGCGGATGCAGTGGAACGCGCCGGTGACATTGGTCTCGATCACCTCGCGCCAGGCCTCTTCGCTGAGGCGCCAGAGCGCCCCGTCGCTCGCGATCCCCGCGTTGTTCACCAGAAAATGGATCGCGCCGAGCCGGGTCTTGGTCTCCCGGACGAAAGCGTCGACCGCCTCGCGGTCGCGCACGTCGCAGCGACAGGCGTGCACCCCGACGCCCATCGACATGAGCGCGGTCTCGGTCAGGAGCGCCTGTTCGGTGACATCCCGGCCCGGCAGGTTGACATAGCAGAACCCGACGTGGCAGCCGGCCCGGGCGAAGTCCAGCGCAATGGCGCGGCCCAGCCCGGTCGCCCCGCCGGTGACGACGGCGACCTTGCCCTGGAAGCCCTCCGCGATCGGCTGGGGCTGCTCTTTCTCGGCCACGGAGCCCGCGCTTTCCGCTTCTTCTTCCCAGGACGATCGGTGCCCGTACCCGAAGAATGGCAAAGGCATGGGAGGTCGAAGGTACGGCACGCGGGAGGGGTCGGCAAGGGAAACCGCGTAAACAGTGAACAGTGAACAGGCGCCTCCGTGCCCTCCGGAGCCCCCGCTCACCGTTTACCGTTTACCGTTTACCGTTCACGCTGTTAATTACCTGCCATGTCCGCCAAAACCGTCGCCTGGCTGTCCCTCGGGCTGGTGGGCGCTTTCGCCTGGGGCGTCATCGCCCTCCACCGGGGCGAGACGATCAGCGCCGCCTGGCTGGTGCTCGCCGCGCTCGGTACCTACCTAATCGCCTACCGGTTCTACAGCCGCTTCCTCGCCACCCGGGTCTTCGAGCTCAACGACCGCCGCGCCACGCCGGCCGAGCGGCTCGAGAACGGGCGGGACTTCGTACCGACCACGCGGTGGGTGCTGTTCGGTCACCACTTCGCCGCGATCGCGGGTGCCGGGCCGCTGGTGGGACCGGTCCTGGCGGCCCAGTTCGGGTACCTCCCGGGTACCCTCTGGCTCGTGTTCGGGGTGGTGCTCGCCGGCGCGGTCCAGGATTTCATCATTCTCTTCGGCTCCATGCGGCGCGACGGCAAGTCGCTGGGCCGGATGGCCCGGGACGAGATCGGCCCGTTCACCGGGATGCTCGCGATGTGCGCGATCCTGGCGATCATGATCATCCTGCTCGCCGTCCTGGCCCTGGTAGTGGTGAATGCGCTCCGCGACAGCCCGTGGGGCGTGTTCACCATCGCTTGCACCATCCCGATCGCGGTGCTCATGGGATTCTGGATGCGGGTGATCCGCCCCGGAAAGACGCTCGAAGCCTCCGTCATGGGACTGGCGCTTCTGCTGCTCGCGCTGGTGGCCGGGCGGTGGGTCGCGACGTCGCCCACTCTGGCACCGATCTTCACGCTCTCGGCTCCGGCGCTCGCGGGTTGGATCATCGCCTACGGTTTCGTCGCCAGTGTGTTGCCGGTGTGGATGCTGCTCGCGCCCCGGGATTATCTGTCCACGTTCATGAAGATCGGAACCGTGCTGCTGCTTGCGATCGGCCTCCTCCTGGTCCTGCCGCCGCTCAAGCTCCCGGCGGTCACGCAGTTCATCGACGGCACCGGGCCGGTGTTCGCCGGCAAGCTGTTTCCCTTCTGCTTCATCACGATCGCCT
>JBIOTT010000088.1:0-2893 GCA_044866195.1 Gemmatimonadales bacterium
CCTGGTGACCGGAGCGAAGAGTCTGCAACCCGGGCTGCTGCGGGCCGCGTTCGTGTTTCTGCTGGTCGGCTTCGGAACCAAGATGGGGCTGGCGCCGCTCCACGCGTGGAAGCCCGACACCTACGGCGAGGCCCCCAGCCTGGTCGCCGGTCTCATGGCGGGGGCACTTACCAGCTGCGCGTTCCTCGGCCTCGCCCGCGTGGCCCAGGTGATGACGGCGGCCGGACAGGGCGGCTTCATGCAGCCGGTCTTGCTCGCCTTCGGGGTCTTCTCCCTGCTGGTGGCCGCGGCGTTCATGATCGGGCAGACGGACCTCAAGCGCCTGCTCGCCTACTCGAGCGTCGAGCACATGGGCCTGCTCGTGCTGGGTCTCGGCCTGGGCGGCACCGGCGTCTGGGGTACGGTGCTTCACGTGCTCAACAACGGTCTCACCAAAGGCCTCATGTTCCTGACCGTGGGGAACATCGTGCTGGCTACCGGAACGTCGCATGCGCCTTCGATGCGGGGTGTGCTCCGGCGGGTTCCGGTGTCCGGTGTGCTGCTGCTGGTCGGTCTCTTCGCGGTGACCGGATCGCCGCCGTTCGGTCTCTTCGTGAGCGAATTCACCATCCTCGGCGCGGCGATCGGTCGGGGCCATCCCTGGATCGGCGTCATCATGGTCGTGTTGCTGGCGGTCATCTTTGTGGGGATGGCTCGAACCATCCTGGAGGTGCTCTACGGCGAGTCTAGGGAAGCCAGCCCGGCGCCGCAGGAGGGCAGTCTGCGCCTGGTGGGGCCCATAGTGCTGGCTCTGGCCGTGCTTCTCCTGGGGATCTACCTCCCGCTCCCGCTGCGCGACCTGCTCGCGCGGGCCTCGCTCTCGCTTGGCGGAGCCGTTCCGTGAGCGGGATGGACGAGGTTGGCCTGCGCAACCGCCGAGCCGTGCCGCTGGCAGCGGTGCCACGCGAGCCGATCGACCGGTTTCGCCAGCACGTGATCGACGCGGTTGGAGGGGGCCGGCGCCTGATCGCCTTGTTCGGCATGCCCGACGCGAGCGGGCAAACCCGGCTGCTCGCGGTGCTGGCGGACGATGAGGCCGGGGAACTGGGTGCCCGTGCCACCGTCGTCGGCGAGTCGTATCCGGCGCTCACGCCCGACTGCCCCCAAGCGCACCTGTTCGAGCGGGAGATCGCCGAGCAATGCGCCGTGGTACCGGTGGGCCATCCATGGCTCAAGCCCGTTCGCCGCCATCCACCGGACCACGCGGCCGCGGCGGTGGCTCCGTCCCCGTTCGACCGTGAGCGCTACGATTTCTTCGAGATCGCGGGGGAAGAAGTTCACGAGGTCGCGGTCGGCCCGGTGCATGCCGGGATCATCGAGCCCGGCCACTTCCGGTTTCAAGCTCACGGCGAGCGAGTCCTGTTTCTGGAAATCATGCTGGGCTACCAGCACCGTGGGGTCGAAACCCTGCTCGAGACGCGCGAACGGCTGCAAGCCGTGCTGGTGGCCGAGTCGATCGCGGGAGATACGGTCATTGGGCACGCCGGCGCGCACTGCGCGGCGATCGAGGCCCTTGCCCGGAGCCGCAAGACCCCGCGAGCCCAGACCATTCGGGGGATCGCTCTCGAGCTCGAGCGGCTGGCCAATCACATCGGCGACCTGGGCGCGATCGCCGGCGACGTGGCCTACCAGCCCGCCGCGGCGTACTTCGGCCGCATGCGCGGCGAATGCCTGAACCTGCTCATGACGCTCTCGGGCAATCGCTACGGCCGGGGGCTGGTCCGGCCCGGGGGCGTGGCGTTCGATCTGACGCCGGCCATGGCGAGCGAAGCGCGCGACCGGCTCACGCGGCTCAAGGAAGAACTGGTTCCGGTTGCCGATCTGATGCTGGGCAATGCCTCGGTGCAGGCCCGGCTGGAAGGGGTCGGCGCGCTGTCGCCGGAGAAGTGTGTCGAGCTGGGAATCGTGGGCCCGGCCGCACGCGCCTGCAAAGTCCCCTGCGACGTGCGATACCAGCACCCGTACGGCGTGTTCCGGTTCGCGCACATTCCGGTCTCGACGGCCTGGGCCGGGGACGTGCTCGCGCGTTGCCTGGTGCGCCGGCTCGAGATCCTGCGCTCGCTCGAGTTCGTGATCGAGCAGCTCGGCAGTCTCCCGGGCGGTGCGGCACGGGTGGAGTGCGGTGCGCTTCGGCCCGAGGAGCTGACCGTCGCAATGACCGAAGGTTGGCGGGGGGAGATCGTGCACGTGGTGGTCAGCGACGCCGCCGGCTCCATTCGCCGGTACAAGGTCGTCGATCCGTCGTTCCACAATTGGAGCGGGCTGGCCGCGGCCTTACCGGGCAACCAGATCTCGGACTTCCCCCTCTGCAACAAGAGCTTCAACCTGTCCTACGCGGGGCACGACCTCTGATGCTCGAGTTTCTGCGGGTGCGCGCTCAACAGGGAACCCGGACGTCGGGCTTCCCCCGCGGCGGCAGCGACCTTCCCGAACGATTCCGCGGCCGACCGGCGCTCGATCGGACCAGGTGCGACGGGAGCTGCTCCGGCTGCCTCGAGCGGATGCCATCCGCCCTGGTGACCGCCGGCGAGAGCGGAACCGCCGAGCTGGACGTCGGCGCCTGTCTGTTCGCCCCGGAAGAGGCGACCGCCTGCAGCAACGGCGCGCTCACGTTCACTCAGGACTACCGCCTGGCCAGCCGGTCGCGAACCGGGCTGGTGAGCGCCGACGGCGAGGTCGACCTGGCGACGGCGCTCGACGCCAGGATGCGGAGCCTCTTCGGCCGGTCGTTGCGGCTGCGATCGGTCGCCGCGGGCAGCTGCAACGGGTGCGAGGCGGAGCTGGTGGCGCTCGGCAACGTGGTTTTCGATCTGGCGCGTTTCGGGGTGCAGTTCGTGGCCTCGCCCCGCCACGC
>JBIOTT010000089.1:0-8378 GCA_044866195.1 Gemmatimonadales bacterium
GCCCCGTCATCTGGCTGCTTCCTCCGGGCGATACACGACTGTCACCAATACCTCCGCCTCTGGTGCGCGGCGTTCGGCGATCGCGATCCGGTAGAGCGTTGGTTCGGGCCGCTGCACGTTTACTATCAGCTCGCCGATTTCCCGTGTGCCAAGGCCGCGGTCCAGGTCCACCCGCGCGAGCAGCGAGAGAGCCCCCAGGAGCCGGTGCGCCTCGGCTGCACTCCGCTCGTTGTGTTCGGCGCTTCGCTCCGATCGCACCGCCGCGCCGAGCGCGGCCACGAGCGAGATGCCGGCGGTGGACACGATGACGAGCGCCACCAGCACCTCGAGCAGCGTGAGGCCCCGCTGGTCACGGCGCATCGGTTGCCTGTCCCGTGAACGGATCGATTCCGGGTCCGAGCGCCCGGCCGTCGGGCAGGAGCAGCACGACGCCGTGCGAGTCAGTCGGCAACCGCACCGGCCGACCAGTGCGAATGGCTTCGGCCCTCGCCCGCTCCACCGCCCTCGCCCGATCGGACTCGCGCTCACGCGGCCCGCGCAGCCCAGCTAGGCCCAGGGCGCTCATGCCGGTCACCAGGCCAAGCAGCACGAGGACCACCAGCACCTCGACCAGCGTGAGTCCGCGGCTCACATGCCCCCCGGCCGGAGGCTGTAGATCGCCTGCAGCAACGCGGCTGCCACGAACGCAACCAGGCCACCGAAGGTGACCACCAGTGCGGGCTCGAGCAGGCTCACCAGAGCACGTAGCCCGCGCTCCGCCTCCACTGCCGCCAGGTCGCCGGCCCGCATCGCCATCGTGGCGAGCTGCCCGCTCGACTCGCCTACCGCGAGCAGCTGCAGCGCACTGGACGTCAGGGCCTTCTCCCGCTCGAGCGACACCGAGAGCCCGCGTCCCTGCGCCACTCGGTCCCGTCCCCGATCGAGCCGCTCGGCCACTGCTGGGTCGCCGGTGGCCTCACGGGCGGCACGGAGCGCCTCCAGCAGCGGCATCCCGGCCGCCAGCATGCCGGCGAGGGCTCGACCCCAGCGAGCGGTGGCGAGCGCGAGGCGGAGCGGGCCAATCACCGGTAGCGCGAAGAGCCCTCGCGCGGCGAGCCGTCGGCCTTCGGGCCGCCGAACCCAGCTGGCAGCGGTCACGCCGGCCGCGATCACGCTCAGGCCGAGCAGGAGGGCGTGATCCGAGACGAAGGTCGAGCCTCTGAGGAGTAGTCGGGTCGTGGTGGGCAGCTCCGAGCCCACGTCCTCGAGCAGCGCGGCGAACTTGGGCACCACGACCGTGGCGATCAGGAGCACTGACGCCGTCCCCACGACGGCCAGCATGGCCGGATAGGCGAGCGCCTGCCGGACCCGGCCAACGAGATCGGCCTCCTGCTCGAGCTGCTGGGCCACCTGCTCGAGGGCGGAGCCGAGCCGGCTCCCCCGCTCGCCCGCGCGGACCATCCCGATGACCAGGGCTGGCACCACGCCCCGGCTCGCCTCGAGCGCCTGAGCCAGGCTCCGGCCCTCGCGAATGCGATCGCGAGCCTGAGCCAGAGCGTCACGAAGCGTGCCGCGACCCAGTTGCTCGCTCGCCCCCACGGCCCGCTCGAGCGGCACTCCCGCCGCGACCAGCGCCGCGATGCTCCGGAAGACGATCGCGAGCTCGCGCCGCCCGGCTGCCCGGACCGCGACCTCCTCCGGCTCGGCCCGCTCGATCACGAGGGGATGAAGGCCACGTTCAACCAGCACGGTGGTCGCATGCGGGCTGCCAGTAGCCTCGATCACGCCGCGGACGATGCGCCCGTCCTGGCGCGCAGCACGATACCGGTACGCCTCCATCACCGGCTCGCCGGTTGCGGAGGCACCTCGGGCTGACCGCTCGCGAGGTCTTCGTCCTCTCCGCTGCCGCCCGGCTTCCCGTCACGGCCGAGCGTCCGGACTTCGTAGGTCTCCGGGTGCGCGTCGCTTGGACCTTCATAGAGGTATGGCCGGCCCCAGGGGTCCACCGGCACGCCCTTCTTGAGGTAAGGTCCTCGCCAGCGGCGCGCGGGTGGGTCTCCGGAGGGGAGCTGCACGAGGCCGCCCAATCCCTGCGCAGTCGACGGATATTGGTCGTTGTCCAGGCGGTAGGCGTCGAGTGCGAGCCCGAAGATCTCGATCTGCGAGCGCGCCGCCGATACCTTGGCGTCGCTCACGTGCCCGAACACCATGGGCGCCACCAACGACGCAAGCATGCCCAGCACCGCGATCACAACGAGGATCTCGATCAGCGTGAAACCGCGCGGGCGCCCACCTTCAGTCCTGTACCACACGCAGCACCTCCTCGACGGTCGTGATCCCTGCCTGCACCTTGCTCCAGGCATCCCGCCGGAGCGATCCCATGCCCTCCTCGCGCGCGATCCGCCGCAGCGTGCCGAGGTCGATCGGACCCAGCAACACCTGGCGCAAGGCGTCGCTCATGAGGAGAAGCTCAAAGACGCCAGTGCGTCCCCGGTATCCGGTATTGCGGCAGCCAGAACAGCCGCGCCCCCGCTCGAGCACCAGGTCGCCGATCGGTCGGCCTGCCAGGAGCGCGGCCGCTGCAGGATCGGGCCGGTACCGCTCGCGGCAGTCCGGACAGCTGCGACGCACCAGCCGCTGGGCCAGCACGCCTTCGACCGTCGCAGCGATCATGTACGGTTCCACCTTGAGGTCGGCCAGGCGGGTCACCGCGCTGACGGCGTCGTTGGTGTGCAGCGTGGAGAAAACGAGGTGGCCGGTCATGGCGGCCTGGACCGCGATTCCGGCGGTCTCGGCGTCCCGCATCTCACCCACCATGAGCACGTCGGGATCCTGCCGGAGGATGCTCCGGAGCGCTGCCGTGAATGTGACCCCGGCTTTCGCATGCACCGGCACCTGGGTCACGCCCGCGAGATGGTACTCCACCGGATCCTCCACCGTGATCACCTTCTCCTCGGCCGGGTGGCGGAGACCGAGCGCCGCGTAGAGGGTCGTGGTCTTGCCGCTTCCCGTCGGGCCGGTCGCCAGGACGATGCCGTGGGGCCGCTCGGCCAGCCGCCGGAAGTGCTCGAACATGTCGGGCGCCATCCCCAACTCGTCGAGCCCCACAGCACGTCCTCCCCGGTCGAGCAGTCGCAGCACGACTGACTCACCGTGCAGCGTCGGCACTGTGGAAACGCGGAGATCCAGCTCCCGCGACTCGAGCCGCACTCGGATCCGGCCGTCCTGCGGGGCGCGCCGCTCTGCGATGTCGAGCTCCGCAAGCAATTTGATGCGCGAAATGACGGCGGCTTGGAGGCCGTTCGGCGGGCTCGGGAGCTCCGACAGCACGCCGTCGATCCGGAGCCGCACGCGCAGGCCCTCGCGGGTGGCCTCGAGGTGGATGTCGCTGCCCGCGGCATCATGGGCCTCGCGGATCATGAGATTGACGAACCGAATCACCGGCGGCTGGTTGGCGAGGTCGCGGGCATCGGCCAGCGGCTCGTCTCCGGCTTCGACTTGAGCACCGATGTCGGCGCTCAGGTCCTTGACCAGCTCCAGGACCGATGCGGACGCCGCAAACGTTCGCCGGATCGCTTCCCGAAGCTCGTCGGCATCGACCGGGATCACCTCCAAGGGAAGACCGTAGGACTCGTGCAGATCGTCCAAAGCATCGGCATTGGGCTCTCCTGCGACGGCAACCCGGAGTCGCTCGCCGGCACACTCGAGCGGCAGCATCCGGTAGTACTCCAGGTACTCGGCCGTGAACGACTCCGCGACGGGCAGCTTTGTCTGGAGGCCGGTGTGCGACATGTTGCGTCTCCCGCGCTGGGACGCGGGCGAATTGAGGCACATGGCGTGCCCCTGCAGCGGGAAGAGCTATGATGTGAAGGAGTAGAAGGTTGGAGCGGAGAGGTGCGGCGCTCGATGTGTCACGCGTTACAGCCTTGCTCGTTACACCCGCCGGACACCGTTACGCCTCTTACCCGGTAGCATCGGTGCCGGAGTCGAGCATTCGGTAGAGCCGGGGCCGGCTGATCCCGAGCTGACGCGCCGCTTCGGACTTGTTTCCGCCGGCGCGGGCCAACGCGGCACGCGCCTCCCTGTGCTTGGAACTAGTCATTGCGCCTCCCGGACGGCGGTCGACCAGAGCGAGGAACTCGGGTGGCAGCTCTTTGAGGCCGAGCGGATGCCCAGGGCTGGCAAAGGTCATCGCGAACGCGCACGCGAGCCTGAGGGCGCGAACATTGCCCGGCCAGGGAGCCGCATAGAACAAGTCCTTGACCTCTTGGGAGAGTTGCGGCGGGCCCGGCCACTTGTCCCTCTTTGCGAACTCCGCCAGGAACTCTTCGGCCAGCGGGATGATATCTTCGCGCCGATCAGCCAGCCTCGGCATCGGCAACACGAAATACCCGAAGCGGTCGCGAAGATCGGCTCGGAACTTCCCTTGGCGGACCAACTGCTCGAGGTCCGCGTTTGTGGCAGTGAGAAACCGCACGTCCACCGGCACGCCCCGAAGGCCCCTGACGCCTCGGATGGCGCCTCTCTCCAAGAGCGTGAGCAGCATGCGCTGAAGGGCCACCGAAGCATCGCCGATCTCATCGAGGAAGAGCGTTCCCCGGTGCGCCTCCTCGATCAGCCCGGGCCGGTTACTGGTGGCCCCGGTGAAGGCTTCTTTGACGTGTCCTACGAGCTCCGTCAACTCCAATCCAGGTTGAAGCCCGGCCACCGATTCCTCGACCAGACGACCGGTGCGTCCGGACATCTCGTGCACGCGCCGGGCAAGCCAGGTCTTGCCCGTGCCTCGCTCGCCCGTGATGAGAAGCGCATTCGGCGTCGGCGCCAGACGCCACGCCAGTTGCAGGAGCGCACGCATGGCTGCTGACCTGCAGGTGGCGAGCGGGCCTGATGAGAGCATTTGACTTGTTGGAGAAGAGGCCGGGGGGCCGGGCCAACAATCTGCGAAGACTAGGGCAGCGGCGGAAGACCTTCGATCAACCAACTCTAAAATGTCCACGGAACAGGCCCGGTTTCATGCAAAGACTTGCACGGTCGAGTGTCGCCCCTGTGTGCCTCTGTGCCTCTGTGGTTTTCATTTCCAATAGCCAATGCCGCGGCTAACAGCTGCCACCCGCCAGCCGCTCCAACGTCACGTTCTGCTCCACCCGCGATCGCACCGGCCGCCGCACTCGAGGCTCTGTCGGCACGTAGGTCTCCACGATAATGTGCCGCTCGCGGCGGAGCAGTCCTCCCGAGGCGTGCCAGGCAAAGGTGCCGTCTTCCCGGGTCGATTGCCGGAGCCTGAGCGGAATGCTGTCGCCCTGAAGCGCCGCCTCCCGGGTTTCCCGTTGGAGCGTGAGCCGGAAGCGGGACACCGAATCGACCCGGGAGCTGTCGCCCAGTCGGCGGATCTCGAGACCGGCCCCGTCAGCCCAGGTTGCCCCTATCGCGAGAGCGCGGGCCGGAAGCCGCGGCAGAAGATCGTCGAGCGCGCGTGACACATCGGCAACCTCCGCCACCTCATCTGGTACGAAGGGCCGCGCCTCGGCTCGATAGCGACCGTCGGCGCTCAGGACGCCGCGGTAGCGTCCCCCGACGACGGCATCGGTCTCCGGCTCGAGCACGCCTTCCGGCGCGCGCCGCCAGATGCTCAGGGTGTCGAACCAGGCTTCGAGCCGGACGCTGTCGGCCCGGCCGGCCATCGCCCGAAAGCGCAGCTGACCGTCCAGGCCGAAGGTCTCGGTCCGGGCGCGACCACCGACGTAGGTCTCGAGAGTGCTGCGGCTGAGCTCGCGGAAACGAGCGCACTCGAGCTGCGGCGGAGCGTAGCGCGGCAAGCGCTCGGGGGGCCCGGGCGCACGCGCCGCAACACCCGTGATTCCGGTCAGCACCCCCACCAGCGTTCGGCAAACCAGCCGCGGCATCCGACTCCCCGTTTGGTCGCTATCCTGTAAGTTTGCTGCCACCCACGCCCCTGGAGCACGCATGTCCCCAGTCGAGCTGCGCCGTGCCGCCATCGGCCTCGGCGCTCTTGTGTTCGCCGCCGCTGTGGTGCACGCCCAGGCCGCCCCGACGCCCGCGGCACCCGCCAAGCGGGTCATCATCCGTGCCGGGCGGCTGATCGACGGCCTCGCCGACACCCCTCGAAACGATCAGGCCGTCGTGGTAGAAGGCGACCGCATCGTAGCAGTTGGCCCTTACGCCGAGGTCGCGGGCCGAGCCGAGGGCGGGGACCGGGTCGACCTGAGCGGCATGACCGTGCTGCCCGGGCTGATCGACAACCACACCCACGTCCTGCTGCAGGGCGACATCACCGCTGCGGATTATGACCAGCAGCTCCTCAAGGAGTCCATCCCCTACCGAACCATCCGCGCCACCGCGGCGGCCCGGACCGCACTCCTGAACGGCTTCACCACCATTCGCGACCTCGAGACCGAGGGAGCAATGTACGCCGACGTGGACGTCAAGACGGCGATCGCGCGCGGGATCGTGCCCGGGCCGCGCATGTTCGTCGCGACCCGCGCGTTCAGCGCTACCGGGATGTACCCGCTGCTGGGCTACTCCTGGGAGCTCAGGATGCCGGAAGGGGTCCAGATCGTGGACGGCCCGGACGAGATCCGGAAGGCGGTGCGGGAACAGGTCAAGTACGGGGCCGACTGGATCAAGTTGTACGCAGACCGGCGGTACTACGTGGCCAAGGACGGACGGCTTCGGAGCTGGGTCAATTTCACCGACGAGGAGTTCAAGACGTTTGTCGACGAAGCGCACCGGCTGGGCCGGAAGGTAGCGGCGCATGCAGTCGCCTGGGACGGCATCGACGCGGCGCTCAGGGCCGGGGTCAACACCATCGAACATGGCGACGGCCTCACGCCAGACTTGATCGACCGGATGGTGAAGCAGCGGGTGTACTGGTGCCCCACGATCTACGTGGGCGTGTACGTCGCGCAGGGCCGTGGTGGCGCCTGGCCCCGGATGGTGGAGCTCGAGCGACAGGCCTTTGGCGAGGCATTGAAGCGCGGCCTTCTGCCGTTCATTTCCTACGGCACCGACGCCGGCGGCTACGCCTGGACCGAGAACCAGGCGAAAGAGCTCGCTTACATGGTGCGCTACGGGATGACGCCTATGCAGGCTATCAAGTCAGCGACCAGCGTCGCGGCCCGGTTGCTGGACCAGGAGGACAGCCTGGGCACGATCGTGGCGGGCCGTCACGCCGACCTGATCGCCACCAAGGGCGACCCCCTGGCCGACATCACGGAGCTCGAGCGGGTGCGCTGGGTAATGAAAGGGGGGACGGTCTATAAGAGTGAGAAGTGAGAGGGGGTCACCCCGCCTCACCAGGTTTCCGTTTCCAGGCCGAGATCAGCAGCGGCCACCGCCCCCAGGCGTCGTCCTGGGCGGCCACCAGCCGGAGCTCGGCCAGGAGCGCGTCGCTCCGAGCTTCAGTGGTGAGCCCCAGCTTGAGTGCCTGGGGCAGCACGCTGCGATAGACGGCCTCCATCATGGGCACCGCTTCGGCCATCGGGCTCAGGATGCCGCCGACATCGGTTCCATCCGGCGCGCCGAGACCGGCCAAGCGAAAGTACGCCGGCAGATGCTGGCCGGCCTGCGGGTCCCGACCCGCCGCCTCGAACACGCCTAAGGCAACCCGCTGAAACTCGCGGCCGGCTTCGCCCGCGGCATCGGCGGATAACCCTTGAGGTCAAAATCCTGCACCAGCAGCCGGCCTCCCGGCCGGAGCCACCCGTACATGCGGCGCAGCAGTGCGGCCGGGTCTTGGGCGTGAATCAGCACCAGCCGGGCGTAAGCCAAGTCGAACGAGCCGTCGGGGAGATCGGTCAGGGTGGCGGCATCACCCTCGATGAATTCGAATCGCGCGGTGCCGGTTTCGCGCAGCATCGCGATCGCCTGGGCGCCGACCGCGCCGTCGACGTCCACTCCGACCACCCGGCCCGAAGCGCCCACCAGCTCGCCTATGAGCCGCATCACCTCCCCCGGGCCGCACCCGACGTCGACACAGCTCATCCCGGACTGAATCCCGACCTGCTCCAGCACCCGGCGAGTCAGCGGCTCGAGCACCCGCGCCTGCCGGCGGAGGCGCTCATACTCGGCCGCGGTGCGGCCCATCGCGTAGTCGTCGCTGCGAGTTTCAATGGCAGTCATATGTGCATCCCTCACCGTATCAATCCGTGCTGGGCCGCGTAGCGCACCAGATCGGCGTTGGTGGCGAGCTTCATCTTCTCCAGAATGCGCGTCCGGTACGTGCTGACGGTCTTGGGGCTCAGCCCCAAGCCTCCCGCGATCTCCTTTACCGTCTGGCCCGAACCCAACAGACAGAGGACGTCGTACTCCCGATTGGACAGCTGCTCGTGCGGCCAGCCGCCCGAGCCGATCTCCAGTCCCACCGCAAGCTTCTCCGCCAG
>JBIOTT010000090.1:0-2304 GCA_044866195.1 Gemmatimonadales bacterium
TGCTGGAGCTGCCCAAGGGGTTGACCGCAGCGGAGCTGGCGGGTGGGTTCGGCCGTCCCGACGCGCGGCCGGTGGCGAACCTCATCGAGCAGAGCTTTCTCAGACGTGTCCGGGCGCTGCCGGTCGAGACGCGGCGACTCCTCCTGGCAGCGGCGGCGGAGCCGGTGGGGGACGTGACCCTGCTGTGGCGGGCGGCCGAGGTGCTCGGGATCGGCGCCGACGCAGCCGCGCCGGCCGAGGCGGACGGGCTGATCGAGCTCGGCGCCCGGGTGCGGTTCCGTCATCCGCTGGCGCGCTCGGCGGCCTACCGCGCGGCAGCGGTGCGAGAGCGGCAGGAGATCCATCGAGCGCTGGCCGAGGTGACCGATCCGAGCGCCGATCCCGATCGCCGAGCGTGGCATTGCGCCCAGGCAGCGGTCGGGCCCGACGAAGCGGTGGCCGGCGAGCTGGAACAGTCGGCCGACCGGGCCCAAAGCCGCGGTGGTATCGCGGCGGCGGCTGCCTTTCTCGAGCGGGCGAGTGAGCTGACTCCCGATCCGGCACGGCGCGCCGGTCGCGCGCTCGCCGCAGCGCAGGCCAAGTTCGAGGCCGGGGCCCCGGACGCCGCCCACCGGCTCCTCGCGGCCGCGGAGATCGGCCCGCTCGATGAGCTTCAGCGCGCGCGACTGGCCCGTATGCGCGCTCACATCGTGTTTGCCCAGAGGCGCGGGAGCGACGCTCCGGCGTTGCTGCTCGATTCGGCCAAACGGCTCTGGGCTCTTGATGCGGGGCTCGCGCGCGAGACGTACCTCGAAGCGCTCGGAGCGGCGGTCTTCGCCGGCCGACTCGGCGGCCGATGCGGAGTGCGGGAGGTGGCCGAGGCTGCCCGTGCTGCGCCGCGCGGCCCAGAGCCGCGGCGCCCGATTGATCTGCTCCTGGATGGCGTGGCGACGCGGTTCACCGAGGGGTACGGGGCGGCCGTGCCGGCCTTGCGGCGCGCCCTGCAGGCGTTTCAACGAGAGGCGCTACGCAGTGAGGACGACGTCCTGCGCTGGCTTTGGCTGGCATGGCTCCTCGCGGGCGACCTGTGGGACGACGAGGCGTGGCACGAGCTGGCCATTCGCGCGGTCAGGCTCGCTCGCGAGGCCGGAGCGCTCACCGTCCTTCCGGTAGACCTTGAATACCGCGCCGGTGTGCACGTACACGCTGGAGAGTTCGCCGCGGCCTCAGCGCTGGTCGAGGAGGCTGATGCGATCACGGCGGCGATTGGCAATGCTCCTCTCAGATACACTTCGTTGTTCCTCGCCGCCTGGCGCGGCGACGAGGCCCAGGCGTTGAAGCTGATCGAGGCGCGCGCCCGGGACGCGACCGCCAGCGGCGAGGGAAGGGCCATCGGTTCGGTGGAGTACATAAGCGCCGTGCTGTACAATGGTCTCGGACGCTACGAGGCCGCGCTCGCCGGTGCCCGGCGGGCTTGCGACCACGACGATCTGTGCTACTTCGGGTTCTCCCTCGCCGAGGTAGTCGAGGCGGGCGCCCGAAGCGGCGCCCACGATGCGGCGGCCGGCGCTCTTCGGCAGCTCGAGGAACGAACCCGCGCCGCCGGCACCGACTGGGCCCTTGGCATCCTGGCCCGGTCGAGCGCGCTCCTGAGCCACGGCGAGACCGCCGATGCCCTGTACCGCGAGGCCATCGAGCGCCTCGGGCGCTCTCGGATCGTCGTGCACCTGGCCCGCGCGCACCTGGTGTACGGCGAGTGGTTGCGTCGCGAGAATCGGCGCATGGACGCGCGGGAGCAACTGCGCATCGCCTACGAGATGCTGAGCCGCATCGGGGCCGAAGCGTTTGCCGAACGCGCCAGGGCCGAGCTGCTGGCCACCGGTGAGACGGTGCGCAAGCGCACGGTCGAAAGCCGCAACGTGCTCACCGCCCAGGAGGCGCTGGTCGCCCGGCTCGCTGCCCAGGGACACACCAACCCCGAGATCGGAACCCAGCTCTTCATCAGCCCCCGCACCGCCGAGTACCACCTGCGCAAGGTGTTCACCAAGCTCGGCGTCAGCTCGCGCAGGAGTCTCCGCGACGCCCTCCGGGACGCGACACCGGCAGCCTCGTCGGCGTAACCAGCCCGAGCAGCACCATCACGAAGGACTTCACCCAGAGCTGACCATGTCGCCAACAGCCGCGCCGACTACCCTGAGCGGAAAGACCCGAGTCCTGGGTGGCATTACGGTGATCGACACGCCGCTCATCACTCGCGCAATGGACTATGCCCGCATCCATTCCGAACCGTTTCTCTTCAACCATGCTGTCCGATCCTGGCTATTC
>JBIOTT010000091.1:0-6887 GCA_044866195.1 Gemmatimonadales bacterium
ACGCGGGCCAGACGGGCCCGGTGGCTCCACTCGGTGAGCCGATTGTAGGCCCGGTAAATGGCGTATTCGACCAGCAGGTTTTGCTCGTAGCGCGAGTTCTTGTCGCAGTGGGTGATCAGTTTGAGCGATCGGTTGCCCCCGAACAGGGTCCCCTTCAGCTGCTCCTTGGGCAGATGGAGCTTGAGGGGCGGAAACCCGCAGGTCGACGACTTCAGCCGAAAATGCCCGCGGGTAGCGAGCTCGATCGGAACTACTACCGGTCCCGAGTCACCGGCGAACGTCAGCGTCGCTGGATGCCGCGGCGGGTTGAGCGTGTCACGGTAGGCAAAGACGGCGCGGAGGTCGGCGGCGATGGTCAGCACCAGCGGCGCATCGTCCCGAAACAGACGTTGTACCCGTTGTCCCGATTCGGCCAGGGCATCCGCCAGCGGAGCCCCGCCAGCATCCGCTGCCTGCGCCAAAAGGGTCCCGTCGTCGCCGGCGACGGCAACCCCGAACATGGCGATCGTGAGACGACCGGCCAGAGACCACATAGATGTAACTCCCGGGGGACTGTATCATAGCGCGCGGTCCCCAGGTGCGGGAGGTGCAGCGTCGATTCTGCCCGAAGTCAGGGGGGAGATGAGAATGTCGGCGACTCGATCGGCTTGCCGCCGGGGGCCGCAGGTGGCGCGGGCTGGGCCGCGAGTCGGTGGGCCAAAGCGGCCACATCGGCAAGGAGGGGGCCCGCCCCGCCGTCCAGCCAGCCGGCCTTGAGCTCTGCGTACGCAGTCTCGGCCTCCTCCCGCAGCCGTTGGGCCAGCGCGACCAGTCCGAGGCGGGGGTCGTCCTCGCCGGGCGCGGGGTCGCGCGCCCAGGCATCGGGGGCGGCCCAAGCCAGCAGCTCGTGCGACACCCGCCGGGCCTGTTCCGCCGCAGCGGCCCGCACCGCCTGAGCCAGATAACCCGCAAAGACGTGGGCGTCGTGCAGGCGACCGAGCCCGTCCTGCAGAGCCTTGAGCTGCACGATGAGCGCGGGCGCCCCTTCGATACGGGGCGCCACCGGCTCGAGCACGTAGCGGAGGCGCTTGCCCGCGATGCGGGCCTGATGCGCCTCCATTTGGTCGGCGATGCGGCGGACCGCAACCAGCCGATTCGCCAGCTCGGCCCCCAGCTCACCCACCAGCCGCCCCAGCACAGCGGCCCCGGTGATGCCGTGGAGCACCGGAAGCGGCGGTACGACGGTCACCCGCACGCCGGCAAGGCCCGCTCTGAGCCTGGCTTCAATTCGGCCGAACTCTCCGGTGAGACGGCGATCGAGCCGCTGATCGGCGCGCGCCTTGCGCGCCTCCATCCGGGCCAGCAGCCAGCCGGCGCCGGCTCGCTGATACTCCCTGAGGCCCTCTGCGCGGGCCCGGACCCAGGCGAGGTGCACTTCCAGATCCCGGCTGCGGCCGGTCGCACGGGCGATGGCCCGGAGCCGGCGGCGGGTGGGCTTGGTGACCGATCCCGCGAGTTGTGGGCGCCAGGCACGCAACGAGCTTCGCAGGCGGCGCAGAGCCACCCGGAAGTCGTGCAGCGCCTCCGGGTCGTCCGGCCGGCCCAGCCGCCCACGCGCAGCGACTACGTCGGCAAGCAGTCGGAGCGCGAGCAGGCGCGCGGTCTCGTCAGCGGGCCGCTCGAGCAGCGTGTCAGGCAGATCCATGAGGCGAGAGTGCACGGTCGTAAAAGTTACCGTGGCGCGTGGCACGCGATACCCCTAAGATCTATCGTATGTTGCGCCGCGTCCTCAAGCGCAAGCAGGCGGACCGGGTGCTCTGGGTGGCGCTTTTCCTCCTCACCCTGATCGGGGTGGGTATCGCAATCAAGCTCAGTCTCAACGCGGAGAAGCGACCACGGTGGATCGGGGGAGAGCCGCCAGACTCGGAATTGGAGGATAATCCGCTGGTCGCACGCGACCGCCGTCCCGACTCAAGTTCCATTTCGCGAGCCGCACCGGCCGAATCGGTCCGGGCCGCTCCCCCGGCGCCGGACTCGCTGCGGCGCAAGGTGGCCGCGCCACCTCCCCGGCCGCACGTGGTCGAGCACCTGACCACCCCGTCCGAGCTCAACGTCGCTGCCATGACGCCGGCCTGCCGCAGTGTGATCGCAGCCCGGGGCCCCTGGCTTGACCCCCGCACAGCCCGCCCGTGGCCCGAGTGCGTGGGCGACGGCGGCAACCCGATGCTGGCGCAGCTATGCACTTACGCCCGACTTGCGACCGGCGAGTGGGTGCTCGCCGAGAACTCGACTGCGGTTCCCCGATGCCGCGCCGAACTGCCGCTGGTCCGTCAGGGCAAGGTGCGGCCGCTCGAGAGCCGGTGAGCTCCGAAAGCCTCCATGGGCGCGGCTGAGGTCGGGCCGAACGCCGCCGGTCTCGCCTGGCCGCTCGCGGTGGTGGCGGTTATCGCCGCGGCCGGTGCCGGGTGGCTCGCGCGGGGCGTCACCCGGCGCATCCGCCGCTCCAAGACCCCCGGCGAGCAGGACGTTCCCCTTGCAGACATGCTGGAATCGGCGCTCGGCGTCACTCCGATCGGGATCGGTTTCGCCGATCGGGAGCTCCGCTTCGTCCTGGTGAACCAGGCGTTCGCCCGCTTCAATGGCCTGACGCCGCAGGCTCACGTCGGACGGCCGGTCCGCGAGCTGCTGCCCGCCCGGGCGTGGGAGATCGGGGAGCCGCTGCTCCGCCGCGTGCTGGAGACCGGCGAGCCCGTGCTGGGGGTGCACATCCGCCTGGGTGAGCCGGGGACCCATGAACCGGTCCGCGACTTTTATGGCAACATCTTTCCAGTCCGCGGGCCGTGGGGCCGGGTGCTCTGGGTTGGCGCGACGGTGCTCGACGTCACCGCGCGAGTGCGCACCGAGGAGGAGCGGGAGCGCCTCCTGGCCGCGTTGCGCGAGAGCGAAGCGCGCTTCCGAGCCCTGTCCGAATCGGGAGTGATCGGCGTGCTGGTGGCCGATCGCGAGCGCCTGATGGAAGCCAACGACGCCTTCCTCGAGCTGATCGGTTATTCCCGGGCCGAGATGCTGGAGGGCCGGATCCGGTGGAGCGAGATCACGCCCCCCGAGTACGCCGAAGCCGACGCCCGCGCCCTCCGGGAGCTGACCGACACCGGTGTGGTGCGGCCATTCGAGAAGGAATACGTCCGCAAAGACGGCTCCCGGGTCCCGGTCGTCGTGGGCGGGGCCGTCACCGGACACCAGCCGCTGGAATGGACGTCTTTCGTCATCGACGCCAGCGAGCGGAAGCGAGCGGAGGCGGAGGTCCGAGCCAGCGAGGCCAGGTACCGGAGCCTGTTCGACCGGCTCCCCGCGCCGATGTGGGTCTACGACTACGAGTCGCTGCGCTTCCTCGACGTGAATCAGGCCGCCATCGACCAGTACGGCTGGACCCGGGAAGAATTCCTCCGGATGACCATTCGGGAGATCCGCCCGCCGGAGGAGCTCGCGGTCTTCGACGAAAAGCTGCGCCGCCGGGGACCTGGCCTGACGCTGGGCGGACGGTTTCGGCATTGGCGAAAAGATGGAAGTCGGATCGAGGCGGAGATCTCCAGCCAGGAGGTGCTCTACGGCGGTATGCGGGCCCGGCTGGTGCTCGCCACCGATGTGACCGCGCGGGTTCGGATGCAGGAAGATGTGCAGCGTTTCGTCACGCTGGTCGAGAACGCCGGCGACTTCATCGCCATGGTGAGCCCGGAGCGGGAGCTGCTCTACCTCAACAAGGCCGGGCGCGAGCTGATGGGCTTCTCCGACGACTCCCAGGTGCGCGGGGTCTCGGTGGCGAGTCTCTGGCACGAGCACTCGCGCGACGTGGTCGAGCAGGACGTATTGCCCCGCCTCGCCGAGGGCCAGTCGTGGGATTTCGACGGGCAGCTGCGGCACGCCGGCTCCGGCGAGCCGATCGAGGTCGAGTGCAATGCGTTCGGGATCCACGACGCCCAGACCGGCCGGGTGCTGGCCGGTGCCTTCGTGGTGCGGGACCTGACCGAGCGGAAACGGGTCGAGGAGCATCTTCGCCAGGCCCAGCGTATGGAGGCGATCGGGCGACTGGCCGGGGGCGTGGCCCACGAAGTCAACAACATGATGACCGTGATCCTCGGGTTCTGTACGTTTCTTGCCCGGAGCCTCGAGGAAGCCGACCAGCGCCAGCAGGACGTGGCCCAGATCGCCCGGGCGGCGGAGCGTTCGGCCGAGGTCAGCCGGCAACTCCTCGCCTACAGCCGGCGCCAGCTTCTGCAGCCCAGGGTGCTCGAGCTCAACTCCGTGCTGCTGGACATGGAATCGGTGCTTCGCCGCCTGATGGGCGAGGACCGCGAGGTGGTGCTGCGGCTCGGTCTCGATCCCCGCTGGATCAAAACCGACCGGACCCAGCTCGAGCAGGTGATCCTCAACCTGGCCCTCAACGCCCGGGATGCGATGCCCCAGGGCGGCCGCCTCGCGATGGAGACGAGCAGCGTGTTGCTGGACGGCGAGTATGCGCACCGGCACCCGGCGACCCTCGTACGCCCGGGGCAGTACGTCCTGCTCACCGTGAGCGACACCGGCCGAGGTATGGATGCCGCAACCGAGGCCCAGATCTTCGATCCCTTCTTCACCACCAAGCCGATCGGCCACGGCACCGGGCTCGGCCTCTCGATGGCTTACGGCATCGTCAAGCAGAGTGGCGGCTACATCTGGGTGTACAGCGAGCCGGGAGAGGGGACCACGTTCAAGATCTACCTGCCCCAGGTCGAGGAGAGCGGCGAGGCTGCGGCCTGGACTCCGGCCGAGGCGCCGCCCCGCGGCGCGGGTGAGACGATCCTCGTGGTCGAGGACGAAGAGCTGGTCCGCGGCTTCGCCTGCCGCTTCCTCCGCAACGAAGGCTATGTGACCCGGGAGAGCACCGATGGCCAGCGCGCGCTCGAGCTGCTCCAACTGGAGGCCGACACGGTGGACCTCGTACTGACCGACGCGGTGATGCCGCGGATGGGAGGCCGGGAGCTGGCAGACCACCTGGCCCGCCTGCGGCCGGCGCTCCCGGTGCTATTCATGTCGGGATACACCAACGACGAGATCATCCGCCGGGGATTGCTGAGTCCGGGCGCGCCCTATCTCCAGAAGCCATTCTCGCCGGAGGCACTGGCCGCCAAGGTCCGCGAAGTGCTCGACGCCTCGCGGGGACGGCGCACCGAAGCGGCGGTGGCCTCGTGATGCGCTGCCTGGTGGTCGACGACGAGGCGATCGTCCGCCGCTCGGTCGTGCGGATGCTCGAGGCCCAGGGATTCACCTGTCTCGAGGCGGGCAGCGGGCGCGAGGGACTCGACGTGCTGGCCAGCAATGGCGAGCTCCCCCTGGTCATTTCCGACTTGCGCATGCCCGAGCTCGACGGCCTGGCCTTTCTGGGTGAGGTCCGCCGCCAATACCCCGACACCGCGGTCGTGATGCTGAGCGGCATGGCCGAGACCAGCGTGGCCGTCGAATGCCTCCACCTGGGGGCCGCGGACTTCCTGGTGAAGCCGGTGTCGGTCAGCGAGATGCACGCCCGGGTCGCACGGGCGCTGGAGAAGCGCTCGCTGGTCATGCAGAACCGCTACTACCAGGCCCACCTCGAACGGCGAGTGCAGGAGCAGGCACAGCGCATCCGGGAGCTGTTCCTCGAAGGGGTCCAGATGCTGGCACGGGCGCTGGAGGCCAAGGACGCCTATCTGCGGGGGCACTCGGTGCGGGTGAGCCGCTACGCCGTCGAAACCGGGCGCTTGCTCGGTCTGGCAGATCTGGAGTTGGACCAGATCCGGATCGGGGGCGAGCTCCACGACATCGGCAAGATCGGCACCCGCGAATCCGTGCTGCAGAAGCCCGGCTCGCTGACCGACGACGAACGCCACCAGATCAGCGAGCATCCGGTGCTGGGCGAGCGGATGCTGGCGCCGCTCGCGCGGGAATCGCCGGCCGTGCTTCGCATCGTCCGATCCCACCACGAGCGGCTGGACGGCAGCGGGTTTCCCGACGGCCTGCGAGGCGACGACATCCCGCTCGAAGCCCGCATCGTAGCCGTGGCAGACGCGTTCGACGCGATGACCTCCGAACGGCCGTACCGCGACCCCAAGGCCCCGGGCGACGCGCTGCGGGAGCTCGAGCGGGTGGCGGGCAGCCAGCTCGACCCCGATGCAGTCGATGCGTTCAGCGCCGCGTTTCCCGACCCCAGAGTGCTGCCGATCAATCCGTCACCGATCAACCCGTAGCCCGGGTCAGAGCACCCCGCGTCGCTTGAGCTGGTGGTACCGCTCGACCACCGCGTCCGCCGCGCTCCCGGGCGCCACGTCCAGCACCAGAATTCCCCGCCGGCGCATCTCGCCCAACGCTTCCTCCCGCGCCAGCAGCAGCTCTTCCGCTGCGGCCCGCTCGAACGCACGTTGCTCGGTCGCCGGCCGGCCGGAGGCCAGTCGCTCGAGCGCGGGATCCCGCAGCGTCACAGCGAGAGGCACGTGCCGTCCCCGGAGCGTCGCGACCTGGCCCACCACCGCCTCGCTGGCGGTCCGATCGATGACGTCGGTGAAGAACACGGTGAGCGCTCGGCGGCGGTTGCGGGTGGCCAGATAACGGAACGCGGCGGGATAGTCCGGCTCGACCAGCCGCCCTTCGGCTGCGGCCAGCGCCTCGAGGACGCCGCGGAGCCCGCGGAGCCCCCGAGCCGGGGGTACGAAGCTCTGAATCTCGTCGGCAAACACCATGGCGCCCACGTTGTCGTCGTGTTCCACCGCCGCATGCGCCAGCCGAACCGCCGCGTTCACCACCGATTCGAGCCGGGGCACCCCGTCCACCTCGGCTGTGAGCTGCCGGCCCGCGTCGATCACGATGAGGAGCTGCTCCCGCCGCTCGTCTTCGTATTG
>JBIOTT010000092.1:0-5796 GCA_044866195.1 Gemmatimonadales bacterium
TCGGACCGACTTTCCCGCCTGCTCCCGCCCGCTCCCGTCTGCTCCCGTCCTTCAAGTAGCGGGGGTGGGATTTGAACCCACGACCTCCGGGTTATGAGCCCGGCGAGCTACCAGACTGCTCCACCCCGCGACGATATTGGCCGCCTCATGCAGAGCGGGAAACGGGACTCGAACCCGCGACCCCAACCTTGGCAAGGTTGTGCTCTACCAACTGAGCTATTCCCGCATGAGCGGTCAGGATTTTAGTGCCGCGGCAGAGTCGCCGCAACCGCCTTGCCGGGTTTTCGACCGCCGGCTATCGACCCCGCACCGGCGGACATGGAGGCGAGGGGGATCGAACCCCTGACCTCGTGAATGCCATTCACGCGCTCTCCCAACTGAGCTACGCCCCCATTATATTGGCTCGCCCTCGACCCGGGCCGGCGGCAGCACGGCAAGCTAGTCCGCGCCCGGAGGGGTGTCAAGCAGATTTGCAGTGGCGCGCTCCCCCGCGCGCGGGCCGGCAACGAGGAGCCATGGCGAAGAAGAAATCCGACCGATCCCAGCCGCGCCGCGAGCCTGCCCAACCCCACGCCTCGAAGCGTCCGTCGGAGGCGCCCCCGCCGCTCGATCCCCTTCGCGACGATCTGTCTACCGCCGAGATTCTAGCCGCCACGCCGCCGGCCAAGCCGCGCCGGGCCCGCAAGCGGGAGACGGCCAAGAGTCTCGGCGTCTACGATGCCGACCGCGACATCCTCGACCAGTACCTCTATGAGGTGAGCAAGACGCCGCTGCTCACCCAGCCGCAGGAGATCGCGATCGCCCGCAAGGTGCGAACCGGCGACGAAGAGGCGATGCAGGAGCTGGTCAAGCGAAATCTCCGCTTCGTGATCTCGGTGGCCAAAAAGTACCAGAACCGCGGCCTCGCGCTCACCGACCTGATCGGCGAAGGGAACGTGGGACTGCTCACGGCGGCCCGAAAGTTCGACCCCGACCAGGGAGTCAAGTTCATCTCTTACGCGGTCTGGTGGATCCGCCAGGCCATCCTGGCCGCGCTGGCGCGTCATGGCCGCACGGTCCGGGTCCCGCTCAACCGCACGGCGGACCTCTCCCGGATCATCCGCACTGCGGAGGCGCTTCGGCAGGAGCTCCGGCGCGAGCCGACGCCGGAGGAGATCGCGCATGCCGTGGGACTCTCGCTCGACGTGGTCCAGGCGCTCGCGGCGCTCAACACCGCCGACGTCCGGCTCGATGCCCCGCTCGACCCGGAGGGCGACCGCTCGCTCATCGACCGCTTCATCGTCGACGAGCAGGGCAACGCCGAAGAGCGGGCGATGGACCAGTTCCTCTCGGACGAGATCGAGCGCGCGCTCCGCACGCTCCCTCCCCGAGACGCCAAGGTCTTGCGGCTCTATTTCGGCCTCGACGGCGGCAGGGAGCACACGTTGGAGGAGATCGGGGGCATGCTGGGCGTGACCCGGGAGCGGGTGCGCCAGCTGCGGGACCGGGCTCTCAAGCGGCTTCGCGAGGGAGAGGTCGGGCGGGCGCTGGCGAGCTTTGCTGCCTAAGACCCTCATGCTTCCGGCCTTCCGCGTCGCTGCGCTCAGCCTCGGCGCCCTCCTTCTCTGCCCTCTCCCAACACACCTAGGCGCGCAGCAGCCATCGTTCAGCCTCGAGCAGGTCCTCGGCGCCCCCTTTATTGAAGGGCTCAGTGCTGCCCCCGCCGGCGGTGCCGTCGCCTGGATCAGTATCGCGCGAGGAACGCGCAACGTATGGGTCGCGACCCCGCCGGACTACCATGGTCGCCAGCTGACGAGCTTTGCGGCCGATGACGGCCAGGAGATCACCGGGCTTACTTGGACCCCCAACGGTCGCGCCGTCCTGTTTGTGCGGGGTGGCGAGCGCAACCGCGCTGGGGAGTGGCCTAACCCGGCCCATCTAGGCGACAGCGTTGGCGAGGCGATCTGGTTTGCCCGGCTCGGGCGGGACTCTGCGCGCAAGGTGGCCGACGGACACGACCCAGCCGTCTCGCCCAAGGGCGACCAGCTCGCTTTCGTGCGGGACGGGCAGATCTGGGCGATGGCGCTGCCCCCTGCGGCGAAGCCTGAGCCAGCGCAGCTCGCACGCACCCGCGGCACCGCGGCTACCCTGCGTTGGTCGCCAGACGGTTCCAGGCTCGCGTTCGTGAGCGCGCGAGAGCGCCACAGCTTCATCGGGATTTACGACTACTCAGCGAAGGCCATCCGCTTTCTCGATCCGAGTGTCGATCGGGATGTCCATCCCGTCTGGGCGCCGGACGGAAGCCGCATTGCTTTCGTTCGGCTCCCTGCCTTCACCGACGACATGCGGTTCATTCCCCGGCGAGCCGGGGAGCCGTGGTCGATTCGCGTCGCCGACGTAGCGACCGGAGTCGGCCGCGAGGTGTGGCGCGCGCGTCGGG
Organism: Gemmatimonadales bacterium; assembly: GCA_044866195.1. Taxonomy (GTDB): domain Bacteria; phylum Gemmatimonadota; class Gemmatimonadetes; order Gemmatimonadales; family GWC2-71-9; genus DASQPE01. The sequence continues at coordinate 2,420 of JBIOTT010000092.1, forward strand.
GAGTAGGAAGCGTCTTTCAACCGGTCGTCGCCGATGACCAGCTCTTCTGGGGCCAAGGCGATCGGATCGTCTTCCCTTGGGAGGGCGACGGCTGGACGCACCTGTATTCGGTCACCGCGAAGGGGGGCTCGGCCACGCTGCTCACCCCGGGCGCCTTCGAGGTTGAGCACGTCGCGCCCGGAGCAAACCGCCTGGAGGTGGTGTACTCGTCGAACCAGGATGACGTGGACCGCCGTCACGTCTGGCGGATCGGATTGGCCGGTGACCCGACACCCGTCGCTCTCACGTGGGGGAAGGGCATCGAGTGGGGCGCCGTTCTGGCGAGCGACGGAAAGACCATCGTGACGCTCCATGCCGACACCCGCCGCCCCGCCCGGCCGGCGCTGATTACGGCGCCAGGGGTCCTGCGCGATCTCGTTCCCGAGGCGATTCCAGCCGACTTCCCGGCGGACGCGCTGGTCGAACCGGAGCAAGTGGTTCTCCAGGCCGCTGACGGGCTCCCGGTCCACGCGCAGCTCTTTCGGCCGCGCAGTCACCAGCCCGGCGAGCGCCATCCGGCGTTGCTGTTTCTGCACGGGGGCCCCATTCGGCAGATGCTGCTCGGATATCACTACATGGGCTACTACAGCAACAGCTACGCGATGAACCAATACCTCGCGAACCGGGGGTATCTGGTGCTCGCGGTGAACTACCGCACCGGGATCGGGCATGGGATGCGTTTCCGCGAGGCGCGTCAGTCGGGTGCCGCCGGAGCGAGTGAGTTCCAGGACGTGGTCGCGGCCGGGCGGTGGCTCCGCGCGCGATCAGACGTCGACCCCCGCCGGATCGGGCTTTGGGGCGGCTCGTACGGAGGGTATCTCACCGCGCTTGGTCTCGCGCGCGCGTCGGATCTCTTCGCCGCCGGCGTGGACCTGCACGGGGTGCACGACTGGAACCGTGCCATAAAGGTCTTCAGCCCCGCGTACGACTCGCTCACCGATGCCGCCCGGGCCCGCGTGGCCTATGCCGCCTCCCCACTCGCCGTCGTCAACACCTGGCGCTCGCCGGTGCTGCTCATCTCGGGCGACGACGACCGCAACGTGTCCTTCACGGAATCGGTGTATCTGGCCGAAGCCCTTCGGAAGCGCGGCGTGTCGGTCGAGCAGCTCGTCATCCCCGACGAGGTGCACGACTTCCTGCTGCACCGGACCTGGCTCACGGTGTACGCTGCGACGGCAGAGTTTCTGGACCGGAAGCTCCGTAGCTCGAGGCTAACGGCCAACGACTAACGGCTATACTTTCCCCCACGTGCCATCTTCGCTTGCTTCCCGGCTCCGGGACCCGGCAGGCCCCGTGGTACGGGTCGGCCGCTGGAGCACCGAAGCCATGCGCGCCCTGGCCGATGTGGCGACCTGGCGCCCGTTGCTCTTCGCCCAGATGCGCCGGTTGGGCGTCGATTCGGTGCCCATCGCCATCTTCATTGCGATCTTCACCGGCATCGTCCTCGCCCTCCTTTCCTCCTATATCTTCACCGGCGCAGTGCCGCTCTACTTCGTCGGGGCACTGGTCGGCAAGACGGTGATGATGGAGCTGGGTCCCGTGCTCACTGGCATGGCCCTGGCCGGCAGAGTGGGCGCGAACATTGCCGCAGAGCTGGGGACCATGCGCGTCACCGAGCAGGTGGACGCGCTCGAGACCCTGGCCTACGACAAATACGCCTACCTGGTGGTGCCACGGGTGCTCGCCGCCACGCTCATGTTCCCCATCGTCACCTCCTTCGCGATGGGCGTCGGGGTGACCTCCGGCTGGATCACTTCCACCAACGTGCTGGACCTCTCCACCCCGGAATTTCTCAAGGGTCTCAAGCTCTTCTATCGGTTCAAGGACATCTGGTTCGGGTTGGTGAAGAGCGCCAGCTTCGGTGCGGCGGTCGCACTCATGGGGTGTCTCGAGGGTCTCGCCACCAAGGGCGGCGCCGAAGGCGTGGGCCGCTCCACCACCCGCGCGGTCGTGCTCGGCTGCCAGTCGATCCTGGTGCTAGACGCGTTCTGGGCGCTGGTCCTGCTGTGAAGCGGACAGGCGGACAGGAAGAGCACGCCAGCGGCCGCCCGAGCGCCGCGGACGCCGGAACAGGGCAGGATCGCGGACCACACTGTCCGCCCGTCCGCCCGTCCGCCCGTCCGCCTCATGATCCGCCTCACGAGCGTACACAAGGCCTTCGGCCCCAAGGTCGTTCTCGCCGGCCTCTCGCTCGAGGTCCCCACCGGCCTGAACACCGTGATCATCGGAGGCTCCGGCAGCGGGAAGAGCGTCACCCTCAAGCTCATCGTGGGATTGCTCGAGCCGGACTCCGGCCGGGTCGAGGTCGATGGCAAGAATGTGCCCGAGCTCGACCGCGACGAGCTCACCCAGCTTCGGGGCGAGATCGGCTACGTCTTTCAGTTTGCTGCCCTGTTCGACTCCATGACCGTGGCGGAGAACATCCGCCTCGGGCTGGTCAAGCGGGGGCTGGATGAGGCCAGTATCCGGGACCGGGTCGAGGAAAGCCTGGTCACCGTCGAGTTGAGCGGTCAGGAAGGCCGCTATCCGGCGGAGCTGTCGGGGGGCATGCGCAAACGGGTGGGCATCGCGCGCGCGGTGGCGCTCCGGCCGCGCTACATTTTGTACGACGAGCCGACCACCGGGCTCGACCCCATCACCGCCGCGGTCATGGACCGCCTCATGCAACGGACTCGCGACCTTGGCGTCACCGGCGTGGTCGTGACGCACGACATGCGAAGCGCGTTCACGGTTGGGGACCGCATCGCCATGCTGTACGAGGGCGCGATCCGCCAGACTGGGAGCGTGGCGGAGATCCAGGCGACCACCGACCCGGTCGTCCGACAGTTCATCGAGGGCCGGCCCGACGAGGTCGAGCCGCCCCTCCGGAGGTCGGTCTCGTGAAGCGAGGAAACGAGTTCGCCGTCGGCCTTGCAGTCCTGGCTTCGCTCGCCCTCGTCGTGGGCGGCGCGCTGTGGCTGGGCCAGACCAACATCGGCACGAGCACAATGAGCCACGTCGCCCGCTTTCGCACGGTGGGCGCCTTGGGGGTCGGCGCACCGGTCACCCTGCGTGGGGTAAAAGTCGGACGGGTCGATGCGGTTCGCCTGGCCGAGGACGGGTGGGTGGACGCCGACCTCACGGTCGATAACGACGTGGCGCTGCCCCGCCGGCCGGCGGTGATCTCGGCCTCGAGCAGTCTGTTCGGCGAGTGGACCGCCAACATCATCCCCTTCGAACCGTTGCCCGACGATCCCAACATTCGCGCCGCACTGCTCGAGTCCGATGTCACGCCCGGCGACGCCTGGCCCGGTGCCACGCTGCCCGACATCGGCCAGTTGACGGCGCAGGCAAGCCGC
>JBIOTT010000093.1:0-7771 GCA_044866195.1 Gemmatimonadales bacterium
GCGCGTGCCGCCGACTTTGAGCTTGGTCCATTCGTAGTCGAACTCACCCACCACCTTGAGCGACTTGGTCGCCTGATAGTAGATCCCGCCGGAAATGAGCGTGTTCTCCGTGCGGAAGTCGTTCGCGACGGTCTTGTCGTTATCCGAGGCCTTGAGGTAGCTGGAGCCGTAGCTGCCGGCGACCGTTACCTTGCTACCCGTCGGCGTGACCGTGATCTGGCCAATGAAGCCATAGGACTTTCTGGCGTCATCGCTGCCCGAGTCCGTCAGGTGGAGATCGCTCGAGCCGCCGAGGCCGTAGAACGTGGTACCGATGCCCCGGCCATAGTAGCCGGACCCGGTGACCGAGAACGCGGCCTTCTCATAGCGGAGGCCGCCGCTGCCGCCCCAGCTGGTGAAGCTGACGCCGTCGCGGGGCGCGTCCTTTGTGCTCTCGAGTGTGCCGCCGACCCAGGCCTTGACGCCGCTTGCCGAGTAGGTGAACTCCGACTCGACCCGCGGGATCTGGGTGAAGGCGTAGTCACCGACCGACGCTCCCTCGAACACGCCAAGCGAAAACTGGTATGGCCGGCCGGCCGCGGTCGAATAGGTGATCTGTGCGCGGAACTGCGGGTACACGTACCCTAGCCCGATGCGCCCCAGAGTCGTGGTACCGCCCGGGTTGTTGAAGCCTCCCGGGACGCCGTCGGCGCCGCTCCCGCCGATGCCAAACAGGGTCTGGTCGGTCAGGATGTTCTGCCGGCTGTAGAGGCCGAGCTCGCGGCCAACGAGCACCTGGCCCCAGGTGCCGCCGAACGTCAGGTAGACCTGGCGCATGTCCAGGTGGTTTTGGAAGCAGTCGTTCGTGCCCTGGGCGCATTGCACGGACGGCGCAAAGCCGAAGTGCACGCCGAGGTCGGTGTTGCCTTCTTTGCCCTTGGCCTCGAACACGGCGAACGCCGGGAGCAGGCCGACGGTGATCCGCGTCGCACGTACGTCACCACCGGGCGGCACGAGGCCGCCGACGGCGCTGATGGCGCCAGTGATGGGGGTCGTCCCGCCCGTGTTGGTGGCCGTGTAGTAAATGAACGAGTTCACATTCCCCGAGAACGTGAAATTCCAGCCGTTACTCATCTGCATCGTGAGGCCCTGCGCATGGACGGTGTTCGCCGCCCCTAACGCCAGCCCCAGGCAAACCAGCCCGATTCGCTTCATAGGTGCGCTTCCCTCAGAGTTGAGTTGACTGATCCACGACAGCCAGCTGCGAAACTCCAACTGCATTGCATCAGCGACACCATGGGTTTGCGCTTCGTTTGCCGGACGAAACAGCGTCTGCGTCACCTCCTCGCGTGCGACGTGAACTGAGACCGAGGCTGGCGTGCAGCCAGCGACTCTCGGTAAATGGCCTCCCCCACCCGTGGGGGGCCGCGCCTCCGGTTGGCAGCCGGCGGCGCAGCCCGCACCCGGGTCCTCCTACATCCTCCTCTTGGCCGCAGTGCCCTTCGGCAGGCCGAAGACCATCACCGCATCGCCCAAGGGATAACTGATCTGGAAGTTGCCGCCGCAGGCCACCGCGACGAACTGCTCACCACCGAACTCGAAGGTCATCGGGGCCGAGTTGCACCCCGCGCCGGCGTTGAACTGCCACAGGAGCTTGCCGGTCTTCGAGTCGTAGGCGTTGAAGTTGCCGTTCCCTTCGCCGGTAAAGGTGAGACCGCCCGCCGTCGAAAGCGCGCCGCCCATCATCGGCTGCTCCACCTTGTTCTGCCAGGCAATCTTGCCGGTGGACAGGTTGAGTGCGGTGAAGAGCCCGTACTGCTGCTCGCCCGGGATCGCGACGAAGGCGGATCCGAGCCACAGCCGGCCCTTCTCCCACGGTGCGCTGTGGGTGATGTAGTTCATCGGCTGATGCAGTCCGGCCACGTACGCATAGCTGAGGGTGGGATCGATCGAGATCGGCGACCACTCCGCGCCGCCGTTTGCCCCCGGCAGCATGCGGGTGCCCTTCTCGGTCGGCAGGGCGAACATGTTCTCCTGCGGCGTGAAGTTGTCGGTCCGGCGCACCAGCTTGCCAGTGGCCGCGTCGAGCACGTAGACCCAGGCGGTCTTGCCGGCGTGGACCACGACCTTCTGGTTGCCCAGCTTGGTGACCACCGGGGGCGAGACTGCGTCCAGATCCCAGAGATCATGCGGGACGGTCTGGTAATACCACTTGGTCTTTCCGTTGGTGGCGTCGATGGCCACGACGCAGTCGGTGTAGAGATTGTCGCCCGGGCGGATGCTGCCATCGAGATCGGGCGACGGGTTGCCCACGGCCACGTAGATGGTGCCCGACTCGGGGTCGTACGCCGGCGTCATCCAGACGCCGCCGCCGCCGGTCTTCCAGGCCTCGGCATACTTGGCGCTGTCGGCCTTCTCTTTGGCCACGTCGCGATGGAGATCGGCGCCGTCGGGGGTCTGCGCCGGCCAGGTGCCCCACCACCCGTTCGGGGCCTTCTCGTCAAAGGTCGGATCGCCCTTTGGTGCCGGAATCGAGTACCAGCGCCAGACCTGCTTGCCGTCGACCGCATTGTAGGCGGTCACATGGCCCCGGATCCCGTATTCGCCGCCCGAGACGCCCACGATGACGTTGTCGCCGATAATGAGCGGAGCGTGGGTGATGCTGTACCCGAACGCCGGGTCGCCCACCTCGTTGTCCCAGAGAACGCTGCCGTCTTTCCGGTTGAGGGCGACCAGATGCCCGTCGAGCGTGCCCATATAGAGGTGCGGACCGTGAATCGCCACGCCGCGGTTGTTCGGCCCGCAGCAATAGATGGTGGTCCCCAGCTTGTGCTCGTAGCGCCAGAGCTGCTTGCCGGTCTTGAGGTCGTAGGCGATGGCGGTGTTGTACGGGGTGGTCACGTACATGGTGCCATCGACCACGATGGGCGTATTCTCGAAGGAGCCGAGCTTGGCGATGCCGGTCTGGAAGATCATCCGCGGGACCATCTGGCCGACGTTCGCGGCCGTGATCCGCTTGAGCTGGGAGTAGCGCTGCTGCCAGTAATTGCCGCCGTACATCATCCAGTTGGCGGGCTCTTGGGCGGCGTGCAGGAGCCGTTCGGTGGTGACCTCCGGCGGGGGAACGGCGTCGCCGCCAGGGGCCTGCGCGCTGGCAATGCCCGTGGTACAGAGCAGTGCAGGGGCGACCCACCATCCGGACGTGATCCTCATGGCTCCGGTCTCCTTAAGGTGATGAAGCAAGTGCTGAAACGTGGAGTGCGATCATGCTACGCACACGGCGGGCATGGGGCCCTTGGCCGACCCGGTCCCTCGGAAAAGGCTCTGACGCTTCCTGAAACGCCTTCGGAAGCGATCCGTTTACGGTGATTGCACTCTCGGTCGGCACCCGGCACGTCCGAGCAATCCCTACGAGACCCGCAACCCTGGTCGCCGACGATGAGGCTCCAGGGTCCTACAGCTTTGCTGTGAATGGCCTTACAAAATGGCTGGTACCGGTCGGGAGTCAAGAGGCAACCGCCTCAAACCCGGCCGATTCCCGAGTGGAAGGAAGGGGATTCTGGCTTGAGATTGCACCTCGGATTCTATTGCGGCGCAGGTACTTACCTGTCAGGGACAGGTTCTGCAGGCCGGCAGGCCGAAGTCACTTGAATAGCAACGCCGCCTTGCGCAGCGTCGTGAGCACGCCCCATAGGAGCGGCAGACCAACGAGGGCCCACGCCAGGATCACCAGGGGCCACCGCCCCGGTTTGGGCTCGTTCGACCCGTCCTCGACCATGTTCTCTCCTCTCTAGTCTAGAGTCTAGGGCGCGCGGATCGCCGCCGCCGACGGCCAGGCCGGCTCGCGGAGGGCTTCCTCGCCCATGTGGTGCCGCTCGGCCACCGGCCGAACGGCGAGGTTGCAGAAGAAGCCCGCCACCAGCAGGCTGGCCAGCACGTACATCGTGGCGTTGTAGACCTGGGCCGGCGGGAGCCCCCGGTCGAGCTGGAACTCCCGGATGTAGTTCACCAGGACCGGCCCCAGGATGCCGGCGGCCGACCAGGCGGTCAGCAACCGCCCGTGAATGGCCCCCACGAACCGGGTGCCGAACATGTCCGCCAGGTACGCGGGAATGGTCGCAAACCCGCCCCCGTACATCGTGAGGATCACGCAGAACAGCGTCGCGAACAGCAGCACGCTACCGATCCGGCCAGTAAACGGCACCAGGGCGTATAGCACCGTGCCCAGGGAGAAGAAAACGAAATAGGTTCGCTTGCGGCCGATGTAGTCGGAGAAGGAGGCCCAGGCGATCCGGCCCGCGATGTTGAACACGCTCAAAAGCGCGGCAAATGCCGCCCCGATCGTCGCCAGCTGGGCCTTCTGACTTTCAGCCAGGTCCCTGAGCGCGATACCGGGTAGGCCGATCAGGCGGCCACCGAAGACCTCCTGGATCATGGGCGAGGCCATACCTATCACGCCGATGCCGGCGCTCACGTTGAGGCAGAGCACCCACCAGAGCAGCCAGAACTGCGGCGTCTTCACGGCTTCGGTCACGTGCACGTTGGCCGCCGTGATCATCACTGCCCGCTGTGGTGGCGGCGGCGTCCAGCCCGCGGGCCGCCCGCCTTCCCGCGGCACCCGGTATCCAAACGCGCCCAGCAGCATCGCTGCGAAGTAGATGGCGCCCATCGTGACGAAGGTCTCCCAGACCCCCACCGACGTCGCCGTCGCATAATGCTTCATCAGGATGTCCGCCAGGGGCGAGCCGATCATGGCGCCGCCGCCGAACCCCATGATCGCCATGCCGGTGGCCATCCCCCGCCGGTCCGGGAACCACTTGATCAGGGTCGACACCGGGGAGATGTAGCCCAGGCCAAGGCCGATTCCTCCGATGACGCCCGAGCCCAGCCACATGAGCCAGATCTGATGAAGGTGGACCCCGAGCGCCGAGATGAAGAAGCCGCCGCCCCAGCAGAATGCGGCCACCACGCCCGCCTTGCGGGGGCCGCCCCGTTCGACCCAAGCTCCGAAGAGAGCCGCCGACGAGCCGAGGAAGACGAAAAAGAGCGTGAACATCCAGCCCAGCGTGCTGATCTTCCAGTCGCAACCGGTCTGGACCATCTGGTGGGCAAACCCCTTGAGACCTTCGAGCAGTTGCGTGAGGAACCCGCCTTCGACCGGCGGGCGGACGGGACAGGGAACCGGCTGGGTAATGCCGATGGCCCGGCTGAGCGGCAGCCAGAAGACGCTGAAGCCGTAAGCCATGCCGATCGATAGATGGATGGCGAGCGCCGCCGGCGGCACCAGCCAACGGTTGAAGCCCGGCTTCGCGACGATCCGCTCCCGGCTCAGCAAGGCCGCCATCAGCGTCCCCCGGATTAGGTTTCGACCCGCGATATGCGAAGTAACCGCCCCAACTTACCGATCCCCGGAACCCGGAGCTAGGCCGGCCCATGCGCTCTCTGGCGAGCCTTGCCACCCTGCTGCTCCTGCCTGCCGCGACGCACCAGGTCGAGGCGCAGCAGGCAGCTTCATTGCCCGAGTGGATAGTGGCGGACAGCGCTGCCAGAACCGTGAGCATGACTCTCCAGACTACCGGCGCCCCCGGAGGTCCCTCGGCCCTCATCAACGGCTATCGCGGCGGCGGTATCCAGATCGTGGTGCCGCTCAACTGGACCGTAACTTGGCAATGGCGCTCGAGCGACAGCACAGCGCCGCACAGCCTGGTGCTGATGAAGGAACGAGAGAAGCTTCCGCTGCAAGGAGACGGCCCCGCGCTTCAGAACGCGATGACGCGGATGGTCACCGCCGGGCTCAAGGCGGGGCAAACCGACGTCGCGGCCTTTACGGCCGACGAGGCCGGGTGGTACTGGCTCCTGTGTGGTGTTCCGGGCCACGCGATCGCCGGGGAGTGGATCGGGGTGCGGGTGGATCCGGATGCCAAGATGGTATCAATTAAGGAAAAGCGTGAACGGTAAACGGTGAACGGTGAACGGGGGTTGCTCCTCGCACGGAAGACCCCCGTTTACCGTTTACCGTTCACCGTTCACGCAGTAACCGTTCGACCTCCTCCTCGAACTCTCGCACCAGTCGGGCGTGCTGCTCCCCCGTCGCGGGCCCGTAGAACCCCGCGTGTATCCGGCGCACCCGCCCGTCCCGGCCTAGGAAGATCGTGGTGGGGAACGCGGTGAAGCCCTCGAGCTGCGGCAACGCCTCTGCCGCCAGCTCGGTGTCGTTGATCCCGGCCAGGAGCAGCGGAAACTGGATGCCGAACTTGTCGCGGTAGCGGCGCAGCTGCCGCCCGTCGATGCCGCTGTCGCCCGTCACCTCGAACGCGAGGCCCACAATCTCGAGGCCGCGAGAGTGGTATTTCCGCCATAGCCGCACCAGCGTCGGGGCTGCGTCGTGGCAGGTGGGGCACCACGATCCGAACACGTCGACCAGGACCACTTTGCCGCGAAAGCGCGGATCCGTGCTCGACACCGTGCGGCCGTCGAGATCGGGGAACGCAAACCGGAACGGGCGCGTGGTGTCGGCTCGGGTGACTTCGGTCGGAGGTTTGAGGTGCGGCTTTCCTGTGCTTCGGACCGCCTTCCAGACCGTCTGGGACCGAAGGCCGGCGTGAAATACCCCCCGAAGCGTGTCCCCCGTGAGCCGGCCGGTCAGCAGATAAACGAATGAGCCGTCGAAATGCGCCAAGGCGAAGCTGTCGGCCTTGGCTTGCCCCCAGAAGTGGCCGTAGTCGCCGCTGTTCGACAGGATGGTTCCCTCGAGCCCGGCTGGGCCGTTCCGGAGCTCGAACACGCGGGGGCTGCTCCCCCAATCCTGAAAGAAGGTGGCATCCCATCGGCCGAGCAGCCGATCCGAGCCGGGCTCGACAGGCCAACGCCCCCGGGCTGCGCGGAAGGGGATGACCCGGGGGCCGCGGTTGCCGACGTTGCGATAGGCGCCCACCAGAGAGTCGCCGCGGACCGCCGCTTCAACCGTGGCGGCGTAATCCGCCATCTCCAGTACCACGCTGTCTCTGACGACCCTGACGGCCGAGAGCGATTGACAGCGGTCGCCATTGCAGAGCCGTCCGCGCCATCCCCCCGCCGCCTCTTCCAACTCAAGGCCAAAAGGAAGCGAGCCGCCTGCCAGGTCCAGGACGGCACGCCAGGCGCCGGCGGGGCTCGGGCCCGGCCGGTGAGAGGTAACCTGCTGGTGAGAGGTAAGAGGTAAGAGGTGAGAGGGGTTCGATGGCGACGCCGCTGTCAGCCAAGCGAGCCCGAAGGCCGCTCGAAGCCCCCTCTTACCTCTCACCTCTCACCTCTCACCTTTAGTTCTCCGCCGGCGTAGCGCTCTCCCGCCAGCACTGCACTGGGGACGCGGTTCCCGCGCCAGGGTGCAGGACAGGGGTACACCGAGCTGTAGGCGCAGAACGGATTGCGGGCCCGATTGAAGTCGAGCAGATAGCGGCCGTTCGCGAGCGGCAGGAGGGTCACGAACCGTCCGGCGGGATAGGTCTCCTTCTTGTTGGTGGCATCCTGGAAGTACACCTCCAGATCGGTTTCGTCCTCGTCGCCCGGAATTCGTCGCACCAGGAGGCGAGCGGTCTTTCCTCCGAGGGCGAAAGCCACCGTACCCACCTCGGTCGCCTCCACCTCGGTCCCGTCCAGCGCGAGCAGGAGGACTTTCCGCGGCTGCGCCGCCGGCTCGAGCCGCACGGTGAAGGCGAACGCCGAATCGTAAGGGTAATAAGCTGGCGGGCGCTTGACCGCGGGCCGGCCGAACACCGACAGCGTGGCGCGGCCGGGCGGGCCGCTCGTAACC
>JBIOTT010000094.1:0-19683 GCA_044866195.1 Gemmatimonadales bacterium
AAAAAGCCGAATGGACGGGCCTGGCCCAGCCGGGCGAGGGCGTAGCGCAGCTCGGGCTGAAAGACCACCAGCGCCGCAAAGGCGCCATAGGTGAACACCACCCCGAGGATGTAAGTGATCATCGACAGCTTGAGCAGGAAGGCGGCGACGTAGATGGCCGCCAGCACGACCAGGCCGAAGAGGATCTGCAGCGCCCGGGTGCCGGCAAGAAACTTGAGAATCTTGTAGAGGACTGCGCCCACGATCAGAATCTCGAGCAGATCCCGCCAGGAGGGAACGGCGATCGGGAGCTGCTCGAGCGACATTAGGGGCCTCCGACTGCGTGGGCGACGGCGAGCGCCTCGCGGGCCGCGGCGACGTCGTGAACCCGGAAGAGCCGCGCCCCCCGTTCCCAGGCGAGGGCACAGACTGTGGCACTGGCGCGATCGCGCTCTGTTTCAGCGAGACCGGTCATTGTGCCGACGAACCGCTTGCGCGACGGGCCTACCAGAATCGCCCGACCGAGCGAGAGCAGTGCAGCGAGCCGGTCGCAGACCAACTTATTCTGCTCGGGGGTCTTCGAGAAGCCGAGCCCGGGGTCCAGCACGATGGTCTCGGGCGCGATGCCTTGGGCGGTTGCCTGGGCCAGTGCGCCCGCCAGCTCCGACAGCACCGCTCCCACGACGTCGGCGCCGTACTCGGCGTGGGCGTAGGACGCGATCTCGAGCAGGGCTCCGCGCGAGTGCATCAGCACCACGCCGGCGCCGGCATGCGCCGCTTCCGTGGCCACTGCCGGGTCGTAGCGGAATGCGGTCACGTCGTTGACGATGGCGGCGCCCGCCTCGAGCGCCGCCCGCGCGACCGGCGCCTTGACCGTATCAACCGAGATCAGCACCTCGGGCAGGTCGCGGCTGATCGCCTCGATCACCGGAACGACCCGGCGGAGCTCCTCCGCCTCGGGCACCAGCTCCTCGCGGTTCGGCCGGGTGGATTCTCCCCCGACATCCACGATGGCCGCCCCTTCCCGCACCAGCCGCTCGGCGTGGGCCCGAGCCCGATCCAGACCCGCGTAAAGCCCGCCATCGCTGAAGCTGTCCGGTGTGACGTTGAGAATCCCCATGAGTACCGGACGATCCAGCGCGATTTCGCCGCGGGCGGTGCGCCAGGAGGCAGGCGGGTCGGGCGGCATCGCGAGTCCCACCCGGACCGAGACGTCCTGGAGTGCCTCCGGGGCGGTCCACGGGCGGGCGAACGCACTCAGACGCGAACGGCTCCCCGCGATGATGGCCCAGCCGGTTCCGGTGAGCACCTCGAGACCAAGGTGCCCAGCAAAGCGGACCAGGGCCTCGAGGGTGCCCTGGTCCAGGTCGGTGAGGTGAAACCCCAGCGGCTCGGCGCCACCGGAAGCGGCGGCTGCCGCCTCCGGTGACCAGCCGTGGGCTACAAGTGTGTCGCGGAATGCCCGCGGCGAGTGGAAGGCAAGGGGAACGACATTCACGCGCCGGCCGGCTCGGCCGGTGGCGCTCCGAGTATCGGCGCCCGGGCAGGCTGGACCGCGGGCTTGCTCGGCGGCGGAGTCTGCGGATTGAACGGCTCCGGCGGCAGCACCCGGGGCGGGAGCGGCTCGCCCTTCAAAAGCCGATCGAGGTCCTCCCGGTCGATGGTCTCGCGCTCGAGCAATGCGACGGCGATGCGGTCGAGCAGCTCGCGGTTTTCATTCACGATCTGCATGGCTTTGGCGTACGCCTCGTCCACCAGCCGCTTGACCTCGTCGTCCACCGCTTCGGCGGTACGCTCCGAGATCTCGCGCCGCTGCGCGAACTCGCGGCCGAGGAAGATCTCCTGCTCCTTGTCGCCCACCGCAAGCGGGCCGATACGCTCGCTCATGCCGAACTGGGTCACCATCCGGCGGGCCAGCGCGGTTGCCCGCTCGATGTCGTTGCCCGCACCGGTGGTGACCTTCTCGGGACCGAAGATGATCTCCTCGGCCACCCGCCCGCCGAAGAACATGGCGAGGCTGCCGATCAGCCATTCCTTGGTATAGTTGTGGCGATCGACCTCGGGCAGCGACGCGGTGAGCCCGAGGGCGCGACCGCGCGGCACGATGGTGACCTTGTGGATCGGATCGCTACCGGGCGTCTTGAGCGAAACGATGGCGTGCCCGGCCTCATGATACGCGGTGAGCTTCCGCTCGTCCTCCGTGAGCACCAGGCTGCGGCGCTCGACCCCGAGCATGACCTTGTCTTTGGCCTCCTCGAAGTCGCGATGATCGACCAGGCTCTGGTTCTTCCGGGCCGCGAGCACCGCGGCCTCATTGACCAGGTTCGCCAGATCGGCGCCGGCCATGCCCGGAGTGCCCTTCGCGATGATATCCAGCCGCACGTCGGTGCCGAGCGGGATCTTCCGGGTATGAATCCGGAGGATCTGCTCCCGCCCGCGCACGTCGGGAGCGTCGACCACGATCTGGCGATCGAAGCGGCCCGGCCTGAGCAGCGCGGGATCCAGCACGTCCGGCCGGTTGGTCGCAGCCAGCAGGATCACACCCTCGTTGGACTCGAATCCGTCCATCTCCACCAGCAGCTGATTGAGCGTCTGTTCCCGCTCGTCGTGCCCGCCGCCCAGGCCCGCGCCGCGGTGCCGCCCGACGGCATCGATCTCGTCGATGAAGATGATGCAGGGCGCGTGCGCCTTACCCTGCTCGAAGAGATCGCGCACCCGGCTCGCGCCCACACCGACGAACATCTCCACGAAGTCCGAGCCGGACATGGAGAAGAAGGGCCGCCCCGCCTCGCCGGCCACCGCCTTTGCCAACAGGGTCTTTCCGGTGCCCGGTGGTCCGACCAGCAGGGCGCCCTTGGGAAGCCGGCCACCCAGCCGGGTGAATCTCTGGGGATCCTTGAGGAACTCGATGATCTCCTGCAGCTCGAACTTGGCCTCATCGGCGCCGGCCACGTCGGCGAAGGTGATCTTGGGCGTGTCGCCGGCGAGCAGCTTGGCCTTGGACTTTCCGAACGCGAACGCGCGGCTCCCGCCCGCCTGCAGCTGGCGCAGCAGGAAGAACCACAGCCCCAGGATGACGATCCAGGGAAGCGCCGCGATGATGATCGCGGTGATCCCGCCCTTCGGCTCACGTGCGACGATCGGCACGCCCGATTCGTCCAGCCGCTTGACGAACGCCTCGCTGTTCGCGATGGGGAGCAGCACCGTGAAACTCTTGGCCGAGCGCCCGTCCTGCGCCACCGGCGTCTTAAAGTCGCCCTCGAGCCGCTTGCCGTCGTAGATCTCGACCCGCGCGATGTTGCCCTGCTCGAGCTGGCGGCTGAACTCGGTGTAGGAAAACTCCTGGGTCGGGCTGCGCTGGCGGCTCATCATCTGGAAGAGCGCGAGCGCGAGCAAGGCGACCAGGAGCCACAGCGCGAGGTTCTTGCTCAGGTTCCCCCAGCTCGGACGGGGGGGTCGGGTCGGAAGTCTGTCGGCCATCTAGGAATCCAAGTCCGCAATGAACGGAAGGTGACGGTAGTTCTCCGCGTGGTCGAGTCCGTACCCGACCAGGAATGCCGGCGGCGCCCGGAACCCGACGAAGCGGAGCTCCGCGGGGCGCTCGGGCGCGAGTTGCTTGTCGAGGAGGGCGCAGATCGCCAGGCTCCGCGGCCGCCGCTCGCCCAGCAGCCGAAGCAGGCGCTGCAAGGTCCGTCCGCTATCAATTATATCCTCGACCAGCAGGATATGTTTGCCCTCGAGCTTGGTCTCCGGATCGTAGAGGAGCCGGACCGTGCCGCTCGAGACCATATCGGGGCCATAGGAGCTCGCCACCAGGAAGTCGATCTGGATGGGCCGCTCAATTTTCCGGACCAGATCACCCAGGAAAATGAAGCTCCCCTTGAGGAGACCCAGCACCAGCAGGTCGCCGTCAGGGTAGGCGGCTGTGACCTCGGCACCCAGCTCCGCGACCCGGCGAGCGATGTCCCGCTCGTCGAATACGATCGACTTGATGCTGCGTCCGCCGGTTCGGCGGAGAACGTCAGGCGAGCTCAGCGTCGACACGCAGCGCCTCCGTTCCAGGGGGAGGAATGAGAAGGCCGGATCGGCAAACGCCTGGGACCCACACCACCGCTCCATCGTGTTCGAGTGCAGGCCAGTGTCCCCGGCGGCTTCGGGGGACCCGCGCGTCCTGGAGGCAGCGCACGATGAGACGCCGGCCGCCTCCACCCAGGGGCATCAGCTTTTCGCCGTTCCGGCAGGCTCGCAACCTCAAGAGCCCCGGGCCGAACCAGGCGGTGGTGGCGGTCCGCTCCTGGCGGTCGGGTGCCTGGTCCACCCGCCAGGCGACGCGCCAGCTCGCCCACTCGGCGAATCCGCGGGGTCCGGCCAACTCGACGGCCGCCCGAGCCGCCTCGACCGGCGGGCGCACCAAGTGAAGCCTGTCGAATGCCAATTCGGCAATCCAGCCGGAGCCGAGTGGAACGCGACTTCCGCTCCGGCGGCTCCTGACCAGCTCGACAACCCGACCCGCCCGGTTTGGCCCGAGCGAGAGATTACTTCGCCTGCCAACAGCCATCACCATACACAGTAACAGGTTATCATTTGTGACCTCGAGTGCCTTCAAGCCGACGGAGGCACCGTCGACTTCGCAGCGATAATCGAGCCCAGGCACCAGGTCCACCACCGCGTCCCAGCCCGCGCGATCCACACTCGCCTGCTCGGCCACCCGAATCAGACGCTCGTGCACGTCGGGGAGCCGCTGCCCTAGCACCGGGGTCAGGTCCCGCCGAACCCAGGAGCGAAGATGGCGGGTGTCGGCGTTGGCTGGATCGTCCCAGCCCTGCTGCCCAATCTCCAGCAGATGCCGGGCCAGGTCGGCCCGCCGGAACGACAGGAGCGGCCGGAGAATCCGGCCGCGGCGCCGGGCCATTGCGGCCAACCCGGCGGGACCGGTGCCGCGCAGCAATCGCATCAGGACGGTTTCGGCCTGATCGTCGGCGTGATGGGCGGTAACGATGAAGGCGGCGGCCGCCTCGCGGCGCATCGTCTCGAGCGCACGATAGCGAGCTGCGCGCGCCACGGTCTCGGTCGTCCCGGGATCCAGCGCCAGCCGCTGTTCGAGCAGCGGCAGCCCGTAGCCCTCGGCGAGTTGGCGAACGCTGGCGGCGACGGTGCCACTCGCAGGATCGATCCCGTGGTCCACGTGGCCCACGATCAGCTCGAGCCCGCGGGGGCCGGCCGCTCGAGCCAGCAGGTCGAGCAGCGCCACCGAGTCCGGCCCCCCGGAAACGGCGACCAGCAGCCGGCCAGGAGCCAACTGAAGCCGGTCCAGCTCGGCCCCGAATGCCGCAGGGAGAGATACGCTTCGGTCCATCAACGAAAACTAACGATCCGACAGCGGCTTGCGCCCGCGGCCGCCGCGGTCAGCTCGGCGCCACCTCGACGGCGGTCCCGTAGCAGAGGACCTCGGTGACGCCCTGCATGACCTCGGAGCCCTCGTAACGGATGCCGATCACCGCGTTCGCGCCGAGCTGGTCGGCATGGGCCAGCATGAGATCGAAGGCCTCGCTCCGGGTCCGCTCGCAGAGTTCGGTAAAGAGCGAGATGTTGCCACCGAGGATGGTCTGGAGCGACCCGCCGATAGTACCCAGGATGGAGCGGGACCGCACCGTGATTCCGCGAACTACGCCCAGGTTCCGGACCACCTGGTAACCATCGAGGGTGAACGTGGTGGTGGTCATCTCAGGGTGCATGCGGACGCTCCGGATCAGAGGTGATGGTGGGCCCACAAGACTCGCTGAACGACGCCCACGAGAACCAGCCCGCTCATGATGACGAAGAGCGCTGCCGCCTGGGCCGGCCAGAGCATGAATGCGGCGTAGAAGAGCATGGTCTCCGTGCCCGCAACCAGCCCGGGGGGCATGGTCACCCGGGTGCGCTCGCCGCTGGTCGCCGCCCCGCGACCGCGCCGCTCCAGAAGCGCCGCGAGGTACATCCACGAGGCGGCGTTCAGGTAGAACGTCCCCAGCAGGAAGCCGAGCGCGACCAGGCGGGACTGCGATGGCTGGCCCATCACCAGGGCGATGGGGAGAGCGGCGTATACCGTGAAGTCGAGCAGCAGATCCAGGTAGGCGCCCAGATCGCTGGATCGTCCTTGCACCCGCGCGAGGGTGCCGTCGAGCCCGTCGAGCGTCCGGTTGGTCAGCCAGCATCCCAGGGCTGCGATGTACTGGCGGTGAAGCAGGAGCGGCACGGCGCCGAGGCCGGCTACGAACGCGATCAGCGATATGGCGAGTGGCGAGACCCTATGGCCGATCGCCTGCGCGACCGGCGCGAGCAGGCGGTCCTTGAGGTCTCGAAGCAGGTCATCGAACACGACCTCCGCCTTCGTGTGGCGGGCCGTCAGCGAGCGGCGCGCCGCAGAAAGCGCTCTGCCAACTGTTCCAGCCGCTCGTCACCGGCGGCCCGGGCTTCACTCAAGATACGCTCGACGTGGGGCCGGAGCTTGGGCTCTCCGAAGACGTACCCGGTCGCTGCTTCGGCGCTGGCCGAATCGCCCTCATCCGCGCCGCGGAGCAGCGCTCGCGCAGCCGCGACATCGTAGCCCGGGTCATCCGGGTGCGGGAGGGCGTAGCGGGGCGCGTCGCCCCCGGCGTCCTCGTTGACGAAGGCTCGGGACATGACCGGATGCTAGGGAGGAAGGGGAACAGGAGAAAGGGCCTTTCGCCCTCTCGTGCCGTGCTCCCACCCCTCCCAGACGTTGAACATCTTCATCTGTAGCGGCAGGTCGGTGGACCGCATGAGCTCCTCGAGCTGGGACCGGGTCTGACGCTTCCAGGTCACGTCGGTCTGGGCAAAGCCCCAGGCGAGGGCGGCCGCGATCGCGGCGTTGAGCCGAAGCTGGTGCGGATCGCACCGGTCGAACTCGTCGGACCGGGCGTGGTAGTTGGGTCCATAGAGGGCGGGCTCCTGATTGGCGATCAGGTTTGCGACCCCCTCCAGCATGAAGTCGAAGTTATCGGTGCCGACTACCGGTAGGTTGACCTGCGTGAAGGGTCCCAGACCACGGACCGGAACGAGGGCGCGATCCACCACCGGCACGATGTCCGCCCGGCCGTTGGTGAAGAACCCGGTGATCCGGCCGCAGCCAATGTCGAAGGCCGCGGCTATGACGTGGCGATCCAGCTCGGCGGCGTGGCTCTGCACGTAGCCGAAGGAGCCGACCAGACCCTGCTCTTCCCCGTTCCACAGCGCGAAGCGGATGGTACGGCGCGGGGTGAGGCCGAGCCGCTTCATCTGGCGCGCCAGGTCGATGATCATGACGGCGTTCGCGCCGTTGTCCAGCGCCCCCGTGCCGAGGTCCCAGGAATCCAGATGGGCGCCCACCACGACGATCTCCTCGGGTTGGGAGCCGCCGCGAATCTCCCCGATGACGTTCCAGCTCTGATAGGCCGGACCGATATCGAGGTCGAGTGACTCAGTGAGGGTGAGCTTCCGGCCCGAGCGAAGCAGCCGGAGGGCCCGCTTGGCAGCGTCGCGTTCCATCACCACCATGGGACGGGTGTTCCGGTTGCCGATGCTCACGTTGTGCCGATAGAGGATGTCGTCGGGGCGTGAGCCCATGTACACCACGCCGGCTGCCTCTGCCGCAAAGGCGCGCTGCTCGATCTCGAAGGACTCCCGGTATTCGCGAAATAGGCCGTCGATGTCCTTCAGCTCGTCCTGCTCGATCAGGAGAAAGGCGTTCTTCGCCGCGCTCCCGAGCCGGGCAAAGTCCGCTGGCGAGCCGCGGCCGGCGTCCAAAAGCACTGCTGTCGCGCCCGACGGCGGCGTTGCCGCCGAAAAGGGCATCGCGGCAATGCGCGGCGCGAACTCGATGCCTTCGCCCCGGATCCGCGCCGCGGCGGAGCGCTCCAGCCAACGGCTCGGCATGGTGAACGCCTCTTTCCGGGCGCTGACGCCGGCATCGTGAAACCGCCTCAAGGCCCAGTCCACCGCGCGGAGGTTCGCGGCCGAGCCGGTCGCCCGGCCCCCGATCTGATCGGTCAGGGTCTCGAGGTCATCAACCAGCGGCGTGTCGCCGCTGAATGCCCCTACCAGCGCGGCAGCGGGGTCGGGGCTCTGTGCCACCAGGGGCGCGGCGAGCAGCGCGGCGGCGAGAGCGACGCGCGCCACGTCGAGGCCGGCGGGCGGTGGCACGCTCAGGCTTCGTCCGGCTCGGGCTCGCCGGGCTCGTCCAGACCGAAGCTGATCGCGAGCTGGCGGAGCGCGCTGTCGTCGAGCCGCAGCAGGCGGTCGCTCAGGGCGCTCACACCGGCCTCACGGCCTTCTGTCGTGGTAAAGGTTCGGCCCATCAGCGCCACGAGGCGGGCGACCAGCTCGACTTTGTAGGCGTCGGCATCGGCCGGGTGCATGGGGGGACTCCGGACGCGGGTGAGATCAGCGAGCCAGCTCGAGGCACTCGACGACCTCGCTGTCGCTGGTCGGCGAGAAATCCCGATAGGCGAGACTGACGGCGCGGAAGTCGGGCGGCATATCGAGGCAGACTGCGTCGTCGGCGGCGTCGCGGAGGCGGGCCACACTCTCCGGGGCACCGACCGGAACCGCGACTATCACCCGTGCCGGTCGCTCCTGCCGCACCGCGCTCAGGGCGGCCCGTAGGGTTGCGCCGGTGGCCAGACCGTCATCCACCAGGATCACCGTACGGCCCTCGATGGGCAACGCCGGGCGACCGCGCCGGTACGCCTCCTCCCGGCGCTCGAGCTCCCGCTGCTCTGCCGCCGTCACCTGCTCGAGGTAAGCCTGGGTGACGCCCAATTGACGCACGATCGGCCAGTCCACGTATACGGCGCCACGGGCAATCGCGCCGACGGCCAGCTCCTCGTGACCCGGCGCTCCCAGCTTGCGGACGACCACGACGTCGAGCGGCGCGTCGAGCGCACGGGCCACCTCGTAGCCGACCGGCACTCCCCCACGCGGCAGCGCCAGCACCAGGGGGTTCCGGTTGCGAAACTGCCCCAGCGCCACCGCGAGCCGCCGCCCCGCATCCGCACGATCCGCAAAGATCATCGGGCTCTCCGGCGGCGCAGACCCCATCCCGGCGGATGACGCCAGCGTTACCCACCCCGAGTCGGGGCGACGCTGCGCTCTTCGGCGAGGAGAACGGGATAGGGAATGGCATCGGGCCATAGATGGAGACCCACCCGGTCGCCGTCCACCCATACGACTCGGGCCCGGATGGCCAGCGGCCCGGCGGTGCGCAGCTCGAGCATGCCGTCCAACCGCACCCCCAGGTCCGGCTTGATGGCGCCCGCCGGCAGGAGGACCAGCAGTCCCTCCGCCGAGAGGTCGAGGACGTCGTGGCTGCCCCCGGGCAGCACGAGACGAGGCCGCCGCGCGGGCGGGTAATGGATGCGGACGTGCGAGCGGGTGTTATCGGTGCCCATGCGATCCGGCCTCTCCGGCTCAGAGTGGGGCGGCGGCTCGGCCTGCGCAAGGGCCCGAGCGTCAGCCCTGGAGCCCGCTTCGGGTGGCCGTTTCGAGCTCCGCAGCGCGGTTTCGGTGGCCGGCCTGAACCGCGCGGAGCCCGCGCAACCGGGTGGCGGCGTCGAGCAGAATGTCGTCGGTCTTGCAGAAGACGAAGCGGACCTGGGTGCGCCCGTCGGCCGGGTCGTGAAAGAAGCTCGATCCGGGCACCGGGGTGACCCCCACTTCGCGCGAGAGCCATACCGCGAACTCGGTGTCGGGCAGATCGCTGAGCTCGGCGAAGTCGGCAAGGACGTAGTACGCGCCTTCCGGAGGAACGCAGCGGAATCCGGCCGCGGTGAGGGCGTCGCACAGCAGATCGCGGCGGGCCCGGTAGGCCTCGGTCAGCTCGTGATAGAACCGCTGGTCCAGCTGTTCGAGGGCCACGGCGATGGCTTCCTGCAGCGGGGCCGGCGCACCGACCGTGAGGAAGTCGTGGACCTTGCGAATGGCATCCGTCAGGGCCTCTGGCGCGAGGGCCCAGCCGATCCGCCAGCCGGTGACCCCGAAGGTCTTCGACGCACCGCTGATGGTGATCGTCCGCTTCACCATACCGGGGAGGCTCGCCAATGGGATGTGGGTCCCATGGTAGACCATATGCTCGTAGATCTCGTCGGTGACCGCCAGGCAGTCGTGTTGCACGCAGAGGTCACGGATCGCCTCCAGCTCCCCGAGCGTGAGCACCCGGCCGGAGGGGTTGCTGGGCGTGTTCACCACGATGGCGCGGGTGCGCGGCGAGAAGGCTGCCGCCAGGCGCTCGAGGTCGAGCGAACGGCCCGGTTCGAGCGGAACGAACACCGGCCGCGCGTCGGAGAGGATCGTGTCGGGCCCGTAGTTTTCGTAGAACGGCTGGAAGATGATGACCTCGTCGCCGGGATCGACGACCGCGAGGAGAGTCGCCATCATCGCCTCGGTGGCACCGCAGGTAACGGTGACCTCGCGGTCGGGGTCGATGGCGAGGCCATACCAGGACCGGTATTTCTGCGCCAGCGCCTCGCGGAGCCGCTGCGCCCCCCAGGTGATCGCGTACTGGTTGATGTCGCTCTGGATGGCTTGCGCCGCTGCCGCCTTGAGCAGCTCGGGCGCGGCAAAGTTAGGGAAACCCTGGGCCAGATTGATCGAGCGGTGCTCGCGGGCGAGGCGAGTCATGCCCCGAATCACCGACTCACGAAAACCGTGGGTGCGACGGGCGGTAGTCATGTCTCCAAGATACCACCCGCCCGTCGGGCCAGCGTATCGGCTATCGGTTGGGCGGTGCACGCTCCGGGGTTTGCCGCCGCCAGGGATAGACTTCGCAGTGCGCCGCCTGCGCGCTGTGCAGCAGGCAGAAGGCACCGGCCCGGCTCCAGCGGCGCGACCACTCGGACATCTGTGCCCGATCGCCGGGGCTGAACCGGTCCGCCGGCTCGGAACCGTCGGTCGAGCGGATATGGGTGTGGACGGTGCCGATCCACTGCGGAGGCCTGCACTGCGCCAGCGATGGCTCGCCCTCGGCAGTCAGCGAATCCGCGCCCCTGGTCACGACCGGCGCGGCCCCGGTGATCCAAACGCTGTCGCTGCCGATGCGCCCGCTGAGACAGGCCACTCGCTCTGCGCGGGCCGTCACGCTGGCACGCCAGAGCGCGCTCAAGGCGGGCCGGGCCGGCGCCTCGATGACCCAGGTAGGCTGCTGCGCCGCCGCGGGCGCGGCGCCGGCAGCGAGGATACCCCCCACCAGGATGCCCTGAACGCTCGACGCTCTGGCCATGGTCGAAAGCTATAGACGGGACGGCGGTCGTGCCCCAATCACGACCGATCGGTGACGTGGGACATCTCCGGTCGTATGACCTAGGGAAAAGCGGAAGCTGCGCCTTTTAGGGTCTCTTGCCGCCGCGGTGCACGGCCACTACCCTGGCAACGCGGTTCGCCCGCGTTCACGCCTTTCCTTGCTGGGAGGCTCACATGGCGTGGGACTGCATCGAGGGTCAGCGAATTCGAGCAACGCAACATGGCGACCAGTGGCCGTTCTGACCGCTAGATCGCAGATCGGCTTCTCACTCACTCGTTCAGGAGCGTCGCAATGCTCTGGACCATCTTCGTCATCCTGCTCGTGCTGTGGGCGCTGGGTATGGTGAGCTCCTACACGTTGGGCGGATTCATTCACATTCTGCTGGTTCTCGCGCTGGCCGTGCTGCTCATCAACCTGATCTCGGGCCGCAGACCAACGGTGTAACCGGAGCGCATTCGTGGGCACACCGCGAAGCGGATGGGACGAACGCCGGCAACCGCCGGCGTTCGTGCGTTCGGCTCCGGTGGACCGTTTGCGAGGTGTTCCGGCTCACCACCGAGGCCGGTGACCCTGCCGCGGGGCAGGGCGTCACCGGCCGGGCTGGCATGCAGTCCCGGTGAGAGCTGTCACGGCAGCGTCCGGCCGCGGGGCGACACTCTGCCAATGGATTCGGCGATTGCCGTGCTCGTGAACGGGCCCGCCGAGCTATGGGAGGTACGGATGACCGACTCCATTACTCCTATCCGGATCGTGTCGGTGTCCGACCGCATGATCCGACGAAAGCGGCGGCCACCGCCGGCCATGCGGCTCGGCCTGGTCGCGTGCGAGCTGATGGCACTCGCCGCCCTGTTCGCCATTCTTGCGCCGATGGCGGCGGAGATCCGCCTGCCCGGCGTGCGTCGGTTCCTCGCCGGCTGGCCCGACCTGCGTGACGCGCATGCAACCTGTCAGCAATTCGTTCGCGAGACCGACAGTCTGCGAGGCCGGACGATGGCGGCGCACGCCCGGGGCAGTTGGAGCTGGCTTCGACTCGACGATGGCCGATTCCGGATCCTGGGCTCCATGGATGGGAGAACCCGGTCGGGAATGGTCCGTCGCACCCGGTATCAATGCGACATGGTTCCACTCAACTCGGACGGACGCTGGCGGGTTGAGAGTCTGGCGGTGTCCCGGGGGCCGCCGCCAGGCTAGCCGGCCGTGATCTGTTTCGTCCCCTCGCTCAGGGGAGGCTGAGCGGATCGGTGATCGGAGGCCGGGCGGCCCGGACCTCGGGCTCGAGCAGCCAACCCCAGACCGTGTTGTAGGGATGGACTTCTGCTGCCGGCCGCCCGTCCGCTTCCATGGGCCGACCCTGATTGGCCCAGGCGAAGAGTCCACCGGAAAGATCATAGACCGTTCGGAAACCCTGGCGGCGCAGCCACTGCGCAACCCGGGCGCTCCGGTATCCGACGGTGCAGTACACTACGACCGGGGTGTCGCGCGGAAACGCGTCGAGGCCTTTGAGGGTGGGCCGGCGCGGATCGATGCGGGTGGCCCCTTGCAGATGGCTTACTGCATATTCGACCGGCGTCCTTGCATCGAGCACCACCGGCGGGGGCCGGGACGAGTCGGCCCGCCAGAGAACCAGCTCCGCGGGCTCGACCCAGAGAACCGCCGGGAACTTCCGGGCGGCGAGCCGCTGGACCGCACCGAGCGCGAGGGGCCGACCGGCGGCCAGGATGACTGCAGCGATGACGAGGAGAAACAGGACTGCGACGAGCCCGGCCACCAGCAGCCAACGGCCGATTCCGAAGGGCCGGTGGATCCGCTGCCAACGGCCGACCTCCTCATCTTCCGTCACGGGCGCACTCCCTGTCCAAGCCGTTTCAACATGAGCGCGGCTTGCCGTCAAAGGCAAATCGCGCCGCCCCGGCCCTGAACCGCAGCTTCCGGGGACTTACCGACGTGCTGGAGGTGACGGAGATCGCGGCCGAGCAGTGGCTCGGCCTTGCCGAACCGGCATCAGGGAACCCACCAGCCTGAGCAGGGCGTCGTTGGTAAACGGCTTCTGCAGCATGGGGACGTCGGCGAGCTCGACATGGCTCGACAAGAGCTCGGGGGGGTCGTAGGCGGACATGAGCAGGATGGGGACTTCGGGCCAGGACCGCCGAACCTCGAGGGCGAGATCCAGCCCGCTCATTCCGGGCATGCGGACATCGCTCAGCACGAGGCCGATCGTGGCGGGCGCTGCGGCGAGCGCTGCGAGGGCGAGATAGCCGGACGGGGCGGCGCAAACCGCCCGCCCGCTCTCCTCCAGCACCCGCCCGACGATCAACCGCACCGCCAGATCGTCATCCACTACGAGGACGGTGTCGGGGATCGCCGGCTGGTCGGCGTGCATGAGGCGACTCCACTGCTGAAACGGCAGACTGCCAAGGGCACCGTAGCTTAGGAGCAGGTCCTCCCGGCGGCAAGAAGCAACGCTATCCATCCGCTCAGGCGAGCGAGCCGATCCCGGCGACTTCGACCAGCCGCGGCCCCTTCTTGGCGAGCGGCCGGTGAACGTGGTCGACATGGGCCTGCCCGGTGCGTCCGTCGGCAAAGGCGAACTGAAGCTTCGCGCCCCGTGCCAGCTTGGTGCCCGGCGGGAGGAAGAACCGCGCCCGCCATTCATCCTCGGCCAGCGCTTCGACCGTCACATCGGCGCGCTCGAGGAACGTTTCGCCGCGAAGTTCGATGCGCGCGATATAGGTAGGCATTCCCTGGCCTCGGGACCCGACACGGAAAGGTAGGGGTCGGGCACCGCTCGCGCCAAAGCGAGGAAACGGTGAGGTGGCTCACCGCCCGAATTGGGCGCGAAGCCGAGTATGCGGACCGCCCCACAGCATGGAGGCAGGGATGCCGCTCACCGACGACCAGCGCCGGCACCTCGAGGCTAGGCTCCTCGAAGAACGAGCGCGCGCGCGAAGCACGCTCGAACAGTACGACCGACACCTGCGCATCAACCCGAGGGACGAGACCGGCGACCTGTCGTCGGTTCCTTTCCATCTGGCCGATGAGGGCTCGAACGCCATGCAGCGAGAGCTCGATGCCACTGTGGCCACCCAGGCGAGCCGCGAGCTCCAAGCGATCGAAGCCGCCCTGGATCGGTTCTATCGCAGACCCCAGGCATTCGGTATCTCGGAGGATACCGGCGAGGAGATCCCCTTCGAGCGGCTGGACGCCATTCCCTGGGCTACGACGGCGAACACGCGGGGGTAAGCGGGAGGATGCCGCCAACTACCGCGTGCGGGTGCTGCAGAAACCGTTTGAGCTGACGCAGCTCAAGGAGAGCGTACGGAAGGCTCGCTGGGGGTGTTTCCGCCCGAGCCGGTCAGGGCCGACGGACCAGCGCGCTGGACCGCTGGGCCCGGTTGCTGCCGCCAGGGCGGGCGCCACGTACGCCTCCGCAACCAGCTACCCACCAGCAGGCACAACCCCCGCAGCCAGCTCGCCGAGCGGACTCCGGCCGACTCGAGTCGAGGCTTGACCTGGACCAGCCACCGCTCGAGGCGTGATTGACGCCGCCAGTGCCGCCGGGGCCGGGGGAGCAATACGGATTTCATCACGGTAAGCATATGACCGGCGCCGTGGCCTCGCGGTGACGCAGGGCCCAAGAGCTGAAACCGGCGCGGCTCGACCCGCGTGCCCACCCTCCACCTTTTGGAAAATCGCCATGCGCGTCCTTCTCGCACTCGGAGCCGCGGCGATCGCTGCGGCAGCAGGCATAACCCTCAGCGCCGCTGCCAGCGCGAACACCCAGAAGCCCGCGGCTAAGCTGACCTACCATATGGAGTGCTTTGCACTGAAGACCGTGGGGAACGACATCAATGCCCAGGCGAGCCAGGGTTGGGCCGTCAAGGCAATGGTAGACCACGCGAGCCCGGACGGTCAGGAGTGCCTGCTCGTACTCTTTGAGCGCCCTACGCCATAGCCGAGTTCCTGCTACGGAGTCACCTCCTGGCAGCGATCACGATGCGCCGTTTCGCGGTCCCAAGTAGCGCAGGCGCGCGGTATCCGCGTGGAAAAAGACGCGGTGGATCCGCGCATCGGCGATGCCGAGCAAGAGCGCCGCGAATGGCGCATCTTCATCGTAGAAGACCAGCGCCGGCTGGCCATTGAGCTGGTGTATTTCGGCGTCCAGGTCCGAGCTGCGTGCGGTTGCAGCCACGAACGCAGCGATCCGTCTGGCGCCCTGAAGAGGCGCCCGAAGGTTGCGAATGCCCCCGACCCGCCTGCCTTCGGGCCCGCCATCCGTGACCAGCACCGCGTCGTCCGCCAGCATCGCAACGAGCGCGTCGAGGTCCCCCTCGTATGCGGCCTGGGTGAACGCCGCGAGCAGGCGCCGGTGCACTTCCGGCGGCGTGGTGAACGAGCGCTTCTCCGTTGCTACGTTCTGTCGGGCGCGCTCGAGCAGCTTGCGGCAGGCCGGCTCGCTCCTGCCAACCAGCGCCGCGATCTCGTCGTAACCGAAATCGAACACGTCGCGAAGCAGCAACACCGCGCGCTCGGCAGGCGTCAGACGCTGGAGCACCACCAGGAACGCCATTGAGACCTGGTCGAGCATCTCCACTCGGCCGATACCGCCCTCGTCGAGGTCGACCGGCTCGGGCAGGCGATCGCTTCGGCTCTCCTCGCGACGCGTCTTCGCCGAATCGAGCTCGTTCAACGACAGGCGCGTCACCAGCGTCACCAGATAGGCGCGGGGAGAGTCCACCTCCACTTGCCGGCTGTCCCAGCGTAGCCACGCTTCCTGGACCAAGTCCTCCGCCCGCCCCAGGTCGCCGAGCATGCGGTAGGCGTGGGCGACGAGGAGCGCCCGGTGCGATTCGAAGACCGCGAGATCGGCGGCGGTCGAGCGGCTCATCAGAACGGCTTTGCCTCCATCAGCAGGGCGATCACAGCGACGAGCGCGCACATTCCATACGCGCTCCGCTCCACCCGTCGAAGCACCAGGTCGCCGTGGTCTTCATGAGCGAGCCCCCGCCGAACCGCCCGGCGAGCCCGGGCGTGCAGGACGCCGATCGGGACGAGCAGCAGTGGCCGGACCCGACTCTCCGCGCCGTCGCCGCTACAATCGCGACGGCAGCAATGGACCCGAGTCCCAGGACGGCGACGAGAACGTGCACCACGAGCAGCGAAGTATAAAGGTGGCTCACAGGGCTCCCAATCCGACCACTTCCGCTACGTGCGAGCGACGCTCCACCGCGTCCAGCATGAACGCCGCGACTGATCGGAACGACATCGCACGGCTTCCGGGCGGCAGCCCGTCTCGAAGCGCGCGGAAGCTCAGGTCCGGCGATTTCGTCAAGCGAGGCGGCCGTGCGATCGTCCATGCGAGGCCACTCGCCCGCACGACGTCTTCCATCGTGCAGAGATCGCGTGCGTGGTGCTTGGTGAGCCAGCGAAAGAAGGCAAAGTAGAGGCCCTTCTCTGGGAAGAGCACGGCAGCAGAAACAATAGCGAGGCGAGCGACGCCGCTGGCCGCCATCGCTTCCACCGTCGCGCGGGCGCAGTCGGTGAGCAGGGTGCTCGGGCGCAGCGCCTCCCGTGGATGCGGCCCAATCGCCGACAGCACAGCGTCGTGGCCGGGGAGTGCAGCCGCAATACTCTCTGGGTGGTGCGGATCGCCACGTACGATCGTCAGCGAACCGGCAGGGGTGATCTTTTGGGGGGACCGGACGAACGCTGTGACCTCGTGGCCTCGCGTGAGCGCGAGGTTGACGATCTCCGAGCCGGTCCTTCCGCTGGCGCCGAGCACAAGTAGTCTCATGCTCGTAAGACCGGATAGCCTCCCAAGCTGTGACACGGCCTGTGTGCGGTCGTGGTGCCGGAACTCGGCCCTAGCCTGAGAACCCAGACGAAAAGAGCCCCGCAACCACTTGAGGTCGCGAGGCCTCGGACGATAGCAGGGGAGGGACTCGAACCCTCCACCGACGCGGGCATTATGAGTGCTGCTGTGGTAGAGTACCGGGACCTGCTCCACTCTGGCCATCCGCTTTCCCCTCCAGAACCCCCTTTGTCTTTACGTAAGTAAAGCAGCTTCAGCGCGCGGGATGGCCACTCGCGGAACCATTACCATCCGCTAGTTGAACTGCTCCATCGTTCGTCAAGAACGTGAACTGGCTTGGCACCTCCCATTTGGCCCCCACCCTGATGAGCGGTCAGTTACCATACTCAAGACATGGAGACCCCGCACGCAGGGTTCCCCCTGGCCAATAGGGAGCGCTCCTAACTTGCCGGTACGTCTGACTGAGCCCATCAAGCGAGAGGTGGAGCTGGGCGGCGAACTCTACACGGTCACCATCGGGCCTGAGAGCGTGCACATCGCGCCCAAGGACAAGCGGGGGGGCCGGTCCTCGAGGGGGCATGAAAGCGAATGCCAGGAAATCTGACTCAAGACTAAGTCGAATGGGCGCCGAGCCGCGAGGCCTACTGATTGAACGTGTGCTGCATTTCAACGTTCTGATTCGTTCCCATGGCTGCATTCTGGGAAGGAGGAACCGACAGCGTGACCACGCTGCCCGTGACCTTTGCCTGATAGAAGGTGGACGTCCCCTTCGAATGAGAACTGAAAACTCCCGGCACCCCGACCTTTGAGATGCCGGTGAACCGTGCCTCGAACCCTGGGATTCTCTCCCATTCCAGGCTGATCGGGCCCCCGACGCCAGCGAAAAGGGAAAAGCTCGGATCGGTGCTTGTGTTGGTGCTGAGCCTCAGCTTATTGACGCCACTTCCCAGGAGGTCGCCCACTGGAATCAGCCCGACGCCGCCCTCAATGGTGGAGCAGTTAAAGACGGCATCGCACTGATCGATGAAGTATACGAGAGACACCTGGGCCTTCGAGCCGCTGCCGCCCCGGTTAACCTCGATGTTGCCGATGATAAAGTTACCCGAGGCATCTGGCTCCGTGGTCCAATTGGCGGAACCGAAGTCCCCATGCGCCACGAAATGGAAGCCGATTGTTCGGCCCGCAGCGCCGGAGATGGCGGGGCTCAAAGTCGGGCCAACGCCAACCGACTGACCAGCCACCGTTTCTCCCTCAGGATGCGTTGTGGCCTCCTGACATCTAACCAGAGCCAACGCGATAAGAAGACGCCCAGCGGCCGGCAGCAGATGTGCTTTCATAGGCTACCTCCCTCGTCGCGGGTGGTGTGCGGGCTCCGTGGCGCTTGATGGAACGCATCACTGGAAGAGAATGAGATCATGACCAGTGGGGTTGAGCCTGAGAAGGATCTTGTCGTAGAACTGGCGAAGTAGAAAGCATGCGAAACCAAGTGCACCGAGTGACAATACGCTTACCCAAGGCAGATGCTGGCCGCTAGTAGACAGGACAAAGAGATTGAGGAGTAGCATGAGCAGAAAGCCGAGCGTGAACAGGAACCCAACGACTTTACCCACGCCAAGAAACAGCGGCCGCAACCACAGCATCGGATAGAAGATCAGCTGCGCGAGAATTTTCATAGTCTCTCCGAGAATCGACGTTTGCCGACACTGGCTTCGATTTCGTCGACGCGAACGGGCCCGATCAATTGCGGTGTCCACGCAAAAGACGCCAAGCCACCCCTTTCGGTAGCTCGGCGGTCGTGGGGTCCTGCGTGGCGTCTAGACTAGGGCGTCGCGGAGGAGGCGAGGACCCGTGGCTTTGCGGCCCCGGCTTTGGCCGGGTGTGCCTTATCGTTGGATGAACTGGAGTAGTGACACCGTACAATCCGGTACCGGACTCGTCAAGACACACCGCCTGCCTGCCCGCATTGGGAGGCGTGCGGATTGCATTGGACTGCCCCCCGAGTGGCCGCAGCCCGCGCTCCTATTTATCCCGCTCGAGCACGCGCCGAAGCGCCGCGATGTCATGTGAACCGTGGAGCTCGAGGCTGTCCGCCATATCCAGCCGGCGCCAGACCCGCTCACGGCGGGCCAGTCGGTCGCGCAGATAGGTCAGCGCCCCCGTCACATCCTTCGGTGTTTCCGGCTCGCGCGGGTGCTGCTCTCAGACGCGAAGGCCATGCCCAGAGGGGTTCGGGCAACCAGGAACTTCGCAACGCCGAGGGGTGGTGGTGTCAGTCATGCCCGCATCTAGCCGCGCAGCATCGGGTCGCGGTACCGAGAGCTACGTCAGACCCAGTCGGTGCCCTGTTGGCGACGCTCCGCGGTGCTGTTAGACCAAGAGATTCGCTGGAGCTAGTGGCGCGGCAGCCGGCGGCACAAGGACATCGGGTTGGTGGCGAAGGTCTACGGACGTTTTCGCCGAACCGGGTGGAGCGCGACCGGTGGGACTGCGGCGCTCGATGCCGAGAAGTCGCCGCAGGCGTGTACCAACGAGTGTACCACTAGTGAGAAACTAGGTGAGGCAAACGAGCTAACTGCATGGAATGGCGATAGCAGGGGAGGGACTCGAACCCTCGACCCCG
>JBIOTT010000095.1:0-3429 GCA_044866195.1 Gemmatimonadales bacterium
CGATTCCGCTGTCTGGCGCGATGAGAGGGAGCGACCGAGCGGGGGCTGCGGCGAACCCGCCAGTCACGGTGATCCACCGTGGACACAGCAGCAGGAAGAGCAGCAGTGCGCCGGCGCCGGCGAGCGCGCGGAGGCGCGCAGGGCGTGCGCGCCAGAAGGCGCGGTGCGCTCGGACCGACAGTGCGGCCGCGCGGCCCCATTCCGCCAGCGGCCGCCAGGCGAGCCGGAGGATCAGCAGGCTGGCCAGCAGCGCACCGGTGGCGCCGAGCAGCTCGCGGGCCCAGCCGAACACCAGGGCCGATATGAACAGGAAAATTCCGGAGATGTAACAGGCCGCGAGCCCCGCGTAGAGCAGAAATACCCGCCGTTCGCGGTCGGTGGCCGGTGGCTCGTCGATCTCGAGCCGCAGCACGTAGCGTCGTACGGCCCAGCTGAGGTGGGCGAAGGCCCGTTGGCGCAAGTTGGGGATGTCGAGCCAGTCGCTGAGCGCGAAGTAGCCGTCAAGCGGGATGAGCGGGTTCATGTTGGTCGCGATCGTCGTAACTCCCCCAATCAGCGTTGCGGCCAGGGCGATCTCGGACGCCAGCGTGCCCGGTACCGCCGCCCACCAGACCAGCGCCGCGAGGCTGGCCACCACGAACTGGATCCAGGACCCCGCGGCAGTTACCCAGAGCCGGGCGCGAAGCTCGGGGAAGGTCCACGCATCGTTCGCGTTGCAGTAGAAGGCAGGCTGGAAGTACATGAGCATGAACCCCATCTCGTGGACCTCGCCGCCGAAATACTTGCAGGCGTAGGCGTGTCCCAGCTCATGGATGACGATGATGGTGATGGCGGTCCACCAGAACACCAGGACGGTCCCGAGCGTGAGCGCGCTGGGCGCATACAGCGTCGTCAGCGCGGTGCTGAAGGCCTGCCAGGTCG
Organism: Gemmatimonadales bacterium; assembly: GCA_044866195.1. Classification (GTDB taxonomy): domain Bacteria; phylum Gemmatimonadota; class Gemmatimonadetes; order Gemmatimonadales; family GWC2-71-9; genus DASQPE01. The sequence goes on from JBIOTT010000095.1 coordinate 922, forward strand.
AGGCGAGCACCACAAAGTAGGCCGCGAAGAGCAGCACCGAGGCCGCGAGGAATGCCGGAGTGAAGCACCAGCGGAGCCACGGCAGCGTGCGGGCGAGCAGGGCGTCGGGATCGCCCACCGACCAGCGCATCCGAAGGATGTCGCCCCGGAAGAGCGCGCGCCGGCGGCGCCGGCTGCGTTCTGCCCGCACGCGTTCGAGCTCGAGGGTGGTCCGCTCGGCGAGGGACCGCTCCAGCAGCCCCATGCCTGCGAGCTTGCGGGCGAAGGCCTCCAGCGCGCCGGCAGTGAGTCGAAAACCCTCCTCGGCCAGTGCTGCCGCGATTTCGGCCAGGCTGCGACCATCGAACGATTGCAGCACCAGCGCTTCGACCGGCCGAAACCGAAAGTACTTCCGGGTCGCCGGATCCTTCACGATATAAGACTGCTCGCCACGGTAGACCTGCTCGACGAATCGGAGGTCGGCCCGGCACCGCGGCCGTGCGCTCATCGACCCGGCCTCGCCAACCGCTCTCCCGCCGCGATGCCGCTCACGACCTCCACCCGGCCGTTCCCGAGGTCGGCGCCGAGGGTCACTGCCCGAAGCGCGGTGCGGCCGTTTTCCCAGACCAGCGCGTAGCCGTCCTCGCCGATCGCGTCCCGCGGCACGGCGATCACCCGGCGCCGCTCGCGACCGAGCCGCACGCTCACGCTGGCCCCCGGGGTGAGACGCGATCCGGGCGCGATCTCGAGGACCACTTCCCGGGTGCCGCTGGCGGGCTCGATCGCGGGAGACACGTGCACCACCCTCGCTTTGGCGGTCAGCCCACTGAGCGCGGCGACCTCGGCCTCGTTCCCTGCCCGGATTTCAGCGGCCGCGGTCTCGGGGACCCGGACCCGGGCGAGCAGGGGGGTCATGGCGGTGACCCGGAACAGAGTGTCGCCCGGCCCGACCAGACGCCGGGGGCGGGCCAACCGCGAGGTGACGAGGCCGGCGAAGGGCGCGGTGATGCGGGTGAGCTCGTAGTCGCGCCGAGCTTTCCTGACCGCGAGCTCGGCCTGGCGATCCTGCATCTCGGCCCGCTCCGAGTCGGCCACGGTCGCGGCGCCCGATCGGGTGAGCTCGCGGGTCCGCCGGACCAGTCGCTCGGCATCGTCGTAGGCATTCTCGGCTTGTCCCAGCGCGATCTCCTGATCCACGCTCTCGAGCTTGGCGAGAAGCTGCCCGGCCGCGACCTTGGTCCCGAGATCGGCCAGCACCGCTTCGACCACCCCGGCCGACCGCGCCGCTACCACGGCGTCGTGCTCGACGTAGAGCTGGGACGGCAGCGCCAGGGGCGCGTCGACCGTCAGGGTATCCGCGCTGAACAGCGCGAGGCTGGTTACAGGGGTTTCTGCCCTGGCGGGCCCGGGGTCGTCGCCGCATCCGGTCGCCGCGAGCGCGGCACAGGCTAGCAGCAGGCCGCAACGGTCGCCTCTCATGACCACATTCTCCACCAGAGCAGTCGGGCCTGGCGCACCGGCTCCCGGAAGTCTCGCCCCAGCACCGAGGCGGGCGCCGTGAGCGCCCGGGCATACGCGGCCATTCCCGGGCGCAGCAAGCCGTCCGGATTCGGGATTGCCGCCCGAACGGCGAAGCGGGTCGAGCCGCCGCTGTCGAGCGGCGCCGGTGCAATCGAGGTCACCCGGCCCACAAAGGTGCGCTGCGGGAGGGCGTCTACCCGAAGCCGTACTTCCTGTCCCGGCGCGATCCGCTCGATGTCTCGCTGTTCCACCCCGAACTCGAGCTCGAGTGTGTCGGTGCGGCCCACCGTCACGACCAAGTCGCCCTCGTCCAGCTTGGCACCGAGCCGCTCCGCAGGCCGCGGCGTGAGGACTACACCAGCCACCGGCGACCGTACCACGGTCGCGAGCAGGCGCTCTTCGAGCACCGCCGTTTCCTGCCGGTAGGTCTCACCCCGAAGCCGCTGGAGCCGCTCGTCTGCGGCGTCGCCTCGGCTTGCTGCTTGGGCTGCCCGGCGGTCGCTCTCGAGCGCGGAGGCCGCGGCCGCATCCCGCTCAGCCCGCAGCTCGGCGTCGCGCAACTCGAGGACCGGCGCGCCTCGCGCCACCGCGGACCCTTCGCTCACCAGCACCCGCTCGATGATTCCGGGCACCAGGGCGCGTACGTCAGTGCGGTCGGAGGGTCGAAACACGGGATCGCTGCCGCTCACCCGAAACGGCCACCGGATCAGGGTAAGCGCCGCCAGAGCGACCACGGCGCCCAGGGCGAGGAACCATCGCTTCCGGCGGGGGATCTCGAGAAACGCCCGCTTGCGTTGAGCGATCGCACTGAAGGCATCCACCAGCGGGACCTGCGCGTAGAGCTGGGCGTTGCGCAGGGCGACGGTAGTCTGATTCGCCAGGATGGTTGCGAGCTCGCGCTGGGTTTCACTCGCGAAGTTCGCTGCGTGGGCCTCGAACAGCAGGATCCCTACGATCCCTTCTTCGTCCGTGAGCGGGAGATACAACCCGCTCAGCACCCGGTCGTTC
>JBIOTT010000096.1:0-3333 GCA_044866195.1 Gemmatimonadales bacterium
GTGGCGCGGGCGCAAGCGCATCGTCCTTCACCGAAGCTACCGTCCGCCCGTCCGCCTGTCCGCCCGTCCGCCTGCCTCTTCCGCGGCTGCGTCATGGACACACTCTTCCGGCACGTCCACGATGCCACCCGTCGCACGCTGGAGGCAAACGGCTACGAGGTCCGCGAGGTGGCTGGCCAGGGCTGTTGCGGCGCGCTGCACGAGCACGCCGGCGACCGTGTGGCCGCTGCGGCGCTCGCCCGGGATAATGTGGCCGCACTGGTCGACGCCGCCGACTACATCGTCGTGAACAGCGCCGGCTGCGGCGCGCTGCTCAAGGACTACGGTCATCTGCTCGGCACCGAGGCAGCGCAACGGTTCGGCGCCAAGGTGCGGGACGTCTCCGAGCTGCTGGCGGAGCGGGGGCCCAGGCCCGGAGCCGAGCTGGGACTCGAGATTGCCTACGATGCGCCCTGCCACCTGCAGCACGCTCAGCGGGTTCACGCCGCACCGCTCGCGGTGCTGGGCGCGATCCCCGGGCTCGAGCTTCGGCTCCTGCCCGGATCGGATCGATGCTGCGGCAGCGCGGGGATCTATTCCCTGCTCCAGCCTGAGCTCGCCCGGGCAGTGCTCGACGACAAGATTCGTGTCTTCCGCAAGGCCCGGCCGCCGCTCGACCTCGTCACCACCGGAAACCCCGGCTGCCTGATGCAGATCGGCGCCGGCCTCCGTGCAGCCGGCGTGCGGATTTCGGTGGCGCATCCGGTGGAAGTGTTGGATTGGTCGTACGAAAAGGGCGGGATTTACAAGCAACGGGAGAAAGGGGAAACGGGAGAAAGGGGAAATGGGTGAGCACCTTCCCCTTTTCACCCTTTCCCCCTTTCTCCTTTTCCCCGTTTACCGTTTACCGTTCACCGTTCACGCTTTTGATATCGGGATCCCTGGTGCGACGAGCAATCCTGTTTGACTTCAACGGCGTCATCATCGACGACGAGCCGCAGCACTGCGAGGCCCTCGTCGCCGCGCTGGCCGAGTACGGCATCCATCTCGACCGGGAGACCTACTATCGGGACTACCTGGGATTCGACGACCGGGAGTGCTTCCGCTTCACCTTTGCGCAGCAGGGAAAGCCCACCGACCAGCGGAGCCTGGCCAAGGCGATCGAGCGGAAAGCGATCCACTACGCCGAGGCGATCCGACGCTCGATGACCCTCGTTCCCGGAGCGCTCGAGTTCGTGCGCGCCGCCGCCGGCGAGGGCGTGGCGCTGGCGGTGGTGTCGGGTGCGCTGCGGCGCGAGGTGGAGCTGGTGCTCGAGACCGCCGGCGTGCGGAGCCATTTCGCGGTCCTGGTCGCGGCCGAAGACGTATCGGCCTGCAAGCCGGACCCACAGGGCTACACCCGGGCCCGGGAGGCGCTGGGCCTCAGTCCGGCGCAGTGTGTGGTGCTGGAGGACTCGCTCCCGGGGCTGGCGGCCGCGCGGGCCGCCGGCCTTCGGTGCGCCGCGCTCACCACCTCGCACCCGGCCGATGCGCTCGCCGCCGCGGACGCGGTGTGGCCCGATCTCCTCGGCCGCACCCCGGCCGATCTGCCCTGGGCCGATGTCGCTGCGTGAGCTCAGTTACGACCGCCGGCGGCTCGAGCGCCTGCGCCGCGGCGCTGTGCTGGTGGTGAGTGAGCCCGCCGTGTTCTGGGTCGAAGGCCCGGGCGCGCTCCCCTGCCTCCAGGGGCTCCTGACCAACGACCTCGACAAGCCCGGTGACCACAGCCTGGTCTATGGCGCGCTGCTCACGCCCAAGGGCGCGATCGTGGTGGACTACTGGGTGTTCCGCGAGCCGGAGCGGTTCGTGATGGTCGCGCCGATCGAGGGCCGGCTCGCATCCCAGGACCTCTTTCACCGCCAACTGCCGCCCCGGCTGGCGCGGGTGGCCGATGCGACCGGTCAGGTCGAAGTCGCGTGGCTGGTGGGTGGCCAGGCCTTCGCCGCCCTGGCCCGCTCGCCGGTGAAGCCGGTGCCCGATACCGCCGGCCGCACGGTGGCGCTGGAGTACACCCACGGCCGGCTGCTTCTGGGACTCGCAGCCGAAACCGCGCCCTTTGCTGCGATCGCGGTCGGGCCGCGCACGGCGATCCGCGATTTTGCCCGTTTGCTCGAAGGAGTCGGCGTGGAGGCAGGCACGCCGGAAGACGCCGAGGCGGCGCGGATCCTGGCCGGCTGGCCCGCGCTCGGGGCCGAGATCGACGAGCGAACCCTGCCGCAGGAAGTCCGCTACGACCAGGTTGGGGGCGTTTCCTACACCAAGGGCTGCTACGTGGGGCAGGAAACCGTCGCCCGGCTCCATTTCCGGGGCCATACCAACCGGGAGCTCCGAGGGCTGGTGTGGCGCGAGGGAGCCGGCCTGGCGGGCGACAGCATCACTGCATCCGATCGTCAGGTCGGCACGGTCCGCTCCACCCTGGCGCTGGACGACCGGCTGCTGGGGCTGGCCCCGCTGCGGCGGGAGGTGTCGGTGGGAGATCAGGTCGAGGCCGGCGGCCGGCCCGCCCGGGTGGTTGCGCTGCCGTTCGCGACGGAGGACCTGGATGGATAGCCTGGCGAAAACGCCGAGCCCCGGGAGGCAAAGCCCCCCGGGGCCGGCTGCGACAGTGCGGCGATCGCGCTTACATCTTCTTGCTGGTATCCCGCGCCATGGTGCTGTCGTGCTGCATCCCACCCATGCTGTCGCCGGCCGGCGGAGTGGCCGGCGCCTCTGCGGCGGGTGCTTCCGAGGAAGCCGGAGCTTCGGCCTTCTTCTCGCCAGCACATCCCGCGAGGGCCAACACTGCGCCCAGGAAAATGATCTTCTTCATCTCTTGCTCCTTCAGGGGGTTGGAAGTCCAGAGAGATGTCCGCGCGTATGCCGCCACTGTCGTCGGGCATACCGCGGCGAAAGTAAAGTACAATCAGCGTTTGTCAAGCCATCATGGGGGGCGGAGTTACGGGCACGATTCCCGCACCGCACCCAGGCGGCCTTGCCCCCACGGGGCCGTCCAGGCACGTTCAGCAATCACTGGCCCCAGCCCGCTCCGAGGGGCCCGCAAGTCGAGGTAACTTCGTGAAATCGCATGGCATTGAGCCCCGCACCCTGGGGGAGCTCCGCAATAGTCCGTGGGCCGAGGCGCCCCTGCGCGGCCGGTCCGTCCGGGACGAGATCCGCTCCAATTTGCTGCTGAGACTGGAGTCTGGGGAAGGGCTGTTCCCCGGAATCGTCGGTTACGAGGACACCATCCTCCCTCAGCTGGTCAATGCGCTCCTGGCTCGGCACCACTTCATCCTGCTGGGTCTCCGGGGCCAGGCCAAGAGCCGGATCCTGCGC
>JBIOTT010000097.1:0-4363 GCA_044866195.1 Gemmatimonadales bacterium
CGACTCGACCTGTCCGGCGAGGCTCTCAGGGAAGCAGAGGGTCTGGCGCGGCGGATCCTTCAAGCCTCCTTCCACCCCGCCGCCCTAGTGGACCGCAACACCCATCGCGTCGTTCAAGCCAGCGAGAGCTTCCTGCGCCAGTTCCTCATCGAGCCGGGCGATCTGGCCGATCGGACGCTCGCCGAGCTGCTTGCCATGCCGTTTCCCGAGCCGCTGCACACCGCGCTCGCACAGGGCGGCGAGGTCCCCTTCGCCGTCTGCCGGGTAGGAGATGAGACTCGCATTGCCAGGATCTCGGTGTACCTGATCGAGCATGCCGGCGCCGAGTACGCCCACATCAGCCTTCACGACGTCAGCCAGGTGTACTACCTGCAGGGCGCTCTGGATGGAATCGATGTGCCCTATCTGCTGCTCGGCGCGGACCGGCGAATTCTCTACTTCAACCGCGCGGCGAAGGCGCTCTTCGGAGAGCTCTACTGTGGCATCCCGGCCTCGGGGGCCCTCGAGTCCGACGGGGCTCCGTCCCGCTGGTGGGACCCGGCGCCCCGGCGATCCCATCGGCGGCAGATCCGCATCACGGGCAACCAGTACCACGCGGATCTGGTGGCAGGCGATCTGCCGGGTCAGGCCGGTCCGCTGACGGTGGTGACGCTTCACCTCGCGGAGCCGCGGTCGTGAGGCCTGCACTAGGGCTGGTCGTACTGGGCATGGTTGCAGCGCCCGGCGTGGTTCACCCGCAGGCGGACGTGCCGCCGGCCCGGAACGTCGCGGTCGTCAGCATCGGACTGGACGATCTCGCCCCCGGACCGAGTGGCGCGAGCCTGGCCGCCGACTGGATCCACGCTTTGCCCGAGGGCGCGATCCGGGCGGGGCTGGAGTCGGTGGCCGCCGGCCGCGTGCACTGGGTTGTCGGCCGAGTGGGCGGAACCTGGCGCCTGAATCCGCGAATCGTCGCCGAGGGTCTCGTGTCCCTGGGGCCCGGTTCCCGGGCGGGAGCCGGGTTTCTCTTCCGGCAGGCTCGCGTCGGGGTCTCCTACGCGATTTCTCCCGGCCGCGTCTTCTTGGAAGGGGAGGCGAACGGGTTCGACCTCGAGCCGTTCCAGGGTCAGGTACTCTCGGCCGGGGCAACGGTGCTCCCGCACCCGCGCCTCGCCACCCGGGTGAGCTACGGCCGCTCGGTCGGCGGCAACTACGCTGCCGAGTACCTGCTGATCCGGGCCGACCTCCGCTACAGCAGACTCGGCGCAATCGCAGGGGCGAGCGCCGGCCGGGCCGCTCCCGCACGCGAGGACCTTCAGCCGATCGGAACGCCTACGGCAACTCGGTGGGAAATGTTCGCCGGAGCGGTGGTTCCGCTCAACGGGATGGAGGTGACTGTCGTCCTGAGTCACTTGTGGGGCGAGGACGTGCGCCGGGAATCGATCGTGCTCAGCAGCCGCATTCCGGTCCGGTAGGCGAGCGTGTCGAGCCGCACACCGGCAGTGGCGATGGCGTTGGCGGTCCTTGTCGGGGCGCTGGTCGTCACCCGGTCGCTCGCGGCTCGCGCACAGGAGCGCGAACTGGCAGCCGAGCGACGACGCGCCGAGGCGACGGGCGCGCCGTTCGTCGCGCGCCTAGCCGAACGCGTGGGACGGCTGGAGGCCGAGGCCCATGCGCTGGCAGCGATCGTACCGTTGCCGGCCACTCGCAAGCCCCCGCGGGCCGATATGGCTGAGGGCTACCGGGTGTGGCTCCTGGATGACGACGGACGCGCCCTAGTTTCCGACTCCGGCGCCCGTTTCCCTCGGATCCCTGCTGCGGTCTGGTCCCTGGTCGTTCGTCCCAGCCCGGCGGAGCCGCCGTCAGCGATCGGGCCACTCCGGGGTCCGGCGGGCGAGGAAGTCCTTGTGACCCTGGCGCCGCTCGGGGATGATCGTGCCGCTCGACCGGCGGGCTGGCTGGCGCTTGGAGCCGACCTCAGGGCCCTGGCCGCGCCGATCGGGCTGGAAGAGCTGCTCGCGGCCGGCTACGACTACGATATTCTGGTCGGTGATTCCGTCGCGGGTCCCCGGAGGGGCCTCCGCGATGCGCCGATCGCTATGGCTGCGCCTGTGCACCTCCCCATCCCGCTGGGTACGGCGGTCATAGAGCTCGCCCTGGCCCCTGGCGAGGGGTGGATCACGACCCGGGCTCCGAACGTTCCGCTTGCCTTTGGCCTCCTCCTGTCCGTCCTGCTGGCGATCGCCGCCTACGAAGTCGTCCGCCTGCCGCACCGGGAGCGCCAGGAGGCAGCGGCTCGCGTCGGGCAACTGGAGAGCGCCAATCGGCGGTTGCTCGAGGCGGTTCAACGTCACCAGGAACGGGACCGTCAGGCCGAGGCCGAGCTGTCGCGGGACGCGGTGACCGGGCTCCCCAGCCGTACGTACTTCCTCGAGCGGATCGGTCGTGCCTTGAGCCGGGTACGCGCGGTCCGCGAATTCGGCTTTGGCGTGTTGTTCGTCGGCGTCGAGGGTATCCCCTATATCGCCGACAGCCTGGGGTCCGATGCCGGCGACCGGATGCTGACCGCCGTCGCTCAGCGGCTGGATCGGGCGATGCGCCCGGGGGATACCGTGGCGCGCGCCGGGGAGGACGCGTTCGCCGTTCTGCTGTACGACATCACGACGCCCGAAGCGGCGGCGGCGGCGGCACGGCGGATCCGCGGCGCCCTCGACACCAAGGTGGCGGTGCACGACCGCGACGTTCCCGTGTCGGTGTGGATCGGGATCGATGTGAGCCGATCCGGCTACGAGCGCCCAGAAGAGATGCTGGAGCGCGCCGCCATGGCAATGGAGCGGGCGAAGACCGATGGAGTGGAAGGGACGGCGATGTTCGACCCCACGCTGCGGGAGCAGGCGGCGCGCCGGTTCCAGCTGGAGAGCGACCTCCGACTGGCGCTGGAGCGGGTGGAGTTTCGGCTGTTTTACCAGGTCGTCGTCTCGCTGGACACCGGGGCGGTCAAGGGGGCGGAAGCCCTGATCCGCTGGCTTCATCCGCTCGAGGGACTCATCCCCCCGTTGCAATTCATCGGCCTGGCGGAAGAGACCGGACTCATCGTGCCGATCACTCGGTGGATCCTGCGGCAAGCCTGCCGGCAGCTGGTAGAGTGGCGGGATGCGCTGTCGCCCGATTTCTACGTGAGCGTCAACCTCTCCGCCCGCGATCTGCAGGATCCCACTCTCTGCGACTACCTGCGAGACCTCATGCACGAGCATGGCACCCCTCCCGGGACGCTGCGGGTAGAGGTGACCGAGGGGACGCTCATGGCGGACGTTCGGACTGCGGGAGAGGTCCTCGACGGTCTCCGGCGGCTGCAGGTGCCGATCCTGCTGGACGACTTCGGCACCGGCTACTCCTCACTCAGCTACCTGCACCGGTTCCACCTCGACGTGCTCAAGATCGATCGTGCGTTCGTCCGCGACATCGTCACCAACGACCGGACCAGAAACATCGCCCGGACCATCGTCCACCTCGCGTCCGACCTTGGCATGCGTACCATCGCCGAGGGGATCGACCACGAGGCACAGATCGAGGTGCTACGCGGCCTCGGATGTGACTTCGGACAGGGGTATCACTTCGGCAAGCCGGTCGAGGCGGCGTCGATCGCCGGCAGTCTGGTCGCGGCGGCGCGATGACGCCACGCCTGAGGCCCTTCGAATTTCAGCCCTGTCGCGACTGGCTGCCGCGGGGCTATCGGGGCGCCATCTGCTTCGCCATCGACGACGTGCACCCGGGAACCTCCGCCGACGCCTACGAGGCCGGCGGGGACCTCGGCGCCGGCGTGTTCCGCCACGTAGAGTGGCTTCTCGCGCGACATTCCCACCTCCGGATCACGCTGTTCGTCACCCCCGACTGGCGCCTCATCTCACCCGTTCCGACGCGCCGGCTGCTCGCTCGCCTGCCGCTGCTGCGGGATCGGGTGTATCTCGCGCCCACGCGGCGGGCGGGCGGGATGCGTCTGGATCGCGCGCCTGCGTTCGTGCGCTACCTCGCCGGACTTCCCAGAACCGAGATCGGGCTGCACGGCCTGCACCATGTCTCGCGCGGGCTCGCGATTACGCGGGAGTTCGAGGGCCGGAGTCAGGCCGAATGCGGCGCTCTGATCCGGGAGGCTATGGCCATTTTCGCGGCGGCCGGAATGCCCACGCTGCCCGGACTGCAGCCGCCGGGTTGGGTTCTCTCGCCCGCGCTCGCCGCCGCGATGTCGGAGCTGGGGCTGCGATTCGTGGCCTCGGCGCGGGACGTTCGAACCCCCATCACCCATGGGGCCCGCACCAGCATGAGCGGGATACGTGGGACGGCGCTGTTCGAGCCGGAGTGGCTCCGCCCAGCCGGCGGTGGTCCG
>JBIOTT010000098.1:0-15013 GCA_044866195.1 Gemmatimonadales bacterium
CGGCGGTGGATTTAGGGCCACTTGCTCCCGCCGGGGCGCGCAGCCCGATCAGCGCAGCCCGAACCAAAGAGCTAAAGCGCCGGACCTCTTTCCTCCGCGCTCGATGGCCGGGGGATTTTTTTTGCCCCGCGGCCCTTTGGCTCCCCCCACGGCGCGAGGCACGGGCGGATGAGCGTGACGATAGCACCGACGGCAGCGCAGGATCTCGAGTTGGGTGACTTCACGACCGAGCGGGGCGAGGTCCTCGCGGATGCGCGGCTGCGCTACCGGATCGTGGGCGACGCCGAGGCCGCCCAGGCACACGGCTGGATTCTCGTGTTTCACGCCCTCACCGGAAGCGCCGATGTGGAGGCCTGGTGGGGCCCGCTGGTAGGCCCCGGACGCGTCCTCGACACGACCCGCCATGCCATCGTGTCCGCCAACCTCCTGGGCGGCTGCTATGGCTCCACCAGCCCGATTCCCTGGCAGGCAAAGCACGGTCGGCGGTTTCCCCGGCTGTCTGCCCTCGATCTCGCGCGGGCTCATGCGCCGCTGCTGGCCCATCTCGGGGTGCAGCGGCTGGCGCTCGCGACCGGCGGCTCCCTGGGAGGAATGGTCGCGCTCCAGTGGGGACGGGTGACCCCGGTCCCCGTGGACCGGATCGTCGTCTTCGCCGCGCCAGCAGCCACCTCGGCCCAGGCCATCGCCTGGAACGCAGCCCAGCGGATGGCGATCGAAGCGGATCCCGCCTGGTGCGACGGCCACTACCGGGAGGGAGCGGGCCCCACGGGCGGGCTGGCCGCCGCCCGCGCGATCGCAATGATCACCTACCGGTCGGCCGCGGAATTCGCCGAGCGGTTCGGCCGCGACTCGACCCGGGCAGGCGGCCGGTTCGATGCCGACCACTACCTCCGCCGGCAGGGCGACAAGCTGGTGGCTCGGTTCGACGCGGCGAGTTATGTGGCGCTGATGGACGCGATGGACCTGCACGACGTGGGCGACATCACCGTCGCGGCGCGCGAGACGGCTCAGCGGGTGGGTGAGCTGGTCGGGGTGGGGGTGGACTCAGACATCCTCTATTATCCGAGCGAGGTCCAGGAGTGGACCGCCGCGTACCGGGCGGCCGGCGCCAACGCGCGGTATACTCAAATCACGTCGCTCTACGGGCACGACGCGTTTTTGATTGAATGGGAGCAGGTGACTGAGATACTGCGTGAACGGTGAACAGTGAACGGTTTACGCAGTTCAGGCCAGAAAGCTCTCCAACGCGCGGGCCCTGCTTACGTGCCGTAATCGGCTCAACGCCTTTTCCTTGATCTGCCGCACCCGCTCCCGGGTAATCCCCAGCAGGCTTCCGATCTCTTCCAACGTCATCGGCTCCGGGCCGTCCAGCCCGAAGTAGAGCCGCAGGATCTTCGCCTCGCGCTCCTTCAACGTGGAGAGCACTTCTTCGATCGACTCGGTGAGCGCGTGCTCGAAGGTCTCCGAGTCGGGGCCGGGGTTTTGGGTGTCGGGCAGGTAGTCGAGAAGCTTGTTGTCTTCGCCCGGGGTGAGCGGCGCATCGAGCGAGAGGTGGTTCTGGGAGATCGAAAGAGTCTTCTGGACCTCCTCCATAGAGATGTCCATTCCCTCGGCGATCTCCGACGGGGTCGGCTCCCGCCCGAGCTCCTGGAGCAGCGCCGACGAGCGCTTGCCAATCCGGTGGAGCGTCCCGGCGCGGTTCAGCGGGACCCGGACGATCCGGCTCTGTTCGGCGAGCGCCTGGAGGATCGCCTGCCGGATCCACCATACCGCGTAGGAAATGAACTTGATGCCCTTGGTCTCGTCGAACTTGTGCGCCGCCCGGATCAGGCCGAGGTTGCCCTCGTTGATGAGGTCGGCGAGGGAAACGCCCTGATTCTGGTATTTCTTGGCCACGGAGACGACGAAACGCAGATTGCTCCGCACCAGCTTGTCCAGCGCTTCCGGATCACTCAGGCGGATGCGCTGCGCAAGCTCGACTTCCTCTTCCTGCGGGATCAGCGGGTAACGGCTGATCTCCCGCAGGTACTGGTCTAGCGAGCCCTCGTCAAACGATGGGCCACGCTTGCCGGACCCGACCTGCATCGGACGCATACGACTCGACCTCTCGTCCCAGGAGACCTACTCTCGCGTACCTTACCCTGCCCCGCATCGCTGCGCAACCGCCCTTGGCATCGAGCGACCGGCGGTATATACCCTCGGCGCAACGGCACTATGTGCCATAGGTGTCGATCTGCGCGCGTTGGAGGCGTCCCGAGTAGTCCAGATAGCACACTTTGGTCTCGGAATAGAAATCATAGACCTCCCAACCACCCTCGCGGTGGCCGTTGCCGGTCTGCTTGACCCCGCCGAACGGAAGGTGGGCCTCCGCGCCGATGGTCGGCGCGTTGACGTATGTGATGCCGGTATCCAGCAACTGCAGCGCGCGGAACGCCAGCTCCACGTTCGAGGTGTAGATCGAGCTCGACAGTCCATAGCGGACGTCGTTGTTTACCGCCACAGCCTGCTCGAACGAATCCACCCGGAGAACGCTCAGCACCGGCCCGAAGATCTCTTCCTGCTCCAGCCGGCTGCCCGGTCTCACCCCGGTGAAGATCGTCGGCTGATAGAACCATCCCTTCGCAAGCCGGTCGCTCGGCGCCCTTCCGCCGCTCACCAGCTCGGCCCGCTCCTGGGCGCCGATCTCGACATAGCGCTCCACCTTGGCCCGGGCCGCCTGGTGAATCAGGGGCCCGACCTCGGTGCCGGGCTCGCGTCCGTCGCCCAGGCGAAGCCGCTCCGCCCGCGATGCCAGATCGGCGACGAACCGGTCGTGAATGGCCCGGTGGAGGATCAAACGACTGGTGGCGGTGCATCGCTGCCCGGTCGTGCCGAAGGCGCCCCAGAGCACGCCCTCCAGGGCGAGCTCGAGGTCGGCATCCTCCATCACGATCTGGGCATTCTTGCCGCCCATCTCGAGCGAGAGTCGCTTGTGCATGCGCCCGCACGTCTCGCCGATCACGGCGCCGGTCGCCGTCGAGCCGGTGAACGAAACCACCATGACGCCCGGGTGCTCCACCAGCGCCTTCCCCGCGATCTCGCCCCGACCCTGCACCAGCTGAATCGCCTCGGGCGGGAGCCCGGCCTCGAGCAGCGTCTCTACCAGCATGTGTGCGGTGTGGGGGACGTCCTCGGAGGGCTTCAGGATGACGGCGTTGCCACACAGCAAGGCCGGGAAGGCCTTCCAGGTGGGGATCGCGAGCGGACAGTTGAAGGGAGTCATGAGACCGGCGATACCGATCGGCCGACGGTAGCTCATCGCCCACTTGCTCCGCAGCTCGGAGGGTACCACGTGTCCGAACAGCCGCCGGCCCTCGCTCGCGGCGTAGTAGGCCGTGTCGATGCCCTCCTGGACGTCCCCCCGGGTCTCCGCCAGGACCTTGCCCATCTCCCGGGTCATCGCGTCGGCGATGGCGTCCTTTCGCCGGACCAGCAGGTCACCCACCCGCCGGAGGACGTCCCCCCGGGCGGGTGCTGGTGTCCGCGACCAGACCTCGAATCCGCGCCGGGCGGACTCGACCGCTGCGGCGATGTCCTCGGGGCCCGAGTCCGGGAACAACCCGATCAGGTCGTCGGGGTCGGCCGGATTCCGGTTCTCGAGGTAGCTGCCCGTGCTGGGCGGGACCCAGCGGCCGGCAATGAAGTTGAGGAAGGGCACGAGGGGCTATCCCTATCCGCTGTCCGCTGTCCGCTATCCGCTATCGAAGGGTACCAGGCGAATAAAGACGATACAACGCGGCTCTGGGACCTGACCCACATTGGCATGAACGTTAGCCGAGTGTGGTTATGGGCGACTATCGCAAGCTCGACGTCTGGAACCGGGCCCACCAGCTCGTCCTGGCGGTCTATCGCGCCACGGCGAGTTTCCCGGATCAGGAGCTGTACGGCCTGGTATTACAGATGCGCAGGGCAGCGTTCTCGATTCCGATGAACATCGCAGAAGGCTGCGGCCGTAACGGCGACTCAGAGCTGCGCCGGTCGCTCAGGATCGCGCTCGCATCCGAGGCTGAGCTCGAGTACCAAGTGCTGCTCAGCCGCGACATCGGATATCTCAATGAAGTCACCAGCAGCACTCTCGGCGAAGAGCTCGATCACGTCAAACGCATGCTCGCGCGGCTGTCGCACCGACTCGCGCCGCAAACAACCAATCGCCGGGCGGCGGCTTCCAACGGCGGCTGGCGGCGACACGTCGTGACGGCGGCCACGCGGCGAGCGGACAGCGGCGGATAGCGGATAGCGGATAGCGGCGTCAGCCGCACCTCCACCCTACCATCTGTTTCGCGTACCCCACCCGCGGCAGCACCTCCGCTGCCACCAGCCCCAGCCCCCAGAGCGTCACCAGCAGCGCGAGGACGTGCGCCAGCGGCCGGCGCGTCTGCCAGGTGGCGACCGCCGCCCACAGTCCGCCGAGCACCACCACCCCGGCCGCAGCCAAATATGCGAATAGCCCGACACCGCAGCCGCGTCCATGCGGCCAGAAGGGCATGGCTGCCGCAAGCAGCAACGCCAGCAATAGCCGTAGCCAAGTGGCCGCCGTCGCGCGCCGCCCGAGCGGCGCGGGTGGAGCGGCCGCCGGGGTCGTGGCGGGCTTGGCTGCCGGTCCCCAGGCCGGGGCCTGCTGCCGCGCCATGGCCCGGTCGATCTCCGCCAGCTCCTTGTCCCAATCCCGTGGCTGATCGCTCATGGCGACTCCCGGGTCAGCCCGTACCGCTCGATCTTCTTATAGAGATTGGACCGGGGCATCTTCAGCGACCGGGCGGTCTCCGACACGTTCCAATCGTGCTCCCGCAGCTTCGCCTGAAGAAACCCCTTCTCCGCTTCCTGTTTGAAGGTCTCGAAGGTCTGCGCTCGGCTCGCCTCCGGAGGTGGCAGGCCTCCTTCGGCTCCCGGAAACAGCCGATCGATGTCCGCCGCAGTAACCACCTTTCCGGCTCCCAGGATCAGTGCCCGCTCCACCGCGTTCCGGAGCTCCCGGATGTTGCCGGGCCACGGCCGGGCCTGCAGCCGGGCAACGGCCTCATCCGCGAACTGCTTGGCCGGCACGCCGGCGCTTTGCACCAGCTGCTGGGTGAAATGGTTCACCAGGGCCGGCACATCTTCCAGCCGCTCGCGGAGGGGTGGCACGTCGATCTCCACCACGTTCAGCCGATAGAGCAGGTCCTCCCGGAAACGCTGCTCCTCGATCTCGAGCCCGAGATCCTTGTTCGTCGCCGCGAGCACCCGCACGTCCACTTCGATGGCTTTGGCCCCGCCGATGCGGGTCACCACGCCCTCCTGCAGCACCCGCAGCAGCTTGGCCTGCGCCGCCAGCGACATGTCGCCCACTTCGTCCAGAAACAGGGTGCCGCCGTCGGCCTGCTCGAACTTGCCGGCCCGATCGGCAAAGGCCCCGGTGAATGAGCCCTTCATATGGCCAAAGAGCTCGCTCTCGATCAGCTCGGATGGGATCGCGGCGCAGTTCACCTCGACGAAGGCCTGCGCCCGGCGGGGCGAAGCCTCGTGCAGGGCGCGGGCGACCAGCTCCTTACCGGTCCCGTTCTCCCCGGTGATCAGCACCCGGGCGCTGGTGGGGCCAACCCGGCCAACCAGCTCGTGCACCCGCTTGAGCGCGACGCTGTCCCCCACCATCGCGTAGCGGGTCGCCTGACCCTCGCGGAGCCGCTCGTTTTCCCCCACCAGGCGGGCGTGCCGCAGCGCATTGCGGACGGTCACGAGCAGCCGGTCGGTGTCCAGCGGCTTTTCCAGAAAGTCGAACGCACCCCGCTGGGTGGCTTCCACGGCGGTTGCGATGGTCCCGTGCCCCGAGATCATCACGACGGTTGCCGTGGGATCGAGATCGCGCAGCCGGGTCAGGGTCTCGAGCCCGTCGAGGCCGGCCATCTTCACATCGAGAAAGACCACGTGAGGCCGGTAGTCCTGGTAGACTGTGATTCCCTCACCACCCGACGAGGCCACCCGCACATCCATGCCTTCGTAATCCAGCACCTGTTTGAGGGCCTGGCGGATACCGGCTTCGTCGTCGACGATGAGCACCCGATCGGTCATGGACTGCGGGCTCCGAAGAGGATCGCCCCGTTTGGCCGGATCCGGATGTCGCGGACGCCGGGCGGGATCGCAACCGGGAGCGTTTGGCGTCCCTCGCCCAGAGCGCGCCCGAGCACGGGAGCAACTGCGTCTGCCGGGAGGGGGACTCCGGCGACGTCGAGGCGCTCGATCCGCCACTCACCCTGAGCCGAGCCGATTACGGACACCGGACCCGCCGCCCGGACGCGCTCGTGATCGCGCAGCGCGACAGTCAGAGGGCCAAGCGCCTCCCGCGGGAGGCGCGCCGTCGCCAGCCGGGCCCCGATTTCGATCTCGCCATCGAGCAAGCGAACCTCCAACGAATCGAGCTGACGCCGGACCACCGGGTCGAGCCCGCTGGCGATGAGAGACGCCGTCTCAGCCGGATTCAGGATCACCGAGGCTACCGCACCGCGCCGCACCGAGTCGGCCCGCGCTTTCCCCGTCGCGAGCGCGCGGGTTCCTGGCCGGCCCGCCGCCGCGGGCACGTCATGCCGTCCTCCGGCCAGCTCCAGCGCGGCCCCGAGTACGCGGTCACGATAGAGCCACGCGACGGCCACCCCCGCCACGATGACGAGGCACCCCAGGGCGCGAAAGGGTGCGAGAAGACAACCCATTCAGGGCTGCAGCGGCAGAACCAGCCTCGGCTCGTATCGGGGACCGTCGGATGTCAGCACGCTTTCGTACAGCACCAGCTCCTCGGCCAGAAACGCCAGCCGTTCGCCAGGAGGCTGGTAACATTCCAGGGCTCCCGGCGGCAATCGATGGCCCTCGCGAACGCGGCCCAGCGTCACGTGCGGCCGGTAGGGGGCGCCCTCTGGGGGGAAGCCGATCTCCACCCCGCCCCGCTCCAACCGGTCTTGCAATAACTCCAGCGCGGCCGGCGCCTCGAGGGCGATCCAGAGCACCCGCGGCCGGGCCATCGTGGGAAAGGCTCCCAGCTCGCCGATCTTGAGCGGCAACGGACCGGTACCCGCCGTTGCGAAGCGCACGGCTTCCTCGATGACGTCCAGCCGCTCCGGCACCACCTCGCCGTAGAACTTGAGCGTCAGGTGAATCCCTTCCTGGCGAACCCAACGCACCGGCCAATCGGACCTGCGCAAATCGTCGAGCACCGATACGATGGTGGCTCGGGCGGGATCCGGAATCGGCAACGCGGCAAACAAGCGCATCAGCGGCCGGATTCACTCGCAATGGCGAGAAGGCTGCCGCGCCGATACCCCCGAGGATCGAGCTCGACGTCGGTAAATCCCAGCTGGTCGAAGACTGCCCGGACCGTGTCCCAGCAGTCGCCCAAGCACGCGTGATACTCGAGTCCTACCTCGACCCGTGCGACCGTGCCATGGTGTCGGACCCGCAGGTCGCCGCCGACGCCGAGCCGGCGGAGGTACCCCTCGGCGGCTTCCACCTGAGCCAGCCGCTCGGGCGTGACCGCGAGGCCATAGCGAATCCGGCTGGAGAGACAGGGAGCGGCCGGTGCGTCCCAGACCGGCACGGAGAGCTCGCGCGCTGCAGTGCGGACGTCTGCCTTGCGCCAGCCCAACTCGGCGAGCGGCGAGCGCACGCCCCGTTCGTGGGCCGCACGCAGCCCCGGACGGTGCTCGGCGAGATCATCGGCATTGGTGCCGTCGATCACCACGTCGAACCCCCGGGCGCGAGCCAGCGTGCCGAGCCGATCCCACAGCTCGGCCTTACAGTAGTAGCAGCGGTCGGGCTGGTTGGCGACATAGCGCGGGTCTTCGAGCTCGCGGGTGTCGAGCTCGAGCAGCGGCACGTCGAACCGGCTGGCCAGCGCCACCGCCGCGCGCCACTGGTCGGCGGGATAGGAGGCGCTCCGGCCGATGGCCGCGAGCAGGCGTTCGCGACCGAGCGCCTCGCGGCCGGCCACCGCCAGCAGGGCCGAATCCACACCGCCCGAATAGCCCAGCACTACGCGGCCGAGCCCGGCGAGATGCTCCTTGAGCGCTGGGAGGGACGGCATGGCAGTAACGTAATGCGCTCAAAGTGGGGGGGAAGCGTTGGTGATGCCAGCCCGACCGCTTACCCTTGGGGACATGCCGCAGGACGGATTCCTTGAGATTACGCCGGCCGTACGCATCCCGCTCGGTGAGCTGGAATATCGGGCCTCGCGTTCGAGCGGCCCCGGTGGGCAGCATGTCAACACCTCGTCCACCAGGATCGAGCTCGTCTGGGACGTTGCAGCCTCGACCGGGTTGACCGAGGAGCACCGGGCTCGCCTGCTCACCCGTCTGGCCAGCCGGCTCGATTCCACCGGCCGGCTCCGCCTCGTCTCCGGTGAGTTCCGCAGCCAGCTTCGCAATCGAGAGGCCGTGACCGAGCGACTCCGATCGGTGATCGCGGCTGGGCTCGCGACCCCCAAGCGGCGGAAGCGCACCCGGGTCCCTGCAGCGGTCAAAGCGGCCCGGCTCGAGGCGAAGCGCCGCCGTTCCGCGCTCAAGCGCACCCGAGGCCGGCCACCGAAGGAGGATTAGCTCCCTGCGCACCACGTCCCTCCTCATGGCCGGCCTGTTCGCGGCCAACCTTGCCGCCCAGACCCCGCCCGCTCGACCTCCAGTGGAGTGGCCGGCATACGGCGGCGATCAGGCAGGCTCACGGTTCAGTCCGCTGACCGACATCACCCCAACCAACGTCTCGACCTTGCGCGTCGCCTGGCGTTACAGCACCGGCGAGGCTGCGCTGGGGGAGACCCCGCGTCCCACGTCGCTCGAGGCGACCCCGATCGTCGTCGAGGGCACCCTGTTCTTCAGCACGCCGCTCGGCCGGATCATCGCGCTCAATCCCGAGACCGGAGCGGAGCGCTGGGTATACGACGCGAAAGTTGGGCGACAGCACGAGTTCGGGGACTGGAACAGCCGCGGTGTCTCCACCTGGCTCGACTCCAAGGCAGCGCCTGGCGAGCCCTGCCGGCGCCGCGTCATCGCGGCCACGGTCGACGCGCGGCTCATTGCGCTGGACGGAGCAACCGGCAAGCTATGCCTCCGCTTCGGAGCAAAGGGCATCGTTGATTTGCGCCCCGGGCTTCGGAATGCCCCGTTCGAGTTCGAGGAATACGAGCAAACCTCGCCACCGGCCGTGGTGAACGACGTGATCGTGGTCGGCTCAGGCGTCGCCGACAACAGCCGCATCCACGCGGCGAGCGGCGAGGTTCGAGGCTTCGATGCGCGCACCGGCAGGCTCCTCTGGACTTGGGATCCGATCCCCCAGGACCCACGCGATCCCGCCTACTCCAGCTGGGAAGGGCCGGTCGCGCACCGTACCGGAGCAGCCAACGCTTGGTCGGTGATTGCGGCCGACCCCGAGCGGGATCTGGTGGTGGTCCCGACCAGCAGCGCCAGCCCGGACTACTACGGCGGACGCCGGCTGGGCCAGAACCGCTATGCCAACTCGGTCGTGGCGCTCCGTGGGTCCACCGGCAAACTGGTCTGGAGCTTCCAGACCGTGCACCACGATCTCTGGGACTACGACAACGCCTCGCCCCCTGCGCTCGTCACCTTGACGAAAGAAGGCCGCTCGAGACCGGCCGTCCTTCAGGCCACCAAGACCGGCATGCTCTTCGTGCTCGACCGCGAGACCGGCGCGCCTCTCTGGCCGGTGGAGGAGCGCCCGGTTCCCGCAAGCGAGGTCCCGGGAGAATGGGCGTGGCCCACCCAACCGTTCTCCACGGTCGAGCCGCTGAGCCCGCATCGGATTGCACCAGACCAGCTGTTGTGGGGACCCAGCGACGCCGACCGGGCGTTCTGCCGCAACCGGCTTGGCGGGCTGCGTAACGCCGGCATCTTCACTCCCCCGAGTCTGACCGGCAGCGTCGTCATCCCGTCCAACGTTGGCGGTGCGCACTGGGGCGGTCTGGTTTTCGATCCCACTCGCCAGCTCGCCATCGTTCCGATCAATCGGCTCGCGACCGCGGTGCGGCTCATTCCCCGCGAACAGGCAAAAGCTGTGCGGGAGCGCGAAGACGGAACCCGCATCGGGCCCGAGTATACCGACATGCACGGCACGCCCTATGTGATGCGGCGCGAGATCGTGCTCTCGCCGTCCGGCTTCCCCTGCACTCCGCCACCCTTCGGCGAGCTCGTGGCCGTGAGTCTCGCGACCGGCCGGGTGGCCTGGCGGGTGCCGCTTGGCGCCCTGCCCTCGCGCGGCGCGGGGTCGGAAGCTCCGCCGGCGGCCTGGGGCTCGCCCAACCTGGGCGGACCGATCGCGACCGCGAGCGGGCTCGTGTTCATCGGCGCCGCGATCGATCACTTCGTCCGTGCATTCGACGCGGGCAGCGGGCGCGAGCTCTGGAAAGGCGCCCTTCCGGCTGGTGGCAAAGCGACCCCGATGACCTACCGGGCCCGGCCCGGCGGACCCCAATTCGTGGTCATCGCCGCCGGGGGGTCCGGCGGCCCGTGGGGTAAAGGGGACGAGCTGGTCGCGTTCTCGCTGCCCTAGGCGCAGCGAAACCGAGTGCGTTCGACGCCCGTAGGAGAGCTTGCCTCGCGACGCCCCGACCCCGGTGATCGCGAGTCTTCCGACTCCCCCGACCCGGATATCCTCATGCGACGCCTCACTCCCCTTACGCTTCTCGCGTTTCTTCCCGCGACGTTGCTGGCTCAGGGCCGCTCCGAGCAGGGAGGCTTTGTCACCCGCCTCGGGAACGACACGCTATCGGTCGAGCAGTTTAGCCGCACCGCTACCCGGCTCGAGGCCGACGTCGCCGCCCGGGTTCCCCGCACCCGCCGGCTTCACTTCGTGGCCACCCTCAATCCCGACCAGACCATCGCTCGGCTCGAGGTGAACGCGCAGCCCGCGGTAGCCGGACCGGACGCCCCGGCATTCACCGGCGACATGGTGTTCGGCAAGGATTCGGTGATTTCCACGGTCAAGCTTCCGGACAGCACGCTGACGACTCGGGTTGCCATCGAGCCCGGCGGGATGCCATTGACCAGCACGTCCTATGCATTGTACGAACAGATCTTCCTCCGGTTCCGCCATTCGGGAAAAGACAGTCTGGCCTTCCAGATAGTCCCGTTCAGCGGCAATGCAGCCACCAAGACCTACGTGGTTCGCCGGGGAAGCATCGGCGCCGACTTCGACTTCTTCGGTCTGCCCATGCACGCGAAGCTCGACAAGCAGGGCCGGCTGCTCGCGCTTGACGGCCGGGAAAGCACCAACAAGGTGCTGGTCGAGCGGGTCGCGTCGGTCGATGTGACGAAGGCGTTCCGGGACTTCGCCGCGCGCGACGCCGCCGGCAAGGTCCTCGGCCAGCTCTCTCCCCGCGACACCGTCCGCGCCACCATCGGCAGCGCTCATCTCGTGATCGACTACAGCCGGCCCCACAAGCGTGGCCGCGAGATCTTCGGCAGCGTGGTGCCCTGGGATCAGGTATGGCGGACCGGCGCCAACGCCGCGACCGGTTTCACCACGGACGCCGACTTGGTCGTGGGCTCGAAGACGATTCCCAAGGGCCGCTACACACTCTGGAGTCTGCCCTCGCGCAACGGCAGCAAGCTCATCGTGAACTCGCAGACCGGCCAGTGGGGCACCGACTACGACCAGTCGAAGGACTTCGCCAGGCTCGACCTTGCGACCGACGCGCTGCCGCAGCCGGTCGAGGCGTTCACCATTGCGGTCGATCCCCAGGGTGGCCGCGGCGGAGTCCTCAAGCTGCAGTGGGACAAGACCCAGCTGTCGCTGCCCTTCACGGTTCAGTAAGGATCGACTGTTGTCCGCGACATCTCTGCGCGCCTTGTGGAACTGGTCGAAGCCGATTGCGCAGGTTCTAGTGGGCTGGTTCCTGATTACGACCTTCCTGGTGGAACCATTCCGCGTGTGGCCCACCGGCAGCATGAACAACACGCTGCTGGTCAACGACTTTCTGTTCGTGAACAAGTTTCTCTACGGTGCCGAGCTCCCGATCGGGGGGGCTCGGCTCCCCGCCCTGCGCGAGCCGGTGCACGGCGACATCGTCGTCGTGCGGTCGATCGAGGATCCATCGGTCAGGCTGCTAAAGCGGGTAATCGGTCTCCCCGGCGACACCGTGGCCATGCAGGCAGGCGTGCTGATCCGGAACGGAGGTCGAGTCTCCGAGCCGTACGTGATGCCGCCGGACCTCGGCCAGACCGGGCGAGCGGATATCCGGCGGAAAATGCGGGGCTGGCAGCTCTGCCATTATGTGGGATCCGACCCGGCGCATTACGCACCCGATCTTCACAACTGGGGGCCCCTGGTGGTGCCGCCCGATTCTCTGTTTCTGCTGGGCGACAACCGGGACGCGTCATATGACGGCCGATATTACGGGTTCGTCCCCCGAGCGAACCTGCTGGGGCATCCGTTCGTGGTCTACTTCAGCTACGACAACGACTCCTTGCGATCGCTGCCGTTCGTGACGGCGGTCCGCTGGCACCGGCTCTTCACCCAGCCGCATTGAGCGCTGGCCCTGTGCGTAGATCACGGCCCCGCATCTCGGCGGGTCTGGGCAGGGCCAGCATCGCATAGACCGTCGGGGCCAAGTCGAGAATGTGGCCGCCTTCTACCGCTGATCCGGCGTCGAAGCCCGGGCCTACGCCGATCAGAAACCCCTCGGGTCGATGGTTGCCGCTCCGGCCGCTCAAGTTCCTGCCCGGCGCAGGCAGATCGATGCGCCCGAAGCGTGGTGAAACGATTGCCCGCTGCTCCGCCGCGGGGGTGGTAGCCCACCTCACTAGCAGGTCCGGGAGCTCGGCGAGGCGCGCTCCGGCGGGATAGACCTCATCGCTGCGGGCCACCTCCCGCACCACCGGCTCTCCCGTGCCCGCATCGACGAAGCTGAGCAGTCCCTCACGAATCCGGGCACAGAGCTCGGTATACTCGGCGCCCGGCTCAACCACACCCGACGCCTCGCGGCCCTTCAGGTTGATTCTGATGTAACCCTGGAGGTCGGCCACCTGGCAGAAAGCGCGCGTGTGCGGCCAGTCGGTTCCTCCCAGCCGCCAGAATGCAGTCAGCCGGTCCTGGATGACCAGCGGGAGCCGGTGTTTGATCGCGTGCCGCCACGAGTTTGGGACCAGGTTACGCACCCGATGCAATAGCCCCTTCCGCGACACGGGAGGGAAGGAGGACTCGCCGCTGAGAACCCGGCGGAGCATCTCCGGAAGCACGTCGACCCGGCTGATTTCGGCGCCCATCCCGTGCAGCGAGAAAATCAGCGCGGCGCTCGCCCGGGCCTGCGCGACCAGCCGGCCGACGGCCGCATCGCACGCGATGTAGACCTGGCGCAGGGCATCAGCCAGCTCCGCCGCCTCTGCCGGCGCCGGCGCTTGGGCGAGTCCAGTGCCATCCCACAGTTGGTGACCACCGCGATGGGTTGCGCTGAAGGCCACCAGAAAAAGGTCGCACGGCTCCCGCCGCATGAGGGCGAGCCCCAGCTCGCTCACCAGACCCGTGGCGCGAATCTGCTCATCCCGGATTCCCAGGGACCGGCGAACCGGCAACGCCACGTGCTCTTCGTCGGTTCTGGGGGAGGGTCCCACCTCGCGCTCCACCCAAGGCATGATGTCCGGCGGATAGGCAGATGGCGGCACCAGCCCGTCGTGGGAGGCCCACCCGGAGATCTCGATCCCGTTGAACGGCTGCGCCGCATAGGTGAGGGGCGGATCCAACGCGACTACCCGCGGGCCGAGCCGGCTCAGCTCTCGCCAGAAGGGAGTGAGCGGGAGGTCGTCGGGGGTGGGCCGGAGCGCCTGCATCCGGTCGGCGCGCCAGCGGAGGTGGTGATAGAAGCCGTGCTCGCTGGGCAGGACACCGCAGTAGAACGTGGGCCAGGGCGAGCCAGCCAGCCAGTCGGCTGACGAGGCAAGCCGGCCGTAGGCCCCGCGTGCCCGCAGAGCGCGGAGATTCGGGAGCGAGCCGTCGGCCATCCACTGCTCGATCAAGCGTGGTTCGGCCGCATCGAGACCAATGAGCAGCAGCGGCGGGTCGGGCTGGCTCATGGGGTCACCGGAAGGCCCGCTCGTGCCAGCGACTCACGCGCGGCTGCCACGGCGCGGGCGGCTGCGATCGCGTCAGCCGTCCCCGGGCTGGGCTCAGTCCCGTCGCGTACCGTTCGGATGAAAGCGCGCAGCTCGTCCTCGAACGAGCGTCGCATGGTGCTGCGGCGACCAGTGAGCCTGCGCCACACTCGCCCGGCGAGGTCGAGCGCGGTGCGCGACGTGCCACTCGCCGGCGCGAGGCGGTCCGACCTCGCGTGAATCCACGCGCGCACTGAGCCGGCCGTCACCCGGACCGACTCCTCGGACCAGCCGTGGTGAGCCACTCGACAGGCGGCGGACGTTCCATTTGCCAGGTGAGCCTCCATTCGGATCTGTCTGGTGCCGTCCTGGGTCGCGCTCACGGACTCGATCTCCCGGCTGAAGAGAAACCGGAGCAGATCGAGCTGATGGATCGCGAGATCGTCGAGCAGGTCGGGGGTGCCCGCGATTGCCCTCCATTGCGCAGCTTCGGTTACGAACACCAGCTCCGCCCGAGCGGGACCGGTGTCGTGCTGAAGCCGGTCCCGAAGCCGGAGGACTGGCAACCACCAGCGCCGGTTGAAACCGACCATGAGCGGCGTGGCGGTGGCACGGCGGAGCTCGTCGAGCTCGACCGCCTGGGCGACGGTAGCGGCCAGAGGCTTTTCAACCAGCAGCGGAACGCCTGCCTCGAGCCCCAGCCTGGCGAGCTGGAAATGAGACTCGGGCGGGGTCGCGACGATGACGGCATCGACTGCCCCGTCGGCTATCAGGGCTTCCGCCTGCTCGATCTCCCGGCATCCGGGGATCTCGCGGGCGACCAGCGCGCGGCGGTCGGCCCGCACATCAGCCGCGGCGACCAGACGGACCTCTCGCACGCTGCGCAGCGCGGGGATCCACAGCCGCTCGGCCGCGCGGCC
>JBIOTT010000099.1:0-7511 GCA_044866195.1 Gemmatimonadales bacterium
CGTCCGCGACCCTCCTGGGGGATGCATGACCAAGGCCGATCTCGTCGAGCAGGTGACCGCTTCAATCGCCCGCACCGCCGGTCCGATGATCTCGAAGAAGGACTGCGCTCGTGTCGTGGACGCGTTCCTCGAAGCGGTGAAGGACGCGCTGAAACAGCAGCAGAACATCGAGGTACGAGGCTTCGGCACCTTCAAGATCCGGCGTCGGAAGACCCGGATGGCCCGGAATCCGCGGACGGGGGATCCGGTGGAAGTCGCTGCCCGCCCGGTGCCGGTTTTCAAGCCCAGTAAGGAGTTACGCGCGCTGGTCGCCGAGGAATCGGATTCGCCGGAGCCCGGCGAACCGGTCCCGGGGGCACCGGGCGCCTGAGCTCTGCCGTCTGAGCCGCCTGGCGTCCGGGCGGCTCATTGGGCCGCTGTAAGCTGATGACCGTCTCATCCAACCCGACCGTCACCGTCCGCGTGCTGCTGTTCGCCGGCTACGCTGAAGCCCTGGGCACTGCGTCGCTCACCTTGACGGTCCCGGCTCCCGCCACGGTGGCTTCGTTGCTTCAGGTGCTCCGAAGCCGTTCCGGCGGTGAGCTCCTGCCTGAGCGCCCGCTCTGTGCCGTCAATCTGGTGCAGGCCCGTCTAGATTCACCGGTTCAGCCCGGCGACGAGATCGCCGTGCTGCCACCGCTGGCCGGAGGGTGACGTGAGCTTTCTCCGCGATGAGCCGCTGGATCTGGGCCGGCTCGTCGGCAGTGTGTCGGCGCCCGAGCGCGGTGCCGTTGCTTGTTTTCTGGGGGTCGTGCGCGACCACCACGAAGGGAAATCGGTCCGACGGCTGGAGTATTCGGCCTACGGCCCGATGGCTGAAGCGGAGTGCGGACGCATCGTGGCCGAGGCCCGGGCCCGCTGGGACGCGCACGTCGCGCTCGAGCATCGGACTGGCGTGCTCGAGGTGGGCGACGCAGCCGTGGCGATCGCGGCCGCCGCGCCCCATCGTAACGCTGCCTTCGCCGCCTGTCGCCATGTGATCGAAGAGGTCAAGCGCCGAGTGCCGATCTGGAAACGGGAGCACTACGCCGACGGCAGCGTCGGTTGGGTGGACCCGACGGCGGCCGGACGCGTAGGCGGACCGGCGGACCGGCGGACCGGCGGACCGGCGGACAGTGAACCGACGCCCGCAGACATCACTGGGCAGAACGACTGGGCTGTCTGATGCCTCACAGTCCGCCCGTCCGCCCGTCCGCCCATCCGCCCGTCGTCGATGCCCTCCGCCGCCCGTTGGGGAGCCTCCGCATTTCGGTGACGGATCGCTGCAACCTGCGGTGCCGGTACTGCATGCCGGAAGCCGATTACGTGTGGCTGCCGCGTGAGTCGATCCTCACCTTCGAGGAGGCCGAGCGGCTGGCCCGGGTGTTCACCGGCCTGGGTGTGAGCAAGGTGCGCCTCACCGGAGGCGAGCCGCTCCTGCGCCACGATCTGTCCGAGCTGGTGCGGCTCCTGGCTGCGAATCCCGCGATCGCCGATCTCGCGCTCACCACCAATGGTCTGCTGCTGGCACGGCACGCCAACGCACTGCGTGCGGCCGGGCTCGACCGTGTCACGGTGAGCCTCGACACGCTTCGGCCCGAGCGGATGCAGGAGTTCGCCCGGAGCGCGCGCCACTCAGACGTGCTCGAAGGGATCGCGGCGGCGCGAGCGGCGGGATTCAGCCGGCTCAAGCTCAACTGCGTCGTGATTCGGGGATACAATGACGACGAGCTGACCGATCTGATCGAGTTCGGGCGCGCGCACGACGCCCAGGTCCGGTTCATCGAATACATGGACGTTGGGGGCGCAACGCTCTGGAGCATGGACCAGGTCGTCTCCCAGCGGGAGATCCTCGACCGGCTCTCGGCTCACTACGGCTCGATCGAGCCGCTGGCTCAGCCGGGCGACCCGGCCGCTCCAGCCGAGCGGTTCGCCTTGCCGGACGGCACCAGCTTCGGCATCATCGCCTCCACCACCGCGCCGTTTTGCCGCAGCTGCGACCGGAGCCGGCTGACCGCCGACGGAACTTGGTTTTTGTGTCTCTACGGCGCTGCCGGGATCGACCTGCGCGAGCCGCTCCGGACCGGCGCGTCGGACGCGGAGCTTGCCGACCTCGTGCGCCGGCATTGGGAGGCCAGAACCGATCGCGGCGCCGAAGAGCGGCGGATGGCGCCGGAGCGGGGCGCGCTCTACCAGCTGTCCGGGCTTCGAGCCGATCCCCACCGCGAGATGCACACGCGTGGAGGATAAGGCGCGCCGGCGGACGGGCGGCCCGGCGGGCCGGCGGACAGTGGGCGCGACGGCCGGGGTGGGTGGCTCGCAGGGCGCGTCAGTTCCCGCCACTGGACCGAGATGTCCGCTTAACGAGCGTAGCGGGAACTGCAGCGCCCCAAGAGCCGCGCACCACGCCGGAGCGCCACAGGTCCACTCTGTCCGCCAGTCCGCCTCTCCGCCCGTCCGCCTGTCCGCCTAGCATGCACGTCGTTCTGATCGAGCCGCGGATTCCCCCAAACACCGGCAGCATCGCCCGGCTGTGTGCCGCCACCGATACGCCGCTGCATCTGATCGAGCCGCTGGGGTTCTCGCTCGACGAGCGTGACGTGCGTCGCGCGGGACTGGACTACTGGGATCGAGTGGACCTGTGGGTGCACGCGGGCTGGGGCGATTTCCGAGACGCCATCGCGCGCGATCGCTGCCTCTATTTTTCGGCCAACGCCTCCCGAGACTATCGGCGGGCGCCCTACCGGCCGAACAGCTGCCTGGTGTTCGGCAACGAGACCGAGGGTATGCCGGCCCGCATCCTCGAGAAACATCCGCAGCGATGCTTCCGCATTCCGATGCCGGGTGGCATCCGGAGCCTCAATCTCGCGAACGCGGTAAGCATCGTCCTGTACGAGGGACTTCGGCGGCTCGGGCTCGCGGTGCCGGCCGAGCCGCTACCCGGGCAAGTGGACGACTCGTAAGTTAGGCAAACGCGCAGGCAGGCGCGTTCCTCGAATAGCGATCGGCCGGGATCCGCATGGGCGACCCTAGTCCGGTGCTCAAGGGTGGGTTGGCGGACCGTTACCGCATCGAGTCCGAGCTCGGCCGGGGCGGGATGGCCACGGTGTACCGCGCCCACGACATCAAGCACGACCGTCCGGTCGCGCTCAAGGTCCTCCACCCCCACCTGGCGGCCGTACTTGGGCCCGAGCGATTCCAGCGAGAAATCCATTTCGCCGCACGGCTCCAGCATCCGCACATTCTGACTGTGCTCGACTCCGGTGAAACGGAGGGCCACCTCTGGTTCACGATGCCCCTCGTGGAGGGCGAGACCCTCCGTGCTCGTCTGCGGCGCGAGCCCCAGCTGCCGCTCGCAGATGCGCTCCGCATCGGGCGGGAGGCGGCGGAGGCTCTCCACTACGCTCACGAGCACGGAGTCGTCCACCGGGACGTGAAACCCGAGAACATTCTGCTCACGCGCGACGGCAACACGCTGGTTGCGGACTTTGGAATCGCGCGCGCGCTCGGCGAGCAGCCGGGCCGGCCGGCAGGGGGGCAGAACTCGCAGTTGACGGAGACCGGGGTCATCATCGGCACGCCCGCCTATATGAGCCCGGAGCAGGCGAGCGGCGGCCGCCAACTGGATGCGCGGAGCGACGTGTACGCGCTGGGCGCCGTGCTCTACGAAGCGCTGGCAGGTGAGCCGGCGTTCAGCGGGTCTAGCGCACAGGCGATCCTCGCGCAGCGGTTCAGGGCTCCCCCGCCCAGCGTGAGACGGACGCATCCGGAGGTGCCGCCGGCGGTCGACGCGGCGATCCAGCGCGCATTGGCGCTGGAGCCAGCGGACAGGTTCTCCACGGCGGCCGAGCTCGGAAAGGCGCTGGAGCGCGCCGCCAGCGAGGGGGGATCCGACGCTCCGCGAGCAGGTGCCACGCCCTTGGCCGCCACCGCGCGCCTCCGCAAGCACTGGACGGCACGTCTCCGGACCCTGGGTCTGGCCATCGCGGGTGCGCTGATCCTTGCGCTCGGCGCGATTTTTCTCGCGCGTCGGACAGGGCCGAGTGCCGGGCCGGAGGGTCCCGCTGGACCGAAGCGGCTGGCAGTGTTGCCATTCGAGCACCAAGGCGACTCGACCGACGCGTTTTTTGCCGACGGCGTTACCGATGCCGTGCGGGGCAAGCTCACGGCCCTCCCGGGACTCGAAGTCCTTGCATCGTACAGCTCGAACCAGTATCGGCATACGACGAAGACACCCCGACAGATTGGGCGCGAGCTCAAGGTGGATTACCTGCTGATCGGGAAGGTGCGCTGGGCCAAGGGCGCCGGAGCTGCGAGCCGGGTGCAGGTGAGCCCGGAGCTGATTGATGTCTCGCGTGCCACGGCCCGATGGCAGCAGCCTTTCGAGGCGGCGCTTACCGACGTTTTCCGGGTTCAGGCGGACATTGCCGGCCAGGTGGCCCAGGCGCTGGGGGTGGCGCTCGACCCGAGCGAGCGACACAGGTTGGCGACAAAGCCGACCGCGAGCCTGGCAGCATACCAGGCGTATCTCAAGGGCGAAGCCGTAGGACACAGTGTGGGAGTGGGCGATGCCGAGAGCCTGCGGCGCGCCGCCGACTATTACGAGCAGGCGGTGGCGCTCGACTCGACCTTCGTCGAGGCCTGGGCCCAGCTGTCCCGGGCTTACACGATGATCTACGTCAACACCACACCCGCCCCGGCTGTCGCAACTGCAGCACGGCGAGCGGCCCAGCGGGCCATCGCGCTGGCGCCCGCGAGCGGTGAGGCTCGCTTTGCGTTGGGTCAGTATCATCACCAAGTCTCTGGTGACGGCGCGCGAGCGCTCGAAGCCTACACCTCGGCACTTGAGCTCGCGCCTACCAATGCCGAGCTCCTCACGGCCACTGCCGTTCTGGAAACAAACCTCGGCGAGTGGGAGCGCGCGCTCGACTATCTCACCCGCGCGCAGCGGCTGGACCCTCGCTCCGTATGGGCGGCACGATGGCGAGTGGCCGCTTTGCTCTGGCTTCGGCGCCATGCGGAGGCGCTCGCTGCCGCGGAACGGGGTCTCGCGATCGACGCGACGAATCTCGATATGCTCGAGTGGAACACTATGGCGCATCTCGCTCGCGGCGACCTTCGCTCCGCGCGCGCGGCGATCCGTGCCGCGTCGGCCGAGATCGAGCCGAAGGCGCTCGCAGCGTTCTTCGCTGCCTACTTTGACCTGATGTGGGTGCTCGATGACACGCAGCGGCAGCTCGTGCTCGGGCTCCGCCCGAGAGCGTTTTTCAACGATCGCGGCGTGTGGGCGATCGTGCTGGCGCAGACCTATGCGCTCGAGGGCAATCATGCCAAAGCCCGGATTTATGCCGACTCCGCCCGACTCGGCTTCGAAGAGCAGTTGCGGAAGGTGCCCAACGACGGCCAGAGAATGGCGTTCCTCGGCCTCGCGCTCGCCTACTTGGGGAGGCGAGCTGAAGCGGTCCAGGCGGGACAACGCGGGGTGGCGCTCCAGCCAGCCACGAAGGACGCCACTTTCGGGCCCTATGTCCAGCATCAGCTTGCGCGTATCTACATTCTCGTCGGCGAGCCCGAGAAGGCGCTCGACCAGCTCGAGCGGCTGCTCAAGATTCCTTACTACCTCTCGCCCGGCTGGCTCCGCATCGATCCCACGTTCGATCCGCTTCGGAAGCATCCTCGGTTCCAGGCTCTCGTCGGCGGATCCTGACCGGCGCGCTCGGGATCGCCGGTCACGGCCGACGCGCCTCGGCGCCTCGCCAGCGACGCAGGACGGCTCTCTGTGGGGGGCGCGTTTCTGGTAGCGGCGCCCCCGGTAGCTTGCTATACTGCTTTCCTTTGCAACCAAGGATCCCACGGAGATGCTCCAGAAAGTCGCAGTGATCGGGGCGGGGAACGTCGGCGCCACCGCCGCGCAGCGACTCGCGGAGAAGTCGCTGGCGCGCAGCGTGGTGATGATCGACGTGATCGAGGGCGTGCCCCAGGGGAAGGCGCTCGATCAGTGGCAGTGCGGACCGATCGAAGGCTTCGACACCCGCGTGATCGGCGGACAGACCTATGACGCCGCCGCCGGCGCCGAGGTATTCGTGGTCACCGCCGGAATCGCCCGCAAACCCGGGATGAGCCGAGACGACCTGGTGAAGACCAATGCCGGCATCGTCCGGTCGGTAGGCGAACAGATCCAGCGCGTCGCCCCCAACTCCATCGTCATCGTGGTCTCCAATCCGCTCGACGTGATGTGCTACGTCGCCATGAAGTCGACCGGCTTCCCGCGGGAGCGGGTCCTGGGAATGGCGGGCGTCCTGGACACGGCGCGCTACCGGATGTTTCTGGCGGCGGCCCTGGACGTCTCCGTCGAGGACATCCAGGCGATGGTGCTGGGCGGGCACGGCGACACCATGGTGCCGTTGATCTCCTACACGACCGTCTCGGGAATCCCGGTGGCGCAGCTCCTGGCGCAGGACAAGCTCGACGCGATCGTGGAGCGAACCCGGAACGGCGGCGCGGAGATCGTGGCTCACCTCAAGACCGGCTCCGCCTACTACGCGCCCAGCGCGGCCGCAGTGCAGATGGTCGAAGCGATCGCCCTGGACAAGAAGCGGATCCTCCCGTGCGCCGCATGGCTCAAGGGCGAGTTCGGCTTGCGGGATGTTTTCTGCGGCGTTCCCTGCAAACTGGGCCGCCAGGGCCTGCAGCAGGTGGTCGAAGTTACGCTCACCGACGCCGAGCGACAGCAGCTCGAGGCCTCGGCGGAGGCGGTGCGGGCGCTGCAGGCGACCGTATGACCGCGGGCGTCCAGCAACGCGGCGGCGTGCGGGCCGGGGTCCGGGCCTTCTGGGAGAGCTCGGTCGGGAAGAAGGTCGTCATGGCGGTCACCGGCGTGATCGGCATCGGCTACGTGATCCTGCACATGATCGGCAACCTGCAGGTGTTCCAGGGGGCCGAGCGGCTGAATGGCTACGCGGCGCTGCTCCACGGGCCGCTCAACGAGCTGCTCCTGGCGGCGCGGGCTGTCCTGATCGGGGCTGTGGTGCTGCACGTGGTGGCGGCCTGGCAGCTCACCCAGCGGGATCGGGCCGCTCGGCCGGTGGACTATCGGATGCGCCGCCCCCAGGTATCCACGCTCGCTGCGCGCACCATGCGGTGGGGCGGGGTGCTGCTGCTGGTCTTTATCGTCTTGCATCTGCTCCATTTCACCACCGGGACGATCCGACCCGCCGGCCGCTTCGTCCCCGGTGACGTGTACGACAACGTCATCGGCAGCTTCCGGCTCTGGTGGGTGACTCTTTTCTACCTGATCGCCATGGTCGCGCTGGGGTTCCATCTCTACCACGGCGCGTGGAGCTCGGTCAGGACGTTGGGCGCCGCGACTCCGGGCCGCGACCTGCGGCGCCGGCCGGTGGCGATCGCGCTGGCGGTGGTGGTGGCGGCGGGATTTTGCCTGGTACCGTTGGCCGTCTTCTTTGGATTGGTGAAGTGAAACTGCGTGAACAGTA
>JBIOTT010000100.1:0-3156 GCA_044866195.1 Gemmatimonadales bacterium
GTCGATGCATACCACGGGTCGGGCGCCGCGTCGTGGGGAATGGCGAGCTGCATCGCGACGCCCGGCTCGAGGGTGCCCGCCTCGACCGTGTAGGCGTCGCCGAAGCGGCGCAGCATCAACGAGGCCGACGCTCCCTCGGCCCTCAGCACCGCACCGCCCGGCAGCAGCTCGAAGCTCCCACCGCCGATCTGCCCGCAG
Source organism: Gemmatimonadales bacterium (assembly GCA_044866195.1). Classification (GTDB taxonomy): domain Bacteria; phylum Gemmatimonadota; class Gemmatimonadetes; order Gemmatimonadales; family GWC2-71-9; genus DASQPE01. Next base: position 199 of record JBIOTT010000100.1, read on the forward strand.
TGGCTGCCGGAACCGGACATCGGCCGCAGGTGGAGGTCGAGGCTGTCGGCGAGATCGGCGTCGACGCGCTCCCGAAGGGGCTCCGCCTGGGAGCTCAGCTCGGGGAGCGAGAACGCCGGAGACCCGAATTGCCGCACCGCCTGCACGTAACCCGTGTAGACGGTGCGCCGCTGCCCGCTCCAGTTCAACGCGCCGAGGAGCTTCGGACCCAGGCGGCCGCCGCCGATCTCGATCGCGGCGAGGTCGCTCCGAGTCGTGATGGCCTCGTCACGCAGCTTCTTCGATTCCCCTCGGAGCACGGTGATGTTCGTGGCCAGGCTGATCGCCGCGACTCCGTAAAGGATCAATATCCCGCGGCGTCCGAGCCTCACGCCGCGCGCCGCCTCGACGGCTACGAGCAGCATGGCGATCGTCACCGGGAAGATGTACCGGGTGCTGTTGGGCACGCTGGTCGGGGGCGCCGCCGCGATCGCCTCGATCGTCCATAGCGTCGCCGGCACCGCCATCGCCGCCCAGAGCTGCCTCGGGATGCTTCCCCGCCACAGCCTCCACCCCAGTGCGGCGAGCGCGATCAGCGCGACCACGGGGCCCCAGCCGCCGCCGAACGTGGCGTAGTTGACGCCCAGGAGCGCCGTTCCGACATACGAGAGGGAGTTGAGCGCCCAGTTCGGCGCCAGCAGCAGGTTGGAGAGGTGAACTTCCCCCCCGGTGCCTACCCCGTGGCTTCGGGACCACACGAGCCACGCTGCGTAGAGCAGCGCCGGGACGAGGAATACCCAGGCTCGGCGCCAGCGGTCTCCCCCGATCAGGATCAGGACGGCGGCGCCGGCCACGAAGGGGAGGCCGACGGAATAGGTGGCGACCGCCAGGCAGAGCAGGAGGCAGGCGCCGATGTCGCCGCCGAGGTCCTCGCGCTCGAGCGCGAGCAGCGCCCCGATGCCGGTCGCGAGGGGGAGCAGCACGGTGAACCCGTTGCCCGAGAGCATGTGGAAGCCGGCCGAGCCGTAGAAGAGCAGCACCAACGTCGGAGCGAGGGCGGCCACTGCCCCGATCCGGCGGCTGGCGAACTCGAAAAACAGCCCAGCCGTGAGCAGCACGGCGCCCATCGCCAGCAGGCGGAACGGAACGTAGCCAGCCCCGAACGCGTTCAGGATCGCCGCGTAGACGAGCTTCGTGGTAAGGATCAGGTGTCCGTTGTAGGACGCGATCGCCGCCCGCACGTCGAGGTGTGAGCTGTCGCTGAACCAGGTGATCTCATCCTTCGAGAAGGTGGTGTCACGGCCGAACCACAGGACGAGCCCCGCGGCCACAACCATGGCCGCCCCGAGGACGATGCGGACCTGAGCGTCCCCGATCCCCGCCGGCGCCCGGGATCGCGCCCCCCCGCCCCGCGCGGCCTTTCGCCGAGAAGGCGTCGGGGAGGCGCGACGAAGGCGTATGGAGGTATCGGCCACGTTCAGCGCCTCGCTCGGGCTGGGCCTTTCGACTGGGGAGCTCGATTGGCTGCGAGACAGGCGACCAGCAAGAGCCACCACGTCATCGCAAGCAGCTGGACCTCCAGCGTGGGGTACACCAGTCCGTAGGCGGAGAGTCCCAGGCCGGCCGCCGCCGCGCTGCGGACAAGCCGGTCGGGCCCCCGGATCGACGCTCTCGCGAAGCGGGTCGCCGCCCACACCAGGTAACCCCCGATGGCCAGCGTTCCAACCAGACCCACCTCGAGGAGCAGCTTGAGCGGATAGCTCTCGGTCGGGATTGGCTGGAGCGAGGCGACCACCCTCGCGTTACCCGTGGCCGCGAGCCCCTCCCCCAACGCCTGCTGTGCGGTCGGCAGGTCCTTGAAGTGGTCGACCGCTCCACGCATGCTCGCGAGGCGGTCCTCGTTGCCGGGGTCTGCGCTCGTGCTGAGACCCGCGTGCAGCCGCGAGCCGAATTTCCCCAGCGCCACCCCTCCGGCAGCTCCCAGGATGATCGCAACCGAAAGCGCGACGACGCCAGCGCCGACAAGGCGGAGCCGGTCGCGCCCACTCCCCCCGGCGAGTAGGACCAAGGCGCCAATCCCGGCAATGGCAAAGCCGCCGCGACTCAAGGTCAGCCCCATGGCTGCGAGGATCGTTGCGAGCACGACGGCGGCGATCACGCCGTCCCTTCGACGCCACCGCTCGAGCACCAGCCCCATCGTGAGGACGGCGGCGGTGCCGAGGAAGATCGAAGCGTGCAGGTAGCTGCCGGTCGCACCGCCATAGCGCGCGCCGACGAACGGATCCCCGGTCGGCGCCGCCGCCTCTACGAAGCTGATCAGCCCCGCCGCCTCCACGAACACGGAGACGGCCACCACCGCGCCGACCAGGACGAACAGCCGGACGAGCCGCTCGGGGTCCCCTCGCTCCATCGCCAGCCAGGCCATCACGGCCAGCGTTGGATAGGTCAGGTATTGGGCGAGGCCTATCGCGTAGACATGTTGGCCGACGGTCTGCGTCGCCAGGTCGAGGACCGCCACGCCCGCGATCAGCACCCAGCCCACCAGCAGCAGCCTCGTGTTGCGAGGGAATCGCCCCCGGCGCTCGAGGAGCACCGCGAATGCGCAGCCGGCGATGATCGCGGGCTGGATCGCGTTCACCGTCGTCAGCCCATCGGGGAGGTTGATCGTGTTCGAAAGCCCGAGCAGCGCCCCCCGGAGAGCTGAAAGCACGATCACAGCGATGACCAGCGCGCGAACGGCAGGCCGACCGCCAGCTTGGGCGAAGGCGAAGGCGGCCGAGACGATCAGCCCGACGAGGACGACCGTGTATGCGGTGGCGGACCTGCTGGCAACGACAGCGAGCAGGCCCACGAGCGCCACGGCCGCCGTGAAGGCGCCCATCGCCTCGGGGGCGCGCCAGGTTGGCTGGGATATCGATCCGGCGACGAGCGCGGGCCGCAGACGACGTGCCGCCAGTCGACGAACGTAGAGCATGAACA
>JBIOTT010000101.1:0-12232 GCA_044866195.1 Gemmatimonadales bacterium
CGCCAGATGCCGGCCCAGCGCCCAGGGCGACACCTTGGCCAGCGCCCGGGACCCTCCGTTGGCGCGTACGGCGTAACGGGCGGCGCGGCGGCCGGCGTCGGCAAAGACCAGCGGTGCGTCCGGCCGCCGCCCCACCAGCCGAAGGACCGAGACCAACTCGTCATCCGTGACCGTCCCTTCCCGAAGGGCGGCCTGACGGTACCGGTCGATTTGGGCGGCGACCGTCTCGCTGAGTCCCAGCCGGCGCGAGACGATATCCTGGGCCATTGCCTCGAGGCCGTCCTCGAGCGGAGTGTCGAGGTTGCGGAGCGCCTCCAGCAGGCTGAGCGGCAGAAAGGCTGGGGTCGGTGGCGAGTCGGGCACGGGAGGGTGGCGTCGCGGACGCGTTCAGGGCCACGAGACGGGCCGGAACATAGCCGCGGGGACCCGCCCCATCCAGGGGTCCTTGCGTCCTGCCCCGGTCCCGGGAACATTGCGGGATGACCGACCCAGCGCCCGGCCGGGAGGCCTTCGAGGCGGAAGTCATTCCGCAGCTCGACAGCCTCTATCGGCTGGCCCTCCGACTCACAACCGATCCCAGTCGGGCAGAGGATCTGGTGCAGGATACGGTGCTCAAGGCCTTTCGGTCCTGGCAGCGGTTCCAGCCCGGAACCAACATCCGCAGCTGGCTGTTCACGATTTTGCGGAACACGTTCATCAACGACTACCGGCGCCGCCAGCGGGAGCCGATCCCGATGGACCTCGAGACCGCCGAGCCGCACGCCACGTTCCGGGCGGTGGACGATGAAGACCCCGAGGGCACGTTTTTCGCCCAGATCGTCGACGCCAAGGTTCTCGAAGCGATCGACCGCCTCCCCGAAGATTTCCGCGAGGTCCTGGTGCTGAGCGACATCGAAAATCTCACGTATGCAGAGATCGCCGACGTGCTTGGCATTCCGGTCGGCACCGTCAAGTCGCGGTTGTTCCGCGCCCGCCGTCAGCTGCAGGAGGTGCTCTACGACCACGCGGTGGAGATGGGCTACATCCGGGCGCGCGACCGCGCCCCCCTGCAGAAGTAACGTGGGAGGACTGCGCTGATGGCTGGCGGCCCCAAGTGCCGTGAAGCGCTCTCCCTGATGCAGGACTACCTGAAGCAGGAGATCACGCCGGAGCTCGCGACCAAGATCACGGAGCACCTGGAGAAGTGCCGCCCGTGCTTCGAACATCTCCGGTTCGAGCAGAGCTTTCTCGATATGCTCGAGCGCAAGGCCAAGGGTCAATGCTGTCCCGACCGCTTGCGCGAGCGGATCCTTACCGAGCTCCGCGCCGAGCTCAATAGCTCCACCGACAGCTAAGGCGCATCCGCGCCCGGCGCTGGTGTCGCCCTTCCTCGCTGCCGCGATTGCCGCCGCGCTCGCCGCGGCCGGTTGGCGCGCCGGTGCGCTGACCGGCGGCGGCGCTCTCGCCGCCATCTCCGTGGGCACCGCGCTTCTGGCCGGCGCCGGCTGGCCAGGCGCCGCTGCGCTGGCTGCCTTCTTCGTCTCGAGCAGCGCTGTCTCCCGAATCGAACCCCCGCGCCCGCCTGCCGTCGGCGATCCCAAAGGGAATAGCCGCGACCATTGGCAGGTCCTGGCGAATGGAGGCCCCGCAGCGCTCGGGGCATTGCTGGCGCACGACCAGCCGAGCTTGGCGCTTTGGGTTGCGACCGCGAGCCTGGCCGCCGCCGGCGCGGACACCTGGGCCACCTCCGTGGGTGCATGGAGCCGAACCCCACCGCGTCACCTGCTTACCTGGCGGCCGGTCGCTCCCGGCACCAACGGCGGGGTCACCTGGCTCGGGTGTCTCGGGGCATTTGCCGGCGCCGGCCTGGTGGCGCTCGCGGGGTCCTGGATCGGACATCAGCCGGCGCTCGCCGGGGCCGCCGCGGGGATAGGTTTCGCTGGCATGCTGCTGGACTCAGCCTTGGGCGCGTCGCTCCAGGGGCGGTTCCGCTGTCCGGCGTGCGGCGACTCGTCCGAATGGCGGCGGCATCGCTGTGGGACACCGACGATTCTGGTGGGAGGGATTGGTTGGGTCGACAACGACGGCGTGAACGCGCTCGCCACCGGCTCGGCGGCGCTCGCCGGCTGGTGGGCCTGGGTCTGGTTGGCGCCGGTCTCGCCCTGATCCCGGCCTGCGGTCCGACGCCCATCGAGCCGGAGCCCACGGCCGCCGTGCCCCGGCCCCCCGCCGGGGGCGGCGAGCCGATGCAGCCCCCCGAGTCCCCCAATCCCTCGGCCCTGGTCGGTAGTTGGCGCGGCGTGGTCACGACCTTCCTGCCGAACACGGTGCAGACGACTACCTGGAGATTCGACCCCGACGGTGCCTGTCTCGAGAGCTTCCTCACCATCACCGACGGGATCGAGAACAGCAGCGATCGCCCCTGCACCTGGACTGCGACCTCCAGCACCGTCACCGTCACCTACGCCGGCGCGGGTGGGGCGGTAACCTTCACCATGCAGTACGGCTTCCCGAGCCCGGACGTGCTCCGCCTCGATGCCGACGAATTCGGACGAGTGAGTTGACAGTGCAAGACCTGGTGACCGACGTGCTGGTGATCGGCGCCGGCCCGGCCGGCAGTGCGACGGCTGCGTTCCTGGCCCGCGCCGGGCTCGACGTCGTAGGCATCGATCGGGCGGCGTTTCCCCGGGACAAGCCTTGCGCCGAGTACTTGAGCCCCGAAGCGGTGCGGCTGCTCGACCGGCTCGGCGTCGTCGGCGATCTCGAGCGCGCCGGGGCCCGCGCGTTGGCGGGCACGGTGGTCCAAGGCCCCCGGGGTGCCCGGCTGCATGGGCTGTTCGCCCGGGCCTGGCCCAGCCCCTTTCGTCCGACCGGGTTGTCGGTCACCCGGCGGGTGCTGGACCAGCATCTGGTCAGGGCAGCGCGCGACGCCGGTGCGACCGTCCTCGAGCGCGCTTCGCTCGAATCGCTTCTGTTCGACGGCGGCGCGGTCAGCGGGGCGACCGTGCGCGGACCTCACGGCCGTCTCGCCGTTCGGGCGCGGCTCACCGTGGGAGCAGACGGGCTCCGCTCGACCGTGGCCCGGCGACTCGGTCTCCGGTCGCACGGGCGCCCGCGCCGGGTCGCGCTGGTAGCCCACGTCAGGGGCGTCCCTGACCTGGGCGAGTCCGCCGAAATGCACGTGGGCACCACCGGCTATGTCGGGCTCAATCTGGTGGCCGACGACCTCGCCAACGTAGCGCTGGTCGTGCCTGCCAGTGCGGCCGCCGGCGCCCGCGGGCGGCTTGCCGAGTTCTTCTTCGAGTGGCTCGATCGATTCCCGGCGGTCCGCGGGCGGGTCAGCCCCAAGGGGCTTGCGGGCCCGCTGCTCGCCACCGGGCCATTCGCGGCACGCTCGCGGCGCGCCACCAGCGACGGCGCCCTGCTGGTCGGCGATGCCGCGGAGTTCTTCGATCCGTTTACCGGCGAGGGCATCTGCAGCGCCCTGCGAGGTGCGGCTCTGGTAGCGGCGCACGCTCCCGCTGCGCTCGCGCACGCTGGCGTCGTCCCCGCCCGCCAGCTTCGCGGTTACGCGCGCGCGCGGTGGCGGGTGTTTGCGGGCAAGTGGGCCGTCGAACGGCTGATCGGCTGTGCGATGGCGTGGCCGGCGCTGTTTGACCGCGCGGTCGAGCGGCTGGGCCGAAAGGGCGCAATGGCGCACACCTTCATCGGTGTGACCGGCGACTTCGTGCCGGCGCGCCAGGTTCTCAACCCGATCTTTCTGGCTCGGATGGTTCTCTGACAGTGGTCGATCTTGACGACGCCCAGTTTCGCCAGCTGCTAGGGCGGTTCGCGACCGGAGTCGTGGTGATTACCCTGACGACCCCCGACGGCCGGCCACACGGAATGACAGCCAACAGCCTGGCGTCGGTCTCCCTTCGTCCGCCCCTGCTCTCGGTGAGCATCGACCACACGGCAGCTATCCACGATCTGATCATCCGATCCGATCGGTTCGTGATCAACATTCTGGCTGCTCATCAGGAAGCGCTCTCCCGCCGCTTTGCCGATCCGCACGACGATCGGTTCGATGGTGTGGGCTATCACGTGGGGCAATATGGCGGGGTCCTGCTGGATGGCGCGCTGGCCCACATCGAGTGCCTGCGGCACGACACGCTCGAGACCGGCGACCACACGATCGTGGTGGGCCGGGTGGTGGCCGGTGAGACCAGGGAGGGCCGCCCGCTGCTCTACTATCGCGGCGGCTACGGGGCGCTGGGCTGACCCATGGGCTCCCTCGCGGTTCGGCGGCTCGGCAGCGAGCTCCTGGACGATCCGCTGACCGATTCCGGTCTGGTCGCGGAATCGCTCCGGCACATCGCGCAGTCCAATCGGTGGTTCGGCGGCACGGCTGCGTTGTGCTTTGGACTGAGACAGGCGATGCGGGGGCTGCCTCCCGGCACTCGGCTCACCCTGCTCGATCTCGGCAGCGGGCTGGGCGATCTGCCTCGCGCAGGCATTCGCTGGGCCGGGCGGCGCGGCATCCGCCTGGTGGCTATCGGGCTCGATCGGCACCCGGTGGCCGCTCGGCTGGCCCGCTCCCGCGGCCTTCCCATGGTCCTGGGCTGCGCGGGAGCGCCACCCATAGCCGACAAGAGCGTCGACCTGGTCTCGGTCAGCATGCTGGCCCATCACTTCGAGCCGGACTCGGTCGTCGAGCTGTTCCGGGCCTGCGATCGCATCGCGCGCCGGGCCGTGGTGGTGACCGACTTGCGCCGCGCCAGCCTCGCCGTGGTGGCGTTCCGCTGGGGCGCGCGTCTGCTCCGATTCGACCCGGTGACCGCGGCCGACGGCATAACCTCGATTCGCCGTGGGTTTACCACGGCCGAACTGACTGCATTGCTCCTGCGGGCCGGCGTTGCCGGGCAGGTGACTCGCCGCCCGGGGTGGCGTCTGGTGGCGACCTGGGCGCCGGGCGTGCCCTGATGCGCACCGTTGATCGTCTCTTGATGCGGGCGCCGGTCGAACGGGTCTTCGGCGCTGCAACGAACGTGGAGCGCTGGCCCGAGCTCCTGCACCACTATCGGTGGGTCCGCATTCTGGAGCGGCGACCCGAGGCGACCCTGGTCGAGATGGCTGCATGGCGCCCTTTTGGCCCGTTCAACTACCCGACGTGGTGGGTATCACAGATGTGGGTGGATCCGGAGACCCCAGCGGTTCGCTATCGGCATGTGCGCGGAATCACCAGAGGCATGGCGGTCGAGTGGCGTCTCGTTCCCACCCGCGATGGCACCGAGGTCACGATCGAGCACGAATGGAGCGGACCTGCGTGGCCCTTCATTCGCCGGCCGGCCGCCGACTGGGTGATCGGGCCGGTGTTCATTCATGGGATCGCCTCGCGCACGCTGGCGGGCATCCGTCACGCCGTGGAGACCGGTTATGTCTGAGCCGCGCAGAGTTGTGGTCACTGGTATCGGGGCGCTCACGCCGATCGGCACCGGCGCCGCCCAGTTCTGGACCGGGCTTCGCGAGGCGCGCTCCGTGGTGCAATGCGTCACCCGCTTCGATCCGACCCCGTTCAAGAGCCGCATCGCCGCCCAAGTGAACGACTTCGTCCCCACCGATCACATGGAAGAGCGCCGCGCGCGGCGATTGGATCGCTTCGGCCACTTCAGCGTGGCTACCACCCGGCTCGCCCTGGCCGACGCCGAGATCGACCTGTCACGCGAGGACCGCGACGCGATCGGTGTCATGATGGGGACCGCTCTGGGCGGGGTGGCCTTCGCCGAGGCCCAGTACCCGGAGTATCTCCGCCACGGCACCAAGGCCGTGGATCCCTCCCTCGCGCTCAACGTGTTCGCCGGCGCCGCAAGTTGCAGCGTCGCCATCGAGTTCGGCCTGAGCGGGCCCAACTCGACCAACGGGATGAGCTGCGCCTCCGGTACCATCGCGATCGGCGAGGCTTTCCGGTCGATCGTGCGAGGCGACGCCGACGCCATGGTGGCGGGCGGTGTCGAGGCGCCGCTGGCTCCACTCTGCTTCGGCGCCTTCGCCATCATCCGGGCGATGTCGACCCGCAACGACGATCCCGAGCGGGCCAGCCGCCCGTTCGACAGCGGGCGGGACGGCTTCGTGATGGCTGAGGGGGCGGCGGTGCTGGTACTGGAGGAGCGGGGCCGGGCCCTTGCGCGCGGAGCGCCGATCTACGCCGAGGTATGTGGCTACGGACTCACCAACGACGCCTATCACATGACTGCGCCTCGGCCCGATGGGCGTCAGGCCGCTCGCGCCATGCAGCTCGCGCTTCGCGATGCCAGGCTGGCGCCCAACGAGATCGGCTACATCAATGCCCACGGCTCATCGACGCCGCTCAACGACCCGACCGAGACCGCGTCGATCAAACAGGTCTTTGGAGAGCACGCGTACCAGCTGGCCTTGAGCGGCACCAAGGGCTACTACGGCCATGCCCTCGGTGCGAGCGGCGCGATCGAGGCCGCCATCTGCGCCCTCTCGCTCCGGAACGGCTGGCTGCCGCCGACCGTCAACCTGGAGACGCCGGATCCCGCGTGCGATCTCGATTACATCCAGGGGGACGGCCGCGCCGCGCAGCCGGAGTTCATGCTCAGCAATTCGTTTGGCTTCGGAGGCATCAACGCGAGCCTGGTGTTCCGAAGACCTGCGTGAAGCAACAAAAGCGTGAACGGTGAACGAAACGGTAAACGGGAGCTCCAATGATCCCCGGAGCCCCCGTTCACCGTTCACCGTTTACCGTTCACGCAGTATTTGCATCGCCCGTCGCCACAGCGACAGGAAATAGCCGACCAGGATCGCTCCCCCCACCACGTATGCCGCAACCATGTAGCCGCCGTTGGCCGGCGGCTCAGCTTGCATCGCGCTGCTCCCGCGCGTCGGCCGCGAGCCCGATGCCGTAGCGGGTGGTCACGTAGCCGATGTAGAGCAGCGTGAACATCGCGGTGGACACCAGCAAGGTGCGCAGCATCTCCCACGGCAACGAGGGTGCACTGGGCTTGAGCACGATCGGCTGGGGATGCAGGGTGCGGAACAGATAGACGCTGAGGTGAATGAAGGGGACCAGCAGAAGACCCATGATCCTGACGACGGCGCTGAAGCGGGCCCGCTCTTGCGGGTCGTGAACCGCTGCACGGAGCGCCAGATATCCCACAAACAGGAAGAACAGAAACAGCGTCAGCGTGAGCCGCGCGTCCCAGGTCCACCAGGTGCCCCAGATCGGCTTGGCCCAGATCGGGCCCGTCGTCAGCATCACGGCTGCAAAGGCAACCCCGACCTCCGCCGAGGCAGCGGCAAACCGGTCCAGCCTGGGGTCCTCCAGCCAGAGATAGAGTCCTCCGGCGATACCCACCAGCGAAAAAGCGAGCAGGGCGCTCCAGGCCGAGGGGACGTGCAGGTAGAAGATCTTCTGGGCAAGCCCCTGGCGGGCCTCGATCGGCGTGAACCCGAGCGCGAGGACCGACGCCCCCACGATCCCGAGCAGGGCCAGGCCGCTCAGGACCAGCCCGCGGCGCACAACGATGCGGGCCCGCTCGAGCGTCGGGGTGCGGGCGGCAGCGGGGGTCATTCGTCCACCACAAAAGCGAAAGCCAGAGCGGCCAGGGTCACGAAGACGATGTCGTAGACGGCGAGTAACCTAAGCCAGCCCATCATCTCGCTCAACGGACGCTCAGCGAGCAGCCGCGCCGTGACTTGCACCGCGCCGATCAGGGGCGGGACCATGAACGGCAGCAGCAACACGGGCAGCATCAGCTCGGCAAAGCGGGTGCGCACCGCCATCGCGCCGAAGATGGTGCCCACCGCTACGAATCCGACGGTCGCCAGGGCAGCGGTGCCGACGATCCCCGCCAGCGCGCGGCTGAGATCGACGTTGAAGAACAGCACGAACAGGGGCAGCGCAACCGCCTCGACCGCTGCGACGAACGCGAGATTGGCGAGCAGCTTGCCCGCGAAGAGCGCTCCCCGCGGCACCGGTGCGAGCAGCAGCCCGTCCAGCGCCCCGTGCTCCCGCTCCACCGTGAAGGACCGGTTCATCGCGACCATGGCGGCGAACGCGAAGGTGACCCAGAGCGCGCTCGGTGCGAGGTCGGTCGCGCTGAGCGCGGTCGGGTCCCGCGCGAAGTTGAAAATCACCAGCACGAGAGCCGCGAACACCGTGGCCGACAGCAGGGCCGTCTTGCTCCGGAGCTCGGCCCGCACGTCCTTCGCGGCGATCGCCAGCGCAAGGCGCAGGGCTTCAGCCATGGGTGAGCGCGCGATAGCGGAGAAGAAACTCGGCCAGCGCGCCCGCTCGGGGCCCCTCCAGCATCCAGCGCCCGCCGGTCAACACGGCTACCCGGGTGGCGAGCTCCCAGGCCTCTTCGAGATGGTGGGTCACCAGGATCAGGCCCAAGCCCGCGCCGAGCCGCTCCTCAAGCAGCGTCCTGAGCCGCTCCGCCGCCGGAGCGTCCAGCCCGGTGAACGGCTCGTCCAGCAAGAGAAGGCGCGGCTCGTGAACCAGCGCGCGCGCGATGGAGGCCCGCTGCAGCAGGCCGCGGCTCAGCCGGCGTGGCCGCTCGCCAGTGCGGTCGGCGAGCCCCACCGTGTCGAGCGCGCGCCGCGCCGCCGAGCGGGGGTCGGCCACGCCATACAGGCGAGCCGCGAGCGCCACGTTTTCCAGCACGGTAAGATCGTCGTATAGCAGCGACTGGTGCGACACGAATCCGATCGGACGGCGCGCATCCGGAGCCGACCGCTCGAGCCGGCGCCCCAGTACCCGAACCTCACCTGCATTGGGGCGAGCCAGACCGGCAAGCACCCGCAGCAGGGTGGTCTTCCCGGCACCGTTGGGGCCGACCACCACGAGGGCTTCTCCGGCGCTGATCCGGAGATCGATGCCTTGCAGCACCCGAACCGGGCCGAACGAGCGCTCCAGACCGACGGCGGCGAGTAGCGCGCCGTCAGAGGACGGCATCGATGCGCGCGCCGAGCTCGTCGAGACGGAAGGGTTTGAGGATGTAACCGGAGTGGCGAAGGTTGAGCACCTTGAGCTGCGGCTCGATGCTCATGTAGGCTGTCGTGATAATCACTGGAAGAGTCGGTTGGCTCTGCCGGATCCGCCTCAGCAGGTCGATCCCGTCGGTGTCCGGCAGCCGCATGTCGAGCACCGCGACGTCCGGCCGCTGCTCCTCCAGCTTCGCCAATGCCTCGGCGCCCGTGCTCGCAAACACGAGGTCGTAGCGGGGATGGAAGTGCCGCTCGTAACTCAACCTCAGGGCGGGCTCGTCCTCGACGATCAGGACGCGTCGCCGCCGCTTTCCTTCATTCATGGCAAACCTTCGGCACCGCCGGGGCAAAACCCCCGGGAGCCGCAAGCAGATCAGGGGTTAGACCCCAACAGTAATTCGGGTTGCAGGCACCGTCCATAGCGATCGAGCCGGGCCGGTCATGGATTCTCCGGCTCGATCGTGAACAGTTCGGCCAATTTGGTGATGGCGAGAAGAAAGCGAAGTTCGTCGCTCGGATGGCGGAGCACGATCGTCTGCCTCCGCTCGGCCGCCCGGCGCTGGATCAGCATGAGAACGCCGAGTCCCGCAGAGTCGACCTGCCGGGTGCCGGACAGATCGATGTTGAGCTGGCCGGTTCCCTCGGGCAGGGAGTCGAGCGCCTGTACCGCCGCCTTGCGGAATTCGACTCGAGTTTCGAGTCCCAGGCGCTGGGGCGCAACGAGATCGCGAGTTTTGCCGTGTGTGGCCATCATAAAGCCTCCCACACCCGACAAGGCTCGCGCGCAAACCTGCGGCTGGCCTGTGTCCACCTTCGGCACCGAGCTATCTCACCCCGATCCTGCTGCCCTGCGGATGAGACCTCTAGTTTTGCGGCCCCGGATCGCTCCGGGTGTGCTCTTATCGGGCGGATTTTTTTGTAACGGGACCGCACCATGCGGCCCGGCACCCCCAGGGGCGAGAGCGGTGCCAATTGAGCTAACCACATAGAGCGCGGAGAGTTACCGCTTGGGTCCGGGGCGGAACACCGCCCGATCACGCCGCAGTCCGCGGCAATGGCGGGAGAACTGCAACCCGACTCTGGCTCGCCGGGGGCAGCCGGTCTACCTTCAGGGTCCACCCTCACCTTCCAGCTATGACCGATCAGCTCGCGACCCTCCTGACCGAGCAACGCCGCTTCCCGCCGCCGCCCGAGTTCTCGGCGCAGGCCAACGCAAAAGCCGATTTATACGAGCGCGCCAAGCGAGACCGGCTGGGCTTCTGGGCCGAGGAAGCCCTCGCGCTTGACTGGATCGCCCCCTGGAGTCGGGTGCTGGAGTGGACCCCGCCCCATGCCAAATGGTTCGTGGGTGGAAAGCTCAACGTGGCGGCGAACTGCCTGGACCGCCACCTCGAAGGTCCGCGCCGCAACAAGGCCGCGATCATCTGGGAAGGCGAGCCAGGCGACCGGCGGGTGTTGACCTACTGGGATCTCGCCCGCGACGTGAACCGCTGCGCCAACGCGCTGAAGTCGCTGGGCGTCAAGCGCGGTGACCGGGTCGCCATCTACCTGCCGATGATTCCGGAGGCGGCGATCGCCATGCTCGCCTGCGCCCGCATCGGGGCCGTCCACTCAGTTGTGTTTGGCGGGTTCTCGGCCGAATCGCTGCGCGACCGGATCAACGATGCGGAAGCCGTCTGTCTGATCACGGCCGACGGCGGCTATCGCCGCGGGCAGGTCGTGCCGCTCAAGCGGTTCGCCGACCAGGCGCTCCAGGAGTGTCCCACGGTGCGCCACACGGTCGTGGTGCAGCGGCGGCTCGGCAGCGCGGGTGACCAATCGTTGCTCACCGCCGAGGGGCTGAGCGAGACGGGACGGTACAGCACGTACGAGTGGCCGGTGGTCAAGCGGACCTCCGGCATCCAGGAAGCGTCGTCATCCTTCGCCGAGATGACCGAGGGGCGCGACCACTGGTGGCATCGGCTGCTCGATGGTCAGGCGCCCGATTGCCCCGCCGAGGCGATCGACGCCGAGGACGTGTTGTTCATCCTCTATACCTCCGGCACCACGGGGAAGCCCAAGGGGATCGTTCACACCACCGGCGGCTACCTCACTCAAGTCTCGACCACGACGAAATACGTTTTCGATCTGAAGGATGACGACGTCTTCTGGTGCACGGCCGATATTGGCTGGGTCACCGGCCATTCCTACGTCGTGTACGGCCCGCTGTCGCTCGGCGCCACGGTGGTGATGTACGAGGGAGCGCCCGACTGGCCGGAGCGAGACCGGTTCTGGCAGCTGATTGCACGGTTTGGCGTGACCGTCTTCTACACTGCGCCGACCGCGATCCGGGCGTTCATGAAGTGGGGTCCCGCCCTTCCGGCCCGCAATGACCTATCGACCTTGCGACTGCTCGGCACCGTCGGCGAGCCGATCAATCCCGAGGCGTGGATGTGGTATCACGAGCACATTGGCGGGTCGCGTTGCCCGATCGTGGACACGTGGTGGCAGACCGAAACCGGTGGGATCATGATCTCACCCCTTCCCGGCCTGACCACCACCAAACCCGGCTCGGCCACTCTCCCGCTGCCCGGCATCTCGGCCGAGCTAGTGGATGTCAATGGCACGCCGCTGGGAAGCGGCGGCGGGTTCCTCACACTCACCGAGCCCTGGCCGGGCATGCTCCGGACGATCTGGGGCGACGACGAACGCTATCGGGAGACCTACTGGAAGCGCTTCCCCGGCCGTTATTTCGCGGGCGACGGCGCCAAGGTGGACGAATACGGGTACTGGTGGCTGCTGGGTCGGGTAGACGACGTGCTGAACGTGGCCGGCCACCGCATCGGCACCATGGAAGTGGAGAGCGCGCTGGTGGCCCATCCCGCGGTAGCGGAAGCTGCCGTGGTGGGCAAGCACCACGACCTGAAGGGCCAGTCACTGGCGGCGTTCGTCACCCTGAAGGAGGGACACCACCCCAGCACCGAGCTGAAGGACGATCTCAAAGAGCATGTCACCCAGAAGATCGGCGCCATTGCCCGGCCGGACGACATCCTCTTCTCGGCAGACCTCCCAAAAACCCGCAGCGGGAAAATCATGCGCCGGCTGCTCAAGGACATCGCCGAGGGCCGCGCCCTGGGAGATACGACCACCCTGGCCGACCCCGCCGTGGTGAACCGGCTCAAGGAGATGTACGAGGGGGAGGAGAGCTAGGGCGGGAAGGCGGAACGGCGGAACGGCGGAACGGCGGAACGGTAGCGGCGAAAAGAGCGACCCACCGATGTCC
>JBIOTT010000102.1:0-3912 GCA_044866195.1 Gemmatimonadales bacterium
AGCCCTGCTGCTGGTGGTCGGCCTGGTTGCGCTCGCATTCGAGATCCTGGTGCTGCCGGGCTTCGGGATTGCAGGAGTGATCGGGCTCGTCTGCCTGACGGTGTCGGTGGTGCTGGCGCTGACCGGCACCGCGCCCAGCCCGACCGATCTGGCGCAGGCCCTCGCCATCCTGGCAGCCAGCGCGGTGATCTCCGCGGCGGTGATCTACACCTGGATCCGCCACCTCCCCACCAGCAACCGGTTCAGCGGTCTTCTGCTCAAAGGCGCCGGCCACCGGATCGACGGCTTCGTCACGGCGCCGTCGCGTCCCGAACTAGTCGGAAGGAGCGGCATCGCCCTGACCGATCTCCGCCCGTCCGGCACGGCAGGTTTTGGTGAAGAGCGGCTGGACGTGGTAACTGAAGGCGAGTATCTGGCCGAGGGTACGACCATCGAGGTAATTCGCAGCGACGGCTACCGCCACGTGGTGCGCGCGGCGCGGGACCTCAGAACAGGAGCGCTCACGTGAACGATCAATCGGCAGTAGGGGTGGGGCTCATCTTCGCCCTGGTGTTCTTCGCGATCATCGTCATCGCGATCTTCGTTCGATTCATTCCCGTGGCGCTCTGGATCCGGGCGATGGCTTCCGGCGTGCACGTGTCGTTTCTCACCTTGTTCGGCATGCGGTTCCGGAAGGTCGCCCCGGCCGCCATCGTGGACCCGCTGATCACCGCACGCAAGGCCGGGCTCGCCCTCACCATCGACGAGCTCGAGATCCACTTCCTGTCGGGCGGCAACGTGCAGCGGGTGGTGAACGCGCTGATATCGGCCGACAAGGCGCAGATCCCGCTCAACTTCAAGCAGGCGACCGCAATCGACCTGGCGGGCCGCGACGTGTTCGAAGCCGTGCAGGTGAGCGTGAACCCGAAGGTGATCACGACGCCCAAGGTCGCTGCGATGGCCAAGGACGGGATTCAGCTCCTCGCCATGGCCCGGGTGACGGTGCGGGCCAACGTCAACCGGCTGGTGGGCGGGGCGGGTGAAGAGACCATCCTCGCGCGGGTGGGCGAGGGAATCGTCAGCACCATCGGGTCGGCCCAATCGCACAAGGCGGTGCTGGAGAATCCGGATCTCATCTCGAAAACGGTGCTGCAGAAGGGGCTCGACGCGGGCACCGCGTTCGAGATCCTCTCCATCGACATCGCCGACGTTGACGTCGGCAAGAACATCGGCGCTGAGCTCCAGACCGACCAGGCGGAAGCGGACAAGCGGATCGCTCAGGCCAAGGCGGAGGAGCGGCGCGCACTGGCAGTGGCGATGGAGCAGGAGTACAAGGCAGAAGCACAGAACCAGCGGGCCAAGGTCATCGCGGCGGAGGCGGAGATCCCGCTGGCGATGGCCGATGCGTTCCGGAAGGGCAATCTTGGCGTGCTCGACTTCCAGCGCTACAAGAACATTCAGGCCGACACTGCCATGCGCCAGGCCATCGCGGGCCAGAGTGACGGCTCGCCGCCGCCCGCAACACCATGATTCTGCGCGTCGATTTCGGCTGGGTCATCCTGGTCGCGTTCGTGTTCTGGCTGCTGCAGGTGCTGCGAGCTGGCGCGACCGGACGTAGCGGGCGCGGCCGTCCAGTACCGCCTGCTACGTCCTCCGGGCAGCCCGGCGGGACGCAGCGCGAAGGCGCGGAGCTGGAACAGATGCTCCGCTATCTCGAGCGGCGGTTGGGTGGAGAATCCGGATCGAAGCCCAGCCGGCCGCCAGCTCAAGTGACGGTCAAGCGGCCGGCGGCGCGGGTCCAGACCAAGCCGGCGCGGCTGCCAGCCCCGGTGACCGTGAGCCTGGAGGATCCGGTGGACCGGGCGGCGGAGGTCCAGGCCCTCGAGCGCCAACGCCTCGCCGTGGCAGACGCGCGAAATCGGGAGCTGACCGACGCCGATCACGCAGCCTTCGAGGCCAAGATCCGAGCCCGAGACGAGCGGACCGCGTCGTCGCCGGCTGCCGCGCCAGGGCTGACCGCTCGCCAACTGCGGGACGCCGTCCTATGGCAAGAGATCCTGGGGCCGCCCAGGGGACTGCAATGACGGTGAGAGCGGAGTCCCCCGTCTCACCTCTCATCTCTCACCGCTCACCTCTCAGCGGCCCCTCCGCCCCGCGTACCTGATGCCCGCGTAGATCGTCCTCGGCTGGCCCGGGGACACGAAGCCGCTGGCGCGGATCTCAGGGTAGGCGTGGTCGAGCAGGTTTCGCACGCCCAGCTCCAGGGTCGCTGGTCCCACGCGCACGTCGCCGGCCAGGTGAAATAGCGCGTACGCCGGGAGCGAGACGCCGGGCTCGTCGAACGGGGTGTACGGGCCGACGGTGTTGGCGCTGGCCCGCAGGTGCCAGGGTACGCCCGGGATCGCCAGATCGAGCGCCGTCACCCCCACGTATTTCGCCGTGTTGAAGACCGGGGTGCCCGAGAGGTCTTCGCCCTCTTCAGTGAGGAGCTCGCGATACTTGGCGTCGGTGAAAGTCCAGTCGATGGAGAGCTCGAGCGCAGGCGCGAGCCGAGCAGCGAGCTCGACCTCGACACCCTGGCGGCGACTGCGTCCACCGTTCGTGGTCTCGAGCGTGATGGGATCGAACGTCTGCTCGTTGCTCACCTCGGTCCGGAACACCGCCACGTTGCCCGACACTCCGGCGCGGTCCACCTTGATGCCGGCCTCGTAGGCCCAGCTCGTGATGAAGGGGATTGTCGGGTCGGTGATCACGCCGTCGGCCTGGCGGAATCCGCGGGAGACATTCACATAGACCGCGCCCAGGCGCGGAAAGTGGTAGAGTGCCCCCAGCTTGGGGCTAGTCACCGTCTTGGTATCGGACGAGGTGATATCGCCGCTGGGCGTGGAACGGGTGCCGAGCGCGTCGAGCCGGCCGCCCAGGCTCAGCCGGAGGTGCCGGGTCAGGTCGAGCGAGGACTGAAGGAAGACGCCGCCCGAGAGCTGCCGAGCCGTCACCAGGGTCTGCGGCTCGATGCGCTGGCGGGCTGCCGTCAACCAGTTCTGATAGTCGGCGTGGTCGAAGCGCCCTTCCGCGCCAAGCGTCAGCTCGAGCCGCGCGAGCGCCAGGGACATCGCAGTGGTCGCTCCCAAACCGTAGCGCTTGTCTTCTTCCTCGGTCTGTCCCCCAGTGCCTTCGCCGGCCCCCGGCTCGGGCGGGATGTTGAGAAACAACTGCCACCGCCCCTGGGTGGCATAGACGGTCGAACGCCAGAGCAGGTTGGGACCCGCCGCCACCCGCAGGCTCACTCGCTCCTGGGCTCGGCGCTTGAAGCCGCCGTCGGTGGGATCGACCACCACGTCGTAGTCGCGCGCCGCAAACTGCTCAGTGGTGAGGAAGCCCGGCGAGTCCCACCCCGTCGCGTAGAGCTCGAGGCCGGCATCGAGGGTGGCGTTGGCCGATATGGTGCGGACGATGCGCCCGTGCAGCTGGCCCAGGTCCCAGTCACTGTGACGCCGCCAGCCGCCGTCCCGCACGCCGCGGATTGCGAGCACGGCGCCGGTGTTGTCGTCGTTGCGGCCGGTCATGAATCCGCCTTCGAGCCGGCCGTAGGAGCCGCCGTCAATCCACAACGAAGAGCCGTCGAACCGCTCCAGGGTCCGGACGTTGACGACGCCGGCAAGGGCGAAGTTGCCGAACACCGGGTTCGAGGGACCGCGGGTCACGGCAATGTCCCGGACCGCCTGGGGAAACAGCAGGCTCCAGTCGTTATACCCCTCGGCGTGGCCGTTCACCGGCTCGTTGATCGGCACGCCGTCGATCCACAGCGCGATATCGGTGGAATGGTCGGAGCTGAACCCGCGCAGGGAGGCGTCCGACGCGAAGCCGGGGCCCTGCCCCTGCGAATGGACCTCGATGCCGCCGGCTTGACGCAACAGGTCCCAGGGGTCGGTG
>JBIOTT010000103.1:0-2843 GCA_044866195.1 Gemmatimonadales bacterium
TCCGAACCGTGCCAGAACCGGGAGCGAGGCACAAGCGGACGCTGGAGGCGGTCGGCTCCAGGCTCGTGTTAGACGCTGTTTGGATCCAGTGACACGTGACAACTGCCGTTGTCTCCCCGCGCAGACCGACTAGCGTAGCGACTGTTCGAGAAATGGATAGATCTCCTGATATTGTTCAGCAATCGGAATGCGATGCGTGGCATGGGGAAAAATCTTCAGCTTGACTGCGACACCATGCGCTTTCAGCTTCTCAGCAAACGCTTCTGTCTGCCGCACCGCGATGCGTTCATCCCACGCGCCGTGCAGCAACAGGACCGGAGCCTTAATCTTGTCCGCATGATAGTTGGCCGACCGCGCCCTAAAAGCCTCGGCTGAAGTGCCCGCCTCCTGGCGAATATTGGCGTCGATGCCACGTATACCCGTGGGGTACCAGCTCACAAAGTCGTACGCTCCTGCCCCCAGGACCACAGCCGCCAGCTTCGCGTCTTTTGTGGCCACCATACTGGCGACGATCGCCCCCCGGCTATACCCATAGAGCGCGACTTTAGCGGGATTCACCAATGGTTGCCGTCGCAGGAAATCCATGGCCACCAAAACCGCCTCTTGAGTAAACGGGCCACAATAATCTGGAGGGCCGTCGGAATGGCCGTACCCCGGCTGAGAAAGAGCGGCGGCGACATAGCGCTGGCTGGCTATGATTCCCAGGCGGCCTGCCCTCACCAAGGCTTCGCCTCCGTTTCTGACCTGTTCTTGATGCCCATGAATCAAGAGGACTGCAGGGTATGGGCCATCTCCCGCGGGTTGCGTCCAGAACAGCTCAACCTTTTTGTTGCTGTCCTGGCTATGCGGGAGCAACTCTCTACGGATGACCCATCCCGCTCGATCAATCAGCGGCCCTTCTTCTGCAACAGCACACTCGACGAGCAAGAGAAAGACCAGAACTGCGAGGCACCTTTGACGCCTCATAGATCTCGCCAGCAGCAGACCCCACATCCCGACCCTTTCTTCACATCTACCGTAAAAGCTCAGCCGCGCCCAAAAGCGGGCGCGCCGCGGACGCTGGAGGGCGTCGGCTCCAGGCCTTGGTTCGGCTGGGGATGCCCCCACCCCCCGACGCCGATACCCTGGGTGTGCTCCCTTGGGCCCGTCCCCTGTCACCGTGCCGCTCCTCGGCACCGCGGCAGGGCACGGGCTCACCGATCGAGACCCCGCGGGAGCGCGGTCGTGTCCTGCGCGGGCCGTGCCGCGCTGACGGCGTTCAGGCCCGGTCCGCCATCTCGGCGATCCTCCGGAACGTCAGCACGCGCCGCCGGTTGCCCTCCGGCAGCTGCGCGATGTCGGCGTCGGTTAGCGCGATGGTGTGGCCGTAGGCCTGATAGGTGGGGCTCTCGGCGTCGGCCGGCCCCGGCATGGCCCGCTTGCGGGCGAACGCCGCCTCGATCGCGGGATCGAGCTCTGCCCGCTTCCGCGCCTCCCGTGCCGCGTCGTGCTCGTGGCACTCGGGCATGACCTCGGCCGCGCACCGCTCGAGCGCCTCGCAGATGTCTGCGTGTCGGTTCTTGCCGCCCTGCTGGATGAAGATCGTCTGGTCCACGCCGGCGTCCTGGACGCGGCGCAGCGAGGCGCGGAGCTGGGCCGGCGTGCCGATGCACCCGGTGCCGTCGCCCAGGCCCTCGGGGCCGAGCTGGCCGCGCACGGCCACGTAGCGCTTCCAGAGATTAGTGCGCCCCGGCGTGTGCGTGCCGAACACGTCGTGATGCGCCAGCGCGAACTGGCAGCAGCGACACCCGTCGTGGCCGCGCCGCGCCGCCTCGCCGGCGTCGGTATGACACGAGAAGCCGGGGACCATCGCGATGGTGGGATTGACGGCGTGGCCGATGGGCACGCACACGCGCGTGAACGTCTCGTCGTCGTCCGCCACCCAGGGCCGGGCTGGTGAGGGCGCCGATCCCGAGCTGCGCCGCCAGGTGCATGGTCTCACGATGCGAGCAGGCCCCCCAGATCGGCGGGTGGGGCTTCTGCACCGGCTTCGGGACCACGTGACGCGCCGGCATCGAGCAGTACGTGCCCGCGAACCCCGGATAGGGCTCCATCACCAGCATGTTGGCGACCTGCGCGACCGTCTCCCGCCACATGGCGCGCCGCTCCGCCGGGTTGATGCCGAAGCCTTCGAGCTCCGCCCGCGCGGCGGATTCGCCCGTCCCCCAGTCGACGCGGGCGCCGGAGACGAGATCCAGCGTGGCCACGCGCGCCGGCGCGTTGTAGGCGGGCGGCATGAGCACGATCCCGTGGCCGCGCCGCATGCGCCGCGAGCGCTGCGAGGCGGCAGCCAGGAACACCTCCAGCGCCGAGGAGTGCGCGTACTCCTCGAGGCAGTGGTGCTCGACCTCCCAGGCGTAGTCGATGCCGAGCCGGTCGGCCAGCTCCACCTGCGCGAGCGCATCCTGCAAGCGCGCGAGCTCGGCGCCGTCCTGCCAGGGACGCGGCCACTGGTGCTCGTAGAAGAGGCCGAAGTTCATACCCCTCCTTTCCCCTCCTTTCCGCTCCGGTCTGACCCGGCGCCGGCCCCGCTTGACTGCGAGCAGGCGCGCGGGTCAGTGTAGAGGCAATGCACACGCTCGTTGACCCATGACCGCTGGTGCTGGCGTCCCTCCGTTCCACTCCGGTGGCACGCATGCCGAACGCCCACACTCACCTGCCGCCGGAAGCCGGAGCGAGGGACGAGCGGACGCTGTAAGGCAGTCGGCTGCAACGCCAGACTGTGTGAAAACTCAAATTTTCAGAAATTCGCCTCAATAAAATCAATAGCTTACTCCATCAAGAATGCCGAAATTCGGGGTTTT
>JBIOTT010000104.1:0-3037 GCA_044866195.1 Gemmatimonadales bacterium
TCAGGGCGGTTCCTGGCCCCGCTGCTTCCGCTCGTCGCCATCCTGACCGGCGTGGGCTTGGGGGAGGGGCTTGCTGCAGCCCGACAGGGAAAGGTGCTTGGCTGGGTCATGGTGGCGTTCTGGTGCACGGGTGCGGTCGCCACCCTGCCTCAACTCGCCGAACGTTCGTACCTCATCCAACGCTATGTTCGCGGCCACCACGAGCCGCCTACCTTTCCCTTACGGGCGCGCTCCCTCGAGGCCTACGCTGCCATCAGGCCACCAGGCACCATGATCGTGACTGCGCTCCCGTTGGCACTGCTCAATAGCGGCCTCGTCGGCCACCGGCACGTCATTCCCCTAGCACGTCGGCGCTACTGGAAGCATCCGAAGTTCGAGCGAGTGGCCACGCTTGCTGAGCAGCGGCAGGCGGTGGACACCGCGCTGGTCCGAGGTGCACTAGTGTACACCGACGCCTATAGCCTGGCCGTCGTCCGGTACAGTCCGGGCTACGATGTCGAGCGCCGCGCGGTCGAGGCATACGGACTTGCTCCCGTCGCCGGATCGGTCAGGACTGGACGCGTTCTATTGTTTCGGCTGCTACCGGGCCCGGAGCCACACGCGGAAGTCGGATCCTGCTGCGGGACCGTGGAGTGACGGGCAGAGGAGTAAATGCCCCTTCCTGCGGCGAAACGGCGATCCCGTGTACCGCCGAAGAGCCATTTACGCGAGTTCGTGTCACCCGATGCTGGAGTTTGAGCCCCCAAATGCCGTACTTTGCCGTACTTTACTCGCTCAAATGTCAGTGTTTGCAGGAGCCACCTTCGCCTTACATCCTCGCGAGTTGGCACAGAAGCTTGCACGCCGGCTGAGGCTCCTCGAGGAAGATCGATAGACTCTGTCGTCCCAACTGCTGGCAGTCGAGTTGACTGTGTAGCAGATTTGGAAGACTTGCCTTGTAAGCTGATTCCATGGCCGGGGTGCCGTCCCCACTCGCCGAAGCCCTCAGTCACCGCTACGCTTCAGAGCGTGAGCACGGACAAGGGCGGGGTTTTCCCAGCGTTGCACATCGCTCACATATCCACAGTCGTCTGCGGGTTGTGAGCGGACGGCGTTGGCCGTGCGGCGGCGGAGCTGGCTGCGGTTGAGGCGACAAATTCTCCAACGGGAGAAATCCTATGACCAAGCATCGGCCGGCTGCCACCGAGGGCGCGCTGTTCCTGGCCCTGACTGGGCTCCTCTGGGCCGGGCCGGCGAAGGCGCAAGCCGGGATTGCCGTCGGCGACAAGGCGCCGATTGTCACGGTGCATGACCTCGACGGGAACGCGGTAGATCTGGGACAGTGGATCGGGAAAAAGCCCGTCTTCCTCGAGTTCTGGGCCACCTGGTGCACGAACTGTGCGGAGCTGCTCCCCACCGTGAAGGCGGCGGCCGAGCGCTACGGCGGCAAGGTCGAGTTCCTCGGGATGAATGTCACCATCAACCAGACCGCTGCGCAGGTGCGCCGGTACTTGGAGACCGAGAGGCCCCCGTACCGGCCGCTCTGGGACGACGAGGGCACCAGCATCAAGGCCTATAACGTCCTCGGGACCTCCTACGTGGTGATCATCGACGCCAAAGGCACTGTGGTCTACACCGGCTTCGGTGGGAAGCAGAATTTCGAGAAAGCGCTCAAGCGCGTCGCCGGGTAACCTCCTCCCTTATGTCTTGAACCGCGCCGCTTCCTCCGAGCCGTCGGTCACGTCGCCCGCGGTGTACGAATGCGCCCCGGCCCCGGCAAGATGGCCGCCAGCGACAATCAGATATTCTTCGCGAACGGGACGGCCCTCGGACCAGCATTCCAGAAATCTCGCGCACCCCGGCCGCGTAGCGCGCTTGGGCCGACAGGGGTGGTCGGGTGAGCCCGACGGTTGACAGCCGCCAGCCATGTTCTTCTTATGTTCTCTTGTAGACTCACCATCACCCAGCACGTCACACGCCCGCCGCGGGCACGCCTCGCTATGGACACGGCCACATTCCTTCATGCGGATCTGGACGCCTTCTACGCCTCGGTCGAACAGATGCTCGATCCGTCCCTCAAGGGGAAGCCGATCGCGGTAGGGGGCGGTGTGGTGCTCGCGGCGTCCTATGAAGCGAAGGCGTTCGGCGTCCACGGTGGCATGCCTGGTCGGCAGGCGCGAGTGCTTTGCCCCGACCTAGCCTTTGTCGGCGGGCACTTCAAGGAGTATCAACGGCTCGGCGACGCCGCGATCAGGATACTGGGGGATTTCACGCCGCTGGTCGAGCGGATCTCGATCGACGAAGCTTTCGCCGACGTTGCAGGCTGCACGCACCTCTTCGGCACGCCGGTCGAGATCGCCGCGGCGATTCGCCGACGCGTGCGCGACGAACTGGCCCTTCCCATCTCCGTCGGCGTCGCCAGCACCAAACACCTCGCCAAGATCGCCTCACAGGTCGCCAAGCCCGACGGGCTGGTTGTGGTCGACCCGGGGACCGAGCTCGCCTTCCTTCATGATTTGCCGGTGGAGATGATGTGGGGCGTCGGCCCGGCGACCAGGGCGCGACTCGCCGAGAGCGGCATCGCTACCATCGGCGACCTGGCGAGGAGCTCCCCAGGCTCGATTGCCCGGCTTCTCGGCCGTGCCGCGGGCGAGAGGCTGGCCGCCCTCGCATGGAATCGCGATCCTCGCGCCATCCGGACCCGTGTCCCCACCCACTCGGTCGGAGCGCAATCGGCGCTCGGCCGAAGGCCCGTCGAGGACCCGATCATCCGCCCGGCGCTCCGCCACCTTGCCGACCGGGTCGGCTCGCGCCTGCGCGCGAAGGGCAAGGCCGGGCGGACCGTGACGGTGCGGGTGCGATTCGGCGACCTCCGCTCGGTTACACACGCCGTGACGCTGCCGCAGCCCGTCGCCGCGACTGCAATCCTCGCTGAGATCGCCGAGGACCTGGTGCGAGCCGTCCTCAGGAGCCATCCCGAAGAACGCGCGATCTCTCTGCTTGCCATCTCGGTATCGCATATCGAGGAGCAGGCGGTGGTGCAACTCGATCTGCCGCT
>JBIOTT010000105.1:0-2247 GCA_044866195.1 Gemmatimonadales bacterium
GCCATAGTTGCGCCGGATGATGGCGTGCCAGAGGGCCTCGCGCGGCCCGGCGAGGCGCATCGCCAGCGGCAGCAGCGCCAGCAGGATGCGCCCCTGCTCGAAGTGGCGGTCGGCGAGCGCCATGTACGTACGGACCCGGGTGTAGTGGTCGACGTCGCCAGGTCGGGTGAGACCGACCGCGGGGTGCAGCAGCAGGACGCCCTCCACGGCGGCGATCGCGCGCTTCGTCAGCTCCTCGTGCACCCGGTGCAAGGGATTGCGGGTCTGGAAGGCGACGACGCTCGGACGACCGAACGTCTCCAGGCGGGCCCGCGTCTCGGCCGGCGTGAGCCGCAGCTCGCGGAAGTCGTGCCGGCGCGGAAGCTGGATCACCTGCAGCGCGCCAGACACGTTGAGGCGTCCCCACCGTTGCATCTCCACGACCAGGGGATGGCCGACGTCCCGCGTGCCGAGCACCCGGGCTGCCGTGTCGTCCCGATCCCACTCGTAGACCTCCTCGACCCGCATGAGCGCGAGCAACTCGTTGCGCGCGTCCCGCAGGGCGATCTGACCGTCCAGCCGGATGCCGGGCCCCGGCTCCACGGGCAGGGTGATCGGGATGGGGAACACGACGCCGCCGGCCAGCCGCAGATCCTCGACCACGCGCCGGTGATCCTCGGCCCCCATGAACCGATCCAGCGGCGAGAATGCCCCGGTGGCCAGCAGCTCGAGATCGCAGACGGCACGGTCCGATAGCTGCACCGACGGCAACCGGCTGGCGTGGGCGCGCAGCGCGTCACGCTGCTCTGGCGGCACGCACAGATCCACGAGCCGGCCGCGGTAGGGCGCGATCAGGACGGACATCGGCACTCCTTCGTCAGGGGATGGGCGATCTGCCAACGTTCAAAACATGAACATGAACGACGGCGCCCGGTCAAGGAAAAACACCGGGGCGGGGGGTCACGGGCGGCGCGCCCAGGCCTGCGAACGGAAAGAGGCGGGCGAGGCTGCTCGGTTATTCGCCGATAACCTGAACGGTGATCTCGCGCTTTCGGGGCCCGTCCAGCTCGGCGAAGATCACCGACTGGAAGCGGCCGAGCACCAGCTCGTTGTTGGTGAGGCCGACCGCGATGCTGCGGCCCAGGAGCGCGGCCCGCAGGTGGGCGCAGGCGTTGCCGCGCTCGCAGTCCGAGTAGCGAGGGTCGTCGTGACGATAACCGGCCCGCTCGGGAACGAGCCGCTCGATGAGGTTCTTGAGGTCATCGATCAGCGCGCTCTGGAACTCGTTGACGAACAGCGCGCAGGTGGTGTGCAGCGTATTGATCAGGGCGATGCCGTTGGCGACCGGAAACTGCTGGATCGCCTCGCGGATGAGCTTGGTGATGTCCGAGACCTCGCAGCGCTCATCGGTGGACAGCGTGAACGAGGTGTTGAAGACCTTCATGTCCGTATTATTCTCCGAACCGTCCTCTGAGATTTCGCCAGCGGCTGGCCAGCGTGGCCGGAGGCCAAGGGTTACAGTAAAGGTACCTTTACAGGATTGTCAAATAACGTTGCTCAGGCGAATTTCGGGTCGAGCAAGTCGCGCAGACCGTCCCCCAGAAAGTTCAGACCAAGGACGGTGAGGGCGATCGCACCACCCGGAAATACCGAGAACCATGGGTTCAATGACAGGAAATTCTGTGCCTCCTTGAGCATGAGCCCCCACGAGGGATAGGGGGGCTGGGTGCCGAGCCCCAGATAGGCCAGCGCGGCTTCGGCCAGGATCGCCACGGGAAAGCTCGTGGTGGCCTGGACGATCAGCGGGGGGAGCGAGTTCGGCAAGATGTGGCGGAGCAGCAGGCGGATGTCGCCGCCGCCCAGGGCCCGCGCGGCCAGCACGAACTCGCGCTCCCGCAGCTCGAGGACACTGCCTCGGGCCAGGCGGGCAAAGGCGGGGACGAATGCGATCCCGATGGCCGCCATGCTGACCAGCATGCCGGGCGAGAAGACCGCCGTGAACAGCAGCGCGGACAAGATCGCGGGAAATCCCTGCACCGCGTCGACGAGACGCATGAGGATCTCGTCGGTCCAGCCCCCAACGTAGCCGCTCAGCAGCCCCAGCAACATTCCCGCCCCGGCGCCGATCCCGACCGCGATGAGCCCGACGGCGATCGAGGTGACCGCCCCTGCCATGACCCGCGACAGGACATCGCGACCGAAATGATCGGTCCCGAACGGATGGGCGCTGGTCGGCCCCTGCAGGCGGCCGGTGATGGACATCGCCAG
>JBIOTT010000106.1:0-4759 GCA_044866195.1 Gemmatimonadales bacterium
CCGCGATCTCCTTTACCGTCTGACCCGAACCCAGCAGGCAGAGCACGTCGTACTCCCGATTGGACAGCTGCTCGTGCGGCCAGCCGCCCGAGCCGATCTCCAGTCCCACCGCAAGCTTCTCCGCCAGTGACGGGCTCACATACTTGCCGCCGCGATGGACCTTCCGGATCGCGGCCACCAGCTCTTCGGGCGAATGGTCCTTGGTGAGGTAGCCGGCGGCACCCGCCCGGAGCGCCCGAACCGCGTATTGATCCTCCGGATGCACGCTCAGCACCAGCACGACCACGCGGGGATGGTCCCGCCTCACGTCGCGCAGCACTTCGAGGAATCCGGGGCCCGGCATTGACACGTCGAGCAGCAGCACCTCGGCCGGCGTACGCCCGATCGTGGCCAGCAGGTCGTCCCCGTTGGTCGCTTCGCCGACGACTTCGAGCCCGGGCTCGGCTTCGACGATGCCGCGGAGCCCGGCTCGGACCACCGGATGGTCGTCCGCAATGAACAGCCGGATCACAGAGCCTGCCCGCGCGCCTGGGGACGCGAGGGAATCCGGGCCGAGACCACGGTGCCCTCGCCGGGCCGCCCCTCGATCATGAGCTCGCCGCCGGAGGCAATGGCCCGCTCGCGGAGACCGATCAGCCCGAGCGAGCGCCGATCCCTGAGCTCCGTCTCCCTGATGCCGCGTCCATTGTCCGCCACCCGGAGCAGCACCGCCGGCTCGCCCACCTCCAGCACGATCTCGACCCGGGTTGCCTCGGCGTGCCTGGCCACGTTGGTGAGCGTCTCCTGCAGGATGCGGAAGATGGTGGTGGCGGTGGCGCCGTCGATCGTGGGGGTGGCCGAGCTTACGCTCAGCCGGACGGCGACGCCCGCCAGCTTCTCGAACTCGTGAGCCTGCCATTCGATGGCGGCCACGAGGCCGAGATGATCGAGCACGCTGGGCCGGAGCTCGGTTGCGATCCGGCGCACCGCGTCGATGGTGCCGTCGATCCGCCCCACCACCGACTGCAGCCGTTCCGACAGGTCGGTGCGATCCTTGAGTCGCTGCCTGAGCCAGGCCAGATCGAGCTTGAGTCCGGTCAGCGCCTGGCCCAGCTCATCGTGAATCTCCCGGGCGATGTGGGTTCGCTCGTCTTCCCGGACCGACTGGAGCCGCGCGGCGAGCGCGCGAAGCTCTTCCCGCGAGCGGTGGATCTCGTCCTCCGCCCGCTTCCGGTCGGTGACGTCGGTCGCTACCGCGAGAATGCAGGGCTCGCCGGCAACCTGGATTACCTCGGCGGACAGCGAGGTGATCTGCACCCGGCCATCCCGCGTCTGGCCGGCGAACTCGAACTCGCGGACCATGCCGTCGCGCTGGAGGGCCTCGACCAGGCGCCGGCGATCCTCGGGATGGGCCCAGAGCCCGAGCTCGGGCGATGTTCGCCCGATCACCTGGTCCCGAGCGAAGCCGTGGTCCCGCAGGAACGCGTCGTTCACTTCCAGGAAGCGGCCCTCGGCCAGCGTGCCGATGCTCACCCGGAAGGGCGACGAGCGGAACGCCTTGGCGAACTTCTCCTCGGAAAAGCGGAGTGCCTCCTCGGCCCTGCGCCGCTCGGTGATATCGCGCTGAATGCCGAAGTGCCCCATGATCCGGCCATCGGGAGCATAGAGGCAGATGTAGTCCCCTTCGATCCGGATCGGCGTGCCATCCAGCTTCCGCTCGTCGGTCTCGATGTGGAGCCGGCCGGCGTCGAAAAAGCGGCGCCAGCGCGCCCGCCCATCCGCCGGGTCGTGCACGAAGAGCTCAGCCGGCGTGCGGCCGAGCAGGTCCTCGGGCACGGCGCCGTACTGCCGCGCCATTGCCTCGTTGACCCGCGTGATGCGCTGGTGGCCGAAGACCCACTCGAGGACTGCGGCCTTGTCGACGGTCTCGTCCCAGCGCACCGGCTCATCGAGCATCATGAAGAAAAAGCCATCCAGCGATTGCGCGAAAAACAGCTCCAGCAATCGCTGGCTCTCCTGCAGGGCCTTCTCCGCCGGATGCAGCGGCGCTGCGCCAGCCGGAGGGAGGCCGGTCCCTGCCTGGCCGGCGCGAGCGCTCAGCACCTCGCGCAGATACGCCATCCGGGTGAGGCCCGAGTCGCCCCGCGGCGGGAAGATGGGACGGGGATCGTCGTCCGGCGGCAGCTTGGTCATGGGACTGACGATATGGTACGGGTCGGGCCGAAGAAAATCCACCTCGACCTGCATACCCGTCTTCTCTCAGCTCTTCACTTGGGCCGTGGACCCGGCAGTCCCCGGAGCAAAGGTGACATCGATGTGGACCAGAATGTCGTGATACATCCGCAAGACTCCGAAGGCCTTGCTGAGGCCGCCGATGCGATAGTCCGTGAGGTTGAGCGGCGTGTCCGCCCGAAGCCGGATGACGTCGCCGGCAAGCAAGACGATCGCGGGGATGGTTACCGCCCGCTCGACTCCGTGGATCAGGAACCGCCCCTGGAGATCGACCTGCGCCGTATCGCCCGACTCGGCTTTGGGTGTGACGCCGGACAACTCGAACCGGATGGTGGGATACCGGTCGGATTCCATGGACTTGTTGAGATCACGGTCACGCTTGCCGTTGCCGGTGACGAGCGTCTTCACCGAGGCTTCGACCCACCCGCGTACCAGCGTGATATCTTCACCGCCCGCAAGCTCGCCGCGCACGGCGGTGGTCGTGCCGGTGAAGTCGCCCACGTTGGCTCGACCATCGAAGCTCAGCCTTCCCTCGGCCACCACGGCGTTTGGCACTTGCCGCGGAGCCCGCACGAGCGACTGCAGGTTGGCCTGTCCAGCGGCCGGGGGTGCGGCGCCCGCGACCAACAGCGCCGCAACCAGCATCCACTTGCTCATGACGTGCATTCCTCATTCAAGGCGTGGCACAAGGGTACGAAAGGCGACCGCCCGCCGTTATCGGCGGGCGGTGGCAGCGTTGATCGGAAGTTGGCGGCGTTGGCTGTAGGCCGCAGGCTGACAACCGGCAGCCTCACCCACAAGCGACTATTATCATCGGTTTTTTACCGCAGAGGCGCAGAGAGCGCAGAGGGCTCATCGACAACCGGGACGCCGTTTACGCAACCACCAAAAACTTTGTGGTCGCGGGAGCGGAGCCCCAATGGATCAAGGAACCCTCTGCGTTCTCTGCGCCTCTGCGGTGAAAAAAGTGGTGAACCCATCACCTCTCGTCACAGCTCCCACCCCACCCGCAGCGATACGTCGCGCCCTGGGTTGAAGGCGAAGGTCTTGTATCGGCTCAGGTAGTCGCGGTACTCCGTGTTGCTCAGATTCCGCACCCGGGCGGTGAGCGTAAGGCGTCGCCCGCCGATCACGTGCTCGCCCCCGACCTCGAGGCCGACCAGGGCGTATCCCTCGGTTGGGAGGTCGAACACAGTCGCACCCGAGCCGGCGAGCTGGTAGCTGGGGACCCGGTGTTGCCCTCCGACCAGCTCGAGCTCGATCCCGAACCGGGCACGGTGAAGCCAGCCGAGCGGCAGCTCGTGCAGCTCTGCTTCCACAATGCCTCGAACCGGCGGGATGTCGGGCAGCGGGCGACTTGCTGCATCGGTGCCTCGGACGTACTCGAGCTGGCCACCCGCCATCAGGTGCGGCAGGAGATCGGCGCTGGCTCGGAGCTCGCCGCCGACCAGCGTCGCGTCGGTTCTTCCGTAGCGGAATACCCGGAGCGAATCTCGGAACTCGGTCGTCGGCGCCCCGAAGATGAAATCGTCGATCCGGTTGCGGAATGCGGCCAGCTCTGCTCGAACCCGGCGGCCCTCCCAGCGCATGCCGACATCCAGATTGAAACTGGTCTCGGGGCCCAACGTGCTGTCTCCGATCTCGAAGCGGGCCTCACCCAACCGGGGACCGTCGGCAAACAGCTCGAACAGATTCGGCGCCCGCCAGGCCCGCCCGCTGTTCGCCGTTAACGTGAGGGCCGGCGTCATCCGGAAGGCGGCGCCCAGGTCCGCCGTGACGGCGGTGTAATCGCGGGACGTCGCGGGCAGGCCAAGTGCGGGCGTGGCGACAGCGTCGACGCCGCGCAGGTCCGCGCGGGCCCCCGCGAGCAGGCTCCAGCGCCCCACGTCGACCCGCTCGAGCCCGAAGACCGCCCCGCTGCGTATATGCGCGTCGGGCACCAGCGCCTCCGGGCCTCGGCTGTCGTTGTCCTGCAGCATTCCCGAGACCCCGACGGTCCCGCGCGCCCGGCTGCCCAGCATATGGTGCAGCAGAACGTCGAGCGTGCCAGTGTTCAGCAGAAGATCGAACACCCGGCCTTCCTCGGTGCGGCCATCGGGCGCCGGAGCCTCGTCCGAGTTCTCCGCGATCCAATGGCGCTCCCATTGGGCCTTGGCCTCCAGCGGCATACCGCCCAGCTGCCGGCTGGCATTGAGCTGGACCCGGTCGTCCGAAAGCTTGCGCTCTGGTCCCCCCTCCTCGGCCTCGTCTTCCTCGCCCGCGCCGGTTGCTCCCGGCCCGCCGGCCTCCAGCAGCTTGAACTCGCCGCCGTAACGGGAATAGCGCAGCGATGCGGCGCCGGAGTATCCTGAGAGGCCGAGCGCAAGCTCGCCGTTCAGCGCGCTGAACCCGGTGTTGGCCAACTCGCCGGCCGGGGTGTGCAGGTCGCCTGCGGTGCGGCCGACGAGAGTCGCGCGCGCCCCCAGTCCGCCTCGCGCGCCTTCGAGCCCGACCAGCGCGCCG
Organism: Gemmatimonadales bacterium; assembly: GCA_044866195.1. Lineage (GTDB taxonomy): Bacteria > Gemmatimonadota > Gemmatimonadetes > Gemmatimonadales > GWC2-71-9 > DASQPE01. The sequence goes on from JBIOTT010000106.1 coordinate 4,714, forward strand.
CCCTCCGCATTGTTGCTGGACCCGAACAGCTCAGTGCGGAACCGGG
>JBIOTT010000107.1:0-6549 GCA_044866195.1 Gemmatimonadales bacterium
CGGGAGGCGCTGGTCGGGCCGGCGCAGCGATTCTTCGAGTTCGCGGTCACGGCCCATCAGGAATCGCCGGACGCGGCCGCGTGCCTCGGATACGCCTATCACCGGCTGGGAAGCGACAGCGGCGCGCTCTTCTGGTTGCGCCGCGCGCTCGAGCTCGAGCCGGAATTTTCGGAAGCCCGGATCTATCTCGCCAACCTGTTGTACGACCGGGGGGAAACCGAAGCGGCGCTGCATCACCTGGAGCGGACCCAGCCCGAGGATCACTTCGACGAGCTGGGCATCTGGCGCCACATCGAGCTCAAGAAGACGGTCTATCGCCTGCGTGACGAGGATCCCGAGCTGCAACCGTGGCTCCAGCGCCTGGGCGAGGTGGCCGGCGAGCCCGAGCCGGTCGATCTCCTTCTCGCCGAGGTCGAAGCGCAACAGCCCGACGGCACCATTCGCGACCCGCATCAGCTGGAGCTGTTCGGAACTCTGCTCACCGAGCTACACGCGATGCAGCGGCGTCCGGGGCACCAGCTGGCTTACCAGGGAGACAGTCATGCGGTGGGCACCCTGGCGGGACTGACGTTCAAGGGGACCTGGGAGGAAATCCTGCTGCAAATGAAGGCGGCCGATCGCGAGTGGGCCGACGCCTCGCTCACGGAGTTCATGGTCGGCCTCGCCCGGCGGGGTCGCGCGGAAACCGGGGTGGTGATTCCGGTGACGGACGCCGAGGCGTTCATCCGTGGCAGCGCCGAGGCGGGGGTCCTGCGCATCATCCAGTGATAGAGCTGCAGGGCCTCTCGAAAACCTACCGCTCGCTCTTCGGCACCCGCGTGGTGCCGGCGCTTGACGACCTCACCCTGACGCTCACCCGGGGTGAGGTCGTCGGCGTGGCGGGACCCAACGGGGCCGGCAAGAGCACCCTGATCTCTCTCCTGCTCGGATACCTGCATCCCACCCGGGGCCGAGTGCGGGTGGACGGCCTCGCGCCAAGGAGCTGGGTCGAGCGACGCGGCGCCGGCTACCAGGCGGAGCTGATCGCGATTCCAGGCCGCTGGACAGTGGAGGGAGCGCTCCAGCGCTACGCCGTGCTGGCCGGAGTTCCCCGCCCCGGGGTCGGCGAGCGAGTCGATGCTCTGCTCGCGGAGTTCGGGCTGGCCGATCAGCGCCGAAAGCGGGTGCGCGAGCTCTCCAAGGGCAATCTGCAGCGGCTCGGCCTGGCCCAGGCGCTGGCCGGTGACAGCGATCTGGTGGTACTGGACGAGCCGACCCACGGACTCGACCCGCTCTGGACCCAGCGCTTTCGGGACGTCGTGCGGGGCTTGCGGCGGCCCTCCCGCATGATCCTGATCGCGTCGCACAACCTCGACGAGTTGGAGCGGCTGGCCGACCGGGTGCTGATCCTGCACCAGGGTCGCCTCGAGCGGGTGGTCGTGGCCGGCGCTGCCTCGTCTCGCGAGACCGGCCCCACCGAGCTGGTGTACCGACTGGTGCTGACCTCGCCGCACCCCGCTCTGCGCCAGGCGTTCCCTCATGCCGAGGCGGTCGAGGGACGAAGCGCCGAGTGGGTGATCCGAGGCGATCTCGCCGGGCTCAATCGCGGTCTGGCAGCGCTGGTGGGAGCCGGCGCAGTGGTGGCGGCGTTCGCCCCGGAACAGAGCCGGCTGGAGAGTGAATTCCGCGCGGCGGTCGAAGGAGGCGGGGGATGACCCGGCTGCCGCTCCGCTATGCCTCCTGGATGGCGCGGGACCTCGCGACCGGCCCGGGTCTGCTTATGGCCGTCCTGGCTGCGGTGTCCGTGATGCTGGTGCGGAAGCTCCAGGTGGTCGCACCCGGCGGCGACGCCAATCTGGCCGCCTGCATCACGGTGCTCGACTGGGCGGCCATGGGCCTCACGCTGCTTGCAACCGGCGGTCTGGTGAGCGGGGACTTTGCCCAGGGGCACCAGCGGACGCTGTTTGCAAAGCCGGTGAGCCCGCCGCTCTATTATTTGCAGCGTTGGCTGATCGGCGGGGCGGCGGTGCTGGCCGGCGCTGCCCCGGTGGCACACGCTATCGGGACCCGATTCGGCATCCCGATGCTGACGGTTCCGCTGTTCGCCCGGATGGGCCTGCTCTATCTCGTGCTCGGTGGTCTCGTGTTTCTCCTCTCTACCATCACTCGGCGGGATTGGCTGCTGGCGATCGTTCTGCTGGTCTGGCAGACCGCCCTCGGGTTCGCCCGCTCGACTGGCATCGCGGACGGCCCGGTGGCCACCGTGCTGCATGCGGTTCTGCCGCCGTTTCAGCTGATCGGCGTCCGCGGCCCGCTCCCCGGCGGAGCTGAGCTCGCCTATGCGGCCGGCTATGGCGGGGCGCTCCTTCTGGCCGCGCTCGCGGTGCTCGAGTGGCGGCCGCTGGCCCGGGGGGCGCGCGACTGATGCGCTGGTCCGCCGGGGTGCTGCGTGAAGTCCTTCCCAACGGGCTCACACTCCTGGTGCAGCAAGACCGGTCGGCGCCGGTGGCTGCGGTCGTCACCCACGTAAAGGCGGGTTTTTTCGACGAGCCAGATCGATGGGTTGGGATCTCGCACGTACTGGAGCACATGTTCTTCAAGGGAACCGCGCGCCGCGGGGTGGGGGCGATTGCCCGGGAGACCAAGGCTGCGGGCGGCTACCTGAACGCCAGCACCAGCTACGACCACACCAGCTACCTGGTGGTCCTCCCCACCCGTGGGCTCGAGGAGGCGCTCGACATTCAGAGCGACGCGCTCCGCCACTCGGCAATCCATCCAGACGAGCTCGCGCGGGAGCTCCGGGTGATCATTCAGGAGGCGAAGCGGAAGCTCGACAGCCCCGGCGCGGTAGCCTACGAAACGCTGCACGAGCTCATGTTCGATCGGCATCGGATCCGCCGCTGGCGGATCGGGCACGAGGCGGAGCTCGCCGCGCTCACGCGGGACGATCTGTGGAGCTACTACACGTCCCGCTATGTGCCCGAGCGGACCATCGTCGCGATTGTGGGCGACGTGGTGCCGGAGGACGCGCTGGCTCTAGCCCGCCGGTTCTACCAGGCTTGGGCTCCCGCCCGGGGCGCGGAGGATCGCTCCCCCGAGGAGCCGCCCCGCCGCGAAGTGCGGGCGCGCACGCTGCGGGGGGACATCGCCCAGTCCGAGCTCGCCCTGGGGTGGCGCACCGTCCCGCCGCTCCACCCCGATGCCGCGCCGCTCGATCTCGCCGCCGCAGTGCTGGCCTCGGGCCGCGGGAGCTGGCTGCAACGCAGGCTCAGGGAAACCGGGATCGTCATCAGCATCGCGGCACACAACTATGCCCCGACCGAGCTCGGTGTCTTCGGCGTCACCGCCGATCTCGAGGCCGAGCGGGTGCCGGCTGCGCTCGAGGGTATCGCCCGGGCGGTCTCCCGTCTCGCCCTCCTCGGCCCCTCGGAAGCCGATCTCGAACGCGCCCGGACGCTCCTGCTCACGCGCTGGGCCCGCCGGCTGGAATCGATGGAGGGTCGAGCCGCGGCGCTGGCGGCGGCGGAGGCCCTCGAGACGGTGGAGGTGCTCGACCGTGAATACGCGGCGCTCGCCCGCGCCACGGCCGACGACGTCCGGGCGGCGGCCGAACGCTACCTCGATCCCGAGGCGGTATCGGCCCTGGTATATCTGCCGCACGACCGGGGGGAGGAGCTCACCGCCGATCGGGTGGCGGGGACCTTCGCGGTAACCGGACTGGAGCCCCACGCCGCGCCGGCCGGCTCGGCGCCGACGCCCCGCAGCCCTTCACCGGCGCGTGGCAGCACCCGGGCCGCCGTCCTGCACGTCGCGTTGCCCGGTGCCGATCTGCTGGTGCGCCGCAAGCCGGGTGTGCCGACGGTGAACCTCGGCCTGTACGTCCCTCGACTCGAGTTCGAGCCGGCCGAGCAGGCCGGTCTGGGCGCGCTGGCGCTCCGAGCCGCGCTTCGCGGCGCCGCCGGCCTTGATGCGGGAGGCCTGGCGTTTGCAGCCGAGCGACTGGGCGGCTCGCTGGGTACTGCGCTCAACTCGGACTGGCTCGGTCTCGGACTCACGGTGCTGTCCGATCGCCTTCCTGACGCGGCCGCGCTGCTCGACGCCGTACACCGATCGCCCACGCTGTCGGACGCTGACGTGGCGGCCGAGCGAGATACGCTCGTCGCCGAGGCGCGGCGGCTGGCAGACGACATGTTCCGCTTCCCGTTTCAGCTCGCGTTCGGAGCGGCGTTCGGCGACGTCGGCTACGGACTTCCGATCGCGGGGCTGCCGGAAACCCTCTCAGGCCTGACGGGGGCGGACGCCCGCCGGTGGCACGAGCGGGCTTTGCTCGGGCCGCGAGCGGTGATCGTGGCAGTGGGAGATGTCGAGCCGGAGCGGGCGGCCGATCTCCTGGCCGGCGAGTTCGAGACGCTGCCGCCCCGTCCCTCGGAGCGCGCGCCCGCGGAGCTTGGCTGGGCGCTCGATTCGCAGCCGCTCGAGCGGGTCGTGCTACGGGACAAGGCGCAGACCGCCCTGGCGATGGTCTTCCGCGGCCCGGCTCGACGCAACCCCGAGCGGCACGCGGCGGAAGTCTGGGCCGCGGTGGCGAGCGGGCTCGGCGGGCGCGTCTTCGAGGCCTTGCGGGAGCGCCGGTCGCTGGCGTACACGGTGCTTGCATCCGCGTGGCAGAAGGGCCGGGCCGGCGCACTGGTCACCTACATCGCGACTTCGCCGGAACGGGAGCAGGAGGCGCGGGCCGCGATGCTGGAGGAGTTGGAGCGCTTCGTCCGCGAGCCGGTGACCCAAGCGGAGCTGGCCCAGGCGGTCAACTACCTGGCGGGTCAGGCCGAGGTCCGCCGCCAGCATGCCAGCTCGGTGGCGGGTGAAGTGCTGGAAGCGTGGCTGGTGGGATCCGGGCTCGAGGAGCTCGAAGATCCGGGGGCGGCCTATCGGCGGGTGACCGCGCAGCAGGTGCAGGACGTTGCCGCGGCCTATCTCAGAAACCTGACTCGAGCGGAAGGGATCGTGCGTGGGAGCGGCGTGCGCCGCTAGCCCGGAGCCGCCTGGCGGGACCATATATGTTTGTGCGATGAGCGCTTCCGACGCCGACCCCGCCACCGGAGTCACCCAGCGCGCCGAGCGGGCCACCCCGCGCTGGACCGCTGCGGACGTGCTCACCGCGGTGCGGCTCCCGCTCGCGGTGGGATTTGTCCTGGCCGGCGGCGTCTGGGTCAGGGTCGCGATCGTCGCCATCGCGGCCGGTACCGATCTGCTGGACGGACGGCTCGCCCGGCGGTTCGGCTCTTCTGCATTCGGCGCGGTGCTCGACCCCATCGCCGACAAGCTCTTCATGGCGGCCGCGTTCGGGGTGGTCGCATTTTCCGGCCGGCTCGAGTGGTACGAGATCGTGGGCGTGCTGCTGCGCGACATCGTCGCCACGATCGCTTTCGTGGTCACGGCCGTCTCCCGCCGGCCAAGTGCCATTCCCGCACGGCTGGGGGGCAAGGCGGTCACAGTCGGACAGCTGCTCACCCTGATGGGTTTCCTGCTGGAGTCTTCCTTCCTGCGCCCGCTCGCATGGGCCACAGCGGCGGTCGGGCTCTATGCCATCTGGGATTACAGCCGAGTGGCGGGCCGCGAGAAGCGGTTGCTCAAGAACGATTGAACTGTACACCGCAGAGGCGCAGAGGACGCAGAGCGAAATACTGTGGGTCTTCTCTGCGCCCTCTGCGTCTCTGCGGTGTGTAGTTGATGGGGTTACGATGCCCGGCGAGACGAAGAAGGTAACAGTTACCTGGGAAGGCGGCATGCGCTTTCGCGGCGGGCAGGCCGGCGGGCCCACCACGCTGATCGACGCCGACAACACCGACGCTCCGGGGCCCATGCTGACATTGCTGCTGGCTGCGGCGGCCTGCTCGGGAGCCGACGTGGTGAGCATCCTGGAGAAGATGCGGGTCGAGCTCGATTCGCTGCGGATCGACGTCGCGGGGCTCCGCCAGAGTCAGGCGCCGAAGCGCTTCCGGTCTATCCGCTTCTCTTTCCGGCTGGGCGGCGGCCGGCTGGACGAGGCCAAGGCCCGCCGCGCCATCGATCTTTCACTCCAGAAATACTGCTCGGTCGTGCACTCGCTCGCGCCTGACATCGCGGTCGAGTATGACCTCGACCTGGTGTAGCCTGGGGTTGATCGTTGCGGCGGCGAGCCCCTGGTCGCTCGCCGCGCAACAGGTGTGGGAGGTGGGCGGCCAGATGCTGGTGACGACCGCGGATCCCGCCCTCGTGAGCGGTGGGCTATACGCGGGGCTCCGCCCGTCCGCGCGCGCCCGGATCGCCGCAACGGTGGGCGGGGGTGTGTCCGATGGCCGCCCGGCCGGCCGAGGCGAACTGGTCGCCCACTTCCTGCTCAGTCCAACGGCAACGGAGCGGCCGGGGGTGTACCTGGGCGGCGGGGTGGCGGGGGTGGTGGGCCCGGTGGATCAGGGATATGTCGTGCTGGTGGCCGGCATCGAGGCGGCCCCGGGCAGCCGGTCGGGATGGGCGCTGGAAGCGGGGATCGGGGGTGGCTTGAGATTCACGGCCGGGTGGCGCTGGCGC